>SIAF01000353.1 GCA_009691905.1 Planctomycetaceae bacterium | reverse complement strand
AGCAGAGGTTGAAGGTACCATTTTTCTTTCCGCAGGACTGAATTCCCCTTCTCCATCCGCGAGACCACGAATGCCCTACGAATCAAGCCACTTCGCTCACTCCCAACGCTAGAAACTCACAACCCTAGATCAGGAGGTCTGAGCCTGCGAATTCGGGACTCGATCGAATCGATCGCGAGTCGCACACGAACTGCGAGGCTTCCAGTGCCTCACGATCGAGATCGAAACGAACGAGATCGACCACCTTTTCCCACGACAGGGTCGGCGCCGACCCGCATGCTGCCGACGGCGTCACCTCGACCAGATGATCGGCAGCGACCGTCAACCGGCGGTGCGGCTCCTGGACCGCAAAAAAAGTCTCCGGATTGCCGAAGTAGTCCATCCGGCATGAAAAGACACTGGCTTCCGGTGCAATCGACAGCGTCGATTGCCGACAGCGCTGAGACGCCGTCTCACGCGGCATCAGATGCGCCAGGTTATGACACAGCGAGACCGGCTCGGTGTAATCGTAGGTCGTCGTGTGCGTGACTCGATAGAGCATGAGACTGGCAATCAGGCCATCGGCGACGCGAGCTGCCGCGACGTCGGCAGGTGGCTCAGGTGCGTCTGGGTCAGGGCGTCCGACAACGCCGGCAGCGCGCGGGTCAATTCGTTCAGGAGTTGCTCGAGGCCCGTTCGACGCCCCGAGCCGTCGTCATGTACCAGTTGGTCGGCGTCTGCCAGGCGCAGCGTCGTCAACGAGGCCAGCATCAGTCGCTGTTCGACGCTGCGTCCCGAAAATCGCGGGTCGCGCGGCAAGCGATCGATATCGTCGGCCAGTTCGGCAAGCTGAAAACCCAGCGATCGAGGATTCGTCTCGTCGGCAAGAAGCAAATCGAGAACGGCCGCCACTTGCAGGCTACCCTGATAGCGTCGGCGATAGGTCATCGAACTGTCGGCGATCTCGAGCAGCGCTTCAAGCAAGGGAGACTCTGATCGGTTCACGAAGACCAGCGTATTTTGCAGCAGCCGCGCCACATGCAACGAGCGTTCGAGTTTGCGACCGATATCGAGAAACCTCCAGCCGTCGCCGCGCGTGACGCTCTCCATCGCCAGACCGCTGAAAGCGGCCAGCGTCTGCACCGACCGGTTGAGCAAATCGAGTTCGCTGCTGAGGGTCCGCTCAGAGCCCCGCGGGGCGCCGGGCGCAAGACCGTTCGCAAGCACGTCTGGCGCCGTGGCCCGCCGTAATTCGACGAGATCGCTGATGACACGCCACATATCCCTGGAGATTCGATCGCGGACGACTCCCGCCAGTCGATACAGGGCTTCCAGATTCGAGGCCAGGCTGCCCGGCTGTTCGAGGTCGTGAATCACCCCTTGCAGTTCGCGCTCGGGCTGGGCCAGTCGCGCATCGGCGCCGTCGCCGATGAAGCCCGGGTAGCATCGGCTGACGGCCGTCACCGCCGCCAGCAGCACCGGTAACTCGTGCGCCTCTTCGATTCCGGAAGTCTCGGTCAGGCGCACGAAGACCGCACGCAACAAGCGGGTCAGTCCCTCGGCCCGCTCGACATAGCGACCCAACCAATACAGGTTGTCGGCAACGCGGCTGGGAAGGTCGTTTCCCCCCCGATTGAGTTCGACCGGCTGCCCCCGAGGGGGCAGCAGCGAGACATCGCCGACCGGCGCATCGGAGAGTACCCAGGTATCTTTGCTCCCCCCGCCGCGCTGCATCGAAACGACCATCGTGTCGGCGGAAGCACTCACCCGCGTCAGACCGCCGGGCATCATCACAAACGAATCGCCGTGGGCAGTCAGATACGTCCGCAAGACCTGATGCCTGGGTTGCAGCCGGTCGCCGTCGAGCACCGGCGTGGTCGACAGCGTCAGCCGCTCCTGGCCCACGTAATCGCCCGGACGTGCCCGAATGCGCTCCAGCAGTTCGTCGCGCTGGGCGCGGCTCATTTCATCGGTGAAAACCGGTTCGAAGCGCGGGCTGTCGAGAGCGGGTTTGATCACCATTTCGTCGAGGTGCGCCAGCACGTAGTCACGGGCGACGGGGTCGCCACACCACCAGGTGGCGACCGACGGCAGGCGCAGATCTTCACTCAGAAAATGCCGGCACAATTCGGGCAGAAAAGAGAGCAGCCCGGGGGTCTCAAGAACCCCCGTCCCCAGCGCGTTGGCGACCGCCACATTGCCCATGCGCACGACCTGCACCAGGCCCGGCACCCCGAGAAATGAATCGTGCCGCAATTCCAGCGGGTCGCAGTAGTCGTCGTCGAGACGGCGGAAAATGACATCAACCGGCTGCAGGGCCCCCAGGACTTTGAGATACACGCGGTTGTCGCGGACCGTCAGGTCGTTGCCCTCAACCAGCGTGCAGCGCAAATAGCGCGCCAGATACGCATGCTCGAAGTACGTTTCGTTGTATGGGCCGGGAGTCAACAGGACGATTCGCGGATTGTCGCGATCGTGGGGGGCGATCGCACGCAATGTGTCGCGCAGCGTGCGGAAAAACGTCGCCAATCGCTGCACGCGGCACTCGCGAAATGCATCGGGCAGCATCCGCGAGAGAACGATGCGATTTTCGAGCGCATAGCCGGCGCCCGACGGCGATTGCGTCCGGTCGCCCAGCACACGAAACAATCCGTCGGCCCCGCGCCCGATATTCGCCGCGTAGAGATGCAAATACCGATTGAGTGGCACCTCGATATTGTGGCACGATCGCAGAAAGGAGGGGTTGGGGTAGATCAGGTTGCGCGGCAAAAGCCCTTCGCGCAGGCACGTTTGCGGACCGTACAGATCGTGCATCACCGCTTCGAGCAGCCGGCCCCGCTGAATCAGTCCCTGCTCGAGCAGGGCCGCATCGGCGGCCGAAATCAGTTGCGGGATGGGGTCGAACTGCCAGGGGCGATTCATCCCGCGCGGGTCGCCATACACGTTGTAGGTGACGCCGTTTTCGTGAATCAACTGCCGGGCATCGGCCCAGCGGCGGTTGACTTCGCTCAACCCGAGCGTTTTCAGCAAACTAAAGAAATGCCGCGCGTGAGGCCGGGGCTCGCCGGTCGGTTCGAACAGTTCATCCGGCTCGTCGGAATTCGGTGAAAAGTCGAGCCAATCGGGAGCGTTCGTCGCAGGGCCGCTCGTCTGGAACTGCTCCTGAGTGTCAGCGATCATCGCGCGATACGTCCCTCATCGTCATACGGTCCAGCGCCCCACGACGAAGGCACGCACCCCGTGCCGAATCGTCGCGGGCGTGTCAGCCGCGGCTGGCGGCAACTTCGAATTGCCTGAACATCATGGCCGACGGACGGCCCTCGTTGTCGCGGATGAAAATCTCCAGGGTGCGTCGGTGCCGATCGCATCAATGCCGATCGAAGACAGCAGCGTCTACACCGACTCCAGTATATCCGATGCTTTGACCGGGGGCGACCACCGGGCAATCGGACTTGCCTCCGCAGGCTTCAGCGGCGCTTTCAACGACTTTCTCAAATCGAGCGTCAGCGGGAATTCGGGGTTGATCTCGAGTTTCGTTACCGGCGCGGGACCGGGCGAATGGCCGTACGCGAAGAACCGCGCTTGCCGTCGACCTTCGGCTTCGGCCGCGTTGACTGGAAATGTGTCGAACGAGCGGCCGCCCGGATGCGTGACGTGGTATTGGCAACCCCCGATCGCACGGCCCGACCAGGTGTCGTGCAGGTCGAAAACCAGCGGCGCATCGATGCCCAATGTCGGATGCAGGCACGAAGGGGGCTGCCAGGCGCGGTACCGCACGCCGGCAACATATTCGCCGATCGTGCCTGTCGGAAACAAAGGCACGCCGACGCCGTTGCAGGTCACGAGATGCCGCGTGTCGACGAGGCCCTGCACTTTGACCTGCAACCGTTCGACCGACCAGTCAACGTACCGTGCGGTCCCGCCGGACCCTTGTTCTTCACCCAGAACGTGCCAGGGCTCGATCGCGGTTCGCAGCTCGATCTGCAAGCCCCGCTGTGTGATCGTCCCCAGCCGTGGAAAGCGAAACTCCAGGTGCGGTGCAAACCACTCCTTTTGCAACGGGTATCCCGCCTGAGCCAGTTCGTCGAGGAGATCTTCGAAATCCTGCTCGATGAAATGCGGCAGCAGAAAGCGGTCGTGCAGTTGCGTTCCCCACCGCGCCAGTTTCTGGCGGTTTGGGTTTTCCCAGAAGCGTGCAATCAGCGCCCGCAGCAGCAGTTGCTGCACGAGGCTCATTCGCGCGTGGGGAGGCATCTCGAAGGCCCGCAGTTCGACCAGCCCCCGGCGGCCGTCGCTGCTGTCGGGTGAAAACAGTTTGTCGATGCAGAACTCGGCCCGATGCGTGTTGCCCGAGACGTCGGTCAGCAAATGACGAAACACCCGATCGACCAGCCAGGGGACGCACTCGCCGGCGTCGGGAATCTGCCGGAAGGCGATCTCCATCTCGTACACGCTGTCGTTGCGCGCTTCGTCGACACGCGGCGCCTGGCTCGTCGGCCCCACGAACAACGACGAAAACAGATACGACAACGACGGATGATTGTGCCAGCAGGTCAGCAGGCTGCGCAACAGGTCGGGCCGCCGCAAAATCGGGCTGTCGGCCGGCGTCGGACCCCCGATCACCATGTGGTTGCCCCCCCCTGTGCCGATGTGACGACCGTCGAGTTGAAATTTCTCAGTGCATAACCGCGAGGCCCGCGCCTCGTCGTACAGCGTGGTCGTGATCTCGACCAGTTCGCGCCACGAGCGGGCAGGCTGCGTATTGACTTCGATCACACCCGGATCGGGAGTGATCTGGAACGAATTCATCCGCGGATCGGACGGGGGCTTATAACCCTCAATCAGCACGGGGATCTGCAATGCGGCGGCCGTCTGTTCAACCGCGGTAATCAAGTCGACGTAATCGTCCAGCGATTCGACCGGGGGCATGAAAATATGCAGTCGCCCCTCCCGCGGTTCGACGCACAGTGCCGTGCGGACCAGACTGGGCGTTTCGTGCGGCGTGTCGAAATGTCGTGCCACGCCGTTCGTCGCCGCCACATTCAACGCAGGCAATGCGGCCGGAGGACTTGACGAGATTCGACGATCGTGCCCGGGCAGCGGCCGCAAAGCCAGCGGTTCGCGCGGAGCAAACGGGTCTTGTTCGTAGAGGGCATGACGCTCGGCTTCGGGTTCCCAGGGGAGCGAATCCAGGGGCAGTCGGTAGCCCATCGGCGAGTCGCCCGGCAACAAAAACAGATGCTCCTGCCGCAAGCGCCAGGGACCGCTCTCCCACCCACCGGCCGGCCCCGGATCCCGCCGCAAAGGGAGCGCGTAACCCACGATTTTGTCGAGACCCTGCTCAAACAGCCGCGTCAGGCGGAGGCGCTCTTCGGCATTGTCGAGTCGATTTTTCAAGGGATCGACATTCGTCGGAAGTTTTCGCTCGCGCCACAGGTAGTACCACGTGTCTTCGTATGCGGGAATCGCCCGGACCGGGTCGATCCCCAGTCGGTTCGTGAGGACTGTGATGAACTGCCGCGCGTCGTCGGCATCGACGCCGTAATCCTGATCGAGGTCGGCGACGAGCGTCAAATCGTTCCAGAACGCATGACCGTCGCGACGCCAGTAGCAGCCATAGGCCCATCGCGGCAGCGGCTCGCCGGGATACCACTTTCCCTGACCGTAGTGCAACAGCGCGCCGGGGGCGAACTTTTCCTGCAAGCGCTTCAGCAACACGTCGGCCTGCTGTGCCTTGGCGGGACCCAGCGCGGCAATGTTCCATTCGTCGCCATCGCGATCGTCGATCGAGACGAACGTCGGTTCGCCCCCCATCGTCAGCCGAACATCCAGTTCGCGAAGCCGCTGGTCGACCCGGTCTCCCAGGGCGTCAATCCGTCGCCATTGCTCGTCGGTGTACGGTTTCGTCACGCGGGGCAATTCACGAACGCGCGTCACCGACATCGAAAAGTCGAATTCTTCGTGGCACTCGTCAACCCCGGCCGACGACGTCGCGGAGGTAAACGAGTACGAGCCGGATATCGCAGCGGCATTCGTCGGGTCGGCCGCGCAGGCCAGCGGAATATGTCCTTCGCTGACGAGCAGTCCTGAGGTGGGGTCGAGGCCGATCCAGCCCGCACCGGGGATGTAGACCTCACTCCACGCATGCAGGTCGGTAAAGTCGTGCGTCGGTCCGGGCGGGCCGTCGAGTGCTTCGACATCGGCGACCAGTTGAATAAGGTACCCTGATACAAAGCGCGCAGCCATGCCCAGGTGCCGCAATGTTTGCACCAGCAGCCACGCCGAATCGCGGCACGAACCGTTTTTTTTCGTGAGCGTCTCTTCACAGGTCTGCACGCCCGGCTCCATCCGGATCGTGTAGTCGATCTCGTGCTTGATGCGACCGTTGATGTCGACCAGATAGTCGATTGTGCGCACATCGTGCTGCCTGAGCGACTCGGCCAGTTCCTGCAGTTTCGGCCCGGCAGGTAGGGTCGCCAGGTACGGCGCCAGTTCGTGCGCCAGGGCCGGTTCGTAGGCAAAGGGCGACGTCTCGGCCGACGAGTCGATGAAAAAATCGAACGGGTTGATCGCCGTCATTTCGGCGATCAGGTCGACCTCGACGCTGAATTCGCGCGCGGGCTTGGGAAAAACCAGCCGCGCCAGGTAATTGCTGTACGGATCCTGCTGCCAGTTGAGAAAATGCGGCTGAGGCAGGGCGCGCAGCGCGTAGGCGATGATCGGCGTGCGGCAATGGGGCGCGGGCCGCAGACGGATGACGTGCGGCTGCAATGTGACGAGCTGGTCGTAGGTGTACTGTGTCTTGTGGTTAATCGCGACCCAAATCGACATCACTTCCCCCGGCTGCAGTCGGCGCAGCGCTTCTTGCACGATTCGCCCCCGATCAGGCGGCGCCGTTGACGCCCCGCGTGGTCCGGGACGCTGGATCACGCAGTTCGATCGTAATGCGAAAAATCAATTGACCCAATTACGATGGCCGACGAACGACCCGCCGTCCAGAAAAATCGAGGGGTTTCGACGAAAGAAGATGGATGCTCAAAGGATTGGCAAACCCAGTGCCCGCCGAAGATGGAATAGCAGAATCAACGAGCGACGCGACGATGTTCTGCCAGTAATAATCGCTTACACGAGTTGAATTCTCCCCGGCGAGAACTGGCTCTGCCGAATTTCTTGACAAGTCTGCATGCTTTTCAGGCACATCATATCAATGCGGGATGGTCTTCGAAAACCAGTTGATCGCGACGACGCCGGCAATGATCAACGCCATCCCGACGATTGCCGGCCAATCGGGCACCTGCCCTTGTCCCCAAGCTCCGCTCTCATCCTTATACACAATCATCGCGGAATTTAGGTTTCTCGATTTCGGTGCGGGTTTCCCAGGCGAGGGCGAAGTCAAAAACGCGGCGCATTCCGCGCCACATGATTTCGGGGCCGGGCGGGCCGTCGTGGCTGCGGCCCAGGTAGCCGCCCAGCGCGGCCACGTGTTTCAGG
>SIAF01000352.1 GCA_009691905.1 Planctomycetaceae bacterium | reverse complement strand
GGTCGCGGCGGGTGAAGGCCGCCGCTCCGCTCCGTCTCGCTACGCTCGACTGCGCTGCGCCGCGGCCCTCACCCGCCGGGGAAACTGGCTGAAAGCCAGTCTCTCTAAGAAATGATGCTTTTTGGTCTAGACAACGGGGTCCACCCCACGTGCGCCGCCCTATCCGATGGACCGCCGAAGCGGAAGCTCGAATTTATGCAAGACGGATTGCGTCTTAGTATGAGGCTGACTGCTTCGCGGAGAGCACTCAACTTCGATGTCGATGGACTCGATCCGAGTCTCGCGGATGCCGGCCCTGAGGCTCAAACGGTCTTCGAAGTCGTCAACAGCCGACTTCCCAAGGACAAGCGCATCGGGTCGCCCGAAAAGGAAATACGCGGGTCGCCCAAGGCTGATCCCAAGAATTTTAAGAATTGGAAGCTCTCGATGAACGTCGGCATCGGCGGCCCTGAACGAGACCGTGTGGGCTGGCACGAAATTGCCGTCGGCAGCGATCGACGAAGTCGAATCAGCAAGGTGCGCTACCTTGACGAGAAAGAAGAAACCGTACTGTTCGATGGCGAATTGACGGACGACGAACTGGAATCCGTGCTCAATCAAGCGTGCAGCGCGATTAGCAGCGGTCCTCCGGTGCGCAGGCATGACCACGCCAACGGCCGGCGCGTCAGGCTCACGTTAACGACCTCGACTCAGAGATTCCAAATCGACGCTTATCGGCTTTCCCCCGACTTGAATGAGGCCGGTCCCGAAGTTCGCGAATTGATCAAAATCATCAACGACCATTTGCCGTGCGATTCAAAGATTGCTTTGCCGGAGCAAAGCGAGAGGGTGCCCTGAATGCTAAACATCGCGGTATGAGTCTTGATTTTCAAACTCTTCGGAGGTGGCCATGGAATTTCTTTGGTTCATTCTGATTGGAATTGCGGCAGGGTGGTTGGCGGGCCAGATTATGAAAGGGGGCGGCTTTGGCGTGATCGGCGACCTTATGGTCGGGGTGATCGGCGCGCTTCTGGGGGGTGGCTTTTCGGAATCCTTGGGGGGAGCGGAAAGGGGCCACCCGGGATTGCGAGCGGCGCAAAATGCCTCATGTTTGAGACTTGCGGCTTCACCAGTTCCGTCGAGTGCCGAACGTCAGCCTCCAGGTCGTCATTCCACTCGCCGTTCCCGTGGTGTGCCTGAGTGACCCCGACACGGGCCACCGACACGGGCTCGCAGTGTGTGTGGTGCCACGGACTGAGAGTCCGTGTTACGGGACGGAGAAACGGGGCCAACCACGAATCGAAGTCACGCCGGCCGTTATTCAGAGCCATGATGGGTGGCAGTTTTGCCGGACGGTTATTCTACTGACTGACACCTAGCGTGCGGCTTTGCACTTGATTGATCTGCGTTTTCTGGAAATTCGGCGAGGCACCGTTCGGAAGCTCGACGTGCCATCGACGCTCGTTTCCGTCAACCTGCATCACGACCTGCGCTTCGCAGGGCGACAGAGTCGTTGGTTCGGCGAAGACGATATCATTCGGACCGACTTGTGCGAGGTCGAACGATTCATCGCCGACCTCAAGCTGCAAGTTGACGAGCGCGGAATAACCCGTTGTGTCGATGGACGATTTCATGGCAGAAGCTCCGAAAGACGTTGAGACCCGCCTTCAACTGTATGCAGAGCGCTACGGATGCACCTTGGAACGAAAGCTCGGCTTCGGATGGGATGGTATCGTATTTTCGACGAACTGCCTATCGGCAATCAAGGGATTGCGCTATGAACCGTTGTTCCTTCGGGAACGCGACGTGTACCGTCGATTGGAACAGCATGCCATCCTCTCGGTGCTCGGGTTCAGCGTTCCGCGATTGGTCCGATCAGATGACGAGTTTTGGGTCATCGAGATGACGTTGGTTAAGCCGCCTTTCGTTCTCGATTTTGCAGGGGCATATCTCGACACTCCGCCCGATTTTCCACCTGAGGTGATGGAGGAGTGGTACGCCGAAAAGCTTGAGCAATTTGACGAACGCTGGCCGGAGGTTCGGCGAGTGATTGCCGCGTTTAGAAAATGGGGCATCTACCTGTCGGACGTCAAGCCTGGCAATATCGAATTTTGACTTCGGACTGCCGGATTCGTTTCGGGAGCGGAAAGGGGCCACCCCAGGATTGCGAGCGGCGCAAAATGCCTCATGTTTGAGACGTGAGACTTGCGAATTCACCGGTTCCGTAGAGTGCCGAAAGTCAGCCTCCAGGTCGTGACTGCACTCGCCGTTCCCATGGTTTGCCTGGGTGACCGCCATCCACCATCCACCTCGTCGGCATCGAGGGTCGACGCAGAGCGCAGGTAGAGACTGCCGCGCACCGCTTCACAGGAAAGAACCGCCCCGGCATGCGGCATGCCAGCAGCGGCGAGAATCACCCGCTGATGACAAAGAACTTTTTGAAGGGGCTTCGAATCGTCCACGTTGACGCCTGCCCCTTGGCGAAGGAGACGATGTCCCCAGGGCCAAGCTCAACGGTCTCGCCGCCGGCGATCGTGATGCTGATGCTGCCTTCCAGCACATGAAACGTTTCGTCCCCCGGAAAAACATAATCGAACGTCGCGCAGTCATGTTTCCACAGGCCCGCGAACAGCCGGCCTTCGCCGCCGCTTTCGGTGCGCAGCCAATGCACTTCTCCAAAGGGGACGCCCGCAGAGAGGAAAGGCTCGAACTGCTGCGTCCCGATATTCGAGACGCTCACGCGGTACGTGTCGGACATCATGACTCCTTTTTTTAAACGACCCGCTTGCGGGCTAAGGATAGCGTGTCGCGAGATACAATGCTGGTCCCAGCTCGCACGGCCGACTCCTCCCGGCGCGCCGGGACTGGCCGTGGCACCCTTGGGCGTTGTAGATAGGTAGATAGTGTGACGGGCGCGACTTGAACCCTTGAACCCTTGAACTTTTGAACTCCGCGGAAGCGGTCCCTATCGACCCGAACCCCCGTCCGTCGACGAACCATCAAATCAAAGACTCTCGACCACCTTTATTTAGTCCCGCATCGGCACGCGATTCATCGTGTAGTGCCCGACTGCCGGCCAGAGGGACGCTTCGGGATCGGGGCTGATTCGGCCGACGTTGATCTCGTACACGTGCCCGGCTTTCTGGCGATCGACATGCAGCGTCGCTGAGAGCCGGTTTTCAGCCACGTCAACCCTATTGATCGCCAGTTTGTGCCGCCCGCTGTCGGGCGTGGCGTAGGCCCCCTGCCAAGTGCGAGTGTAGCCGGCGATGTCGTAGTTCTCGGGCCGCGCGGCCGCCTCTTTGTCGACCGGCGCGGTGAACGAAACAACGAACTCTCTCTCGTAGGCCTGGATTTCTCGAATGCCGCAGGGGAGCGTGCCCTGTGGCCGCAATCGGACAAGGTCGCCCACGTTAGGACCCCCCAGCCAGCCGCTGTCGAGGAAGCTGCCGATGTAAATGTCGCCGCTCGGTGCGACGGCACCACAGATCGTTCCGCGAAACTGTCCCTCGGTTTCTTTTCCCGGCATTCGGCTGAAGGGGTAAACCGCCCCCTGCCAGGTGTCGCCAACCTTTTGCAGTGTAAATCGCACCAGAAAGCGGCCGTCGTACTCGCACCCGATCCCATGCCCGGCAAACGGTGATGGATGCGGTCCCTGGCGATTCGTCCGCGCACGACTTGTCTCTTCGCGTGGCAGAAAGAATATCCCATTCACACTGCGCGTCCACGGGTGCGGCACCTGAATCGCCGGCGCCAGCGCGGCGCTCTCGAAGGGTTCTTCGAACAGACTGGGGACGCCGTAGCGTCCTCCCGTCACAAGATGGTTGATCTCGTTGAACGGGTTTTGAACCCCCTGATTATCGGTGACGAAAACCTGGTCGTCGGGGGTAATCGCCAATCCCGTCGGATAGCGGAAGGCATGCCCCAGCGGCGTGATTTCACCCTCTTTGCCGACACGCAGCACTTTGCCTCGCCATTGGGATTTTTCACGGTCGCGGCCCGGCTTGGCGTAGTCGCTACCCGTACCGATGTAAAGGTTGCCCTGCGAATCGCGGACGATGCCGGTCGTCCAGTCGTGGTAATCGTCGGTGTACCCCCAGCCGTCGGCGATCACCTCGCGCCAGTCGGCCCGGCCGTCGCGGTCGGTGTCGCGCAGCCTGAGCAGCTCAGGCTTGTGGGCCACGAGCAGATCGTCGCCGTCGGCGATCAGGCCATACGGTGCGGCAAGACCTTCTTCGAAAATGCTGAGCGAATCTTCAATTCCATCGCCAGAGGTATCCCTGGCGAAATAAACCTGCCCCTTCAGCGTGCAGAAGGCCAGCGTACCGTCGCGCGTCCAGGCGATTGCCGTGGGCATGATCGACCAGGGAAGCGGCAGCCGAACGCCGTCGTAACCAGGAACAGAACGGATCGGCTCGATGCTCGAAAACGCCGGCGGGCCCGGACGTCCCGGTTGGGAAACACTGGCGACGGGAATTTTTCCGGAATTCCATTCGCCGATCACGGATTGTGTCCCGTGCCGGGCAGGGCCGAGACTGCGAAGCGCCGACTGGTCTCGCACAAGCACCTCGAAACCTGAGGGAACATCGTCGACGCGAATGGACCGAGTGCATTGGGCCCAGTCGTCGCCGGTCGCGCCCGATCGGGGCAGGAAATCTTCAGTGACCTGGACGACGGAACTTTGCCGGGGCAGCTTGAAGGTCAAGCGGTATTCGACCCGCACACCCGCCCCGTGCCGGCCATACTTCAGCAACCGGCCAAAGCGTCCCGATTCTCGTTCGGCCACTATCGGTGGGGCGTCCGTTTGACCGGCCGGACGCAAGGCGAGATCGGGGTTCGCATGATCCCACTGCTGCGCCGGTGGTCCGGCCGCTTCCCAGAACCAGCTCTTTCCGACGGCACGTTGTCGGGCAAAATCGCCCGTCCAGACTGCACGCAGCGAGAACGTATCGAGATCGAACAGCACATTCGCCCGATTCCCGAACCCGATCGCCATGGCCCTGGGGACAAACTTCGGACTGAGCACATCGCCGGCATTGAACACGTCACGAATGATCTCAGGAAATGCCCCCGGCTGAACGACCAGCGTCTGCTCGATCAACGACGTGTCGAGCGTTGGCGGCCCTTTCGGATCGTTGAGTGCCCCCCAGAGCGCGGCCATTTGCACGTCGTAGTTGCCGTCCATCAGATCGGGATGCGCTTTGTCGAACGACGGCATCTCCATGTTGGGAATAACCCGGATCGGCGAACGAACCCAGCGGTTGAAATACTCCGGTCGCATCCGCTGCACCATGCCGTACAGGTCTGATCCTCGAGTTGCCAGGGCCACGTTTCGCGGCTCAAACTTGCCCACTTTGTGGCAACCGACGCAACTGAATCCTCGTGTGCCGGCCAGCACTCGGCCCACCCGAAGCAGTTCATCGGCGCCGACAGAAGGTACGGTTGCTTGTGCCGCCGCGGCTTGCCAGGGAGCTTGCGGACTACTCTCAGGAATTCGATCGTGGCCAATCAAGAACTCTCGCAGGTGAGCCGAGTCGTCGGCCGAGTGTTGAAATCGCGGCATGCGGACCCGCAGCCAGGGAAGCCGAATCGGCTCTTGTTCGCCGCGGACGGCCTTCATCAGCGACTCGCCGTGCAGCTTGTCGCCGACGGCCGTCAGATCGGGAGGGATCAACGCATCACTCTGGCCGGCGAGGTCGGCGTCCCGTTCAGCCGTCTGCTTCGCAACCCGCGCGAGACCCTGCCCGCCGTCGCGCTCGTGACAATTGAGGCAATTGTTGTGCTTGAGAACGCGCTGCGCCGCCGCCGGTACGCTTTCGGCCGAGAATTCGGTGGCATACGCATCGACATAGGTCCGCAGATCGCGGCGCTGGCTTTCGGTCAGGGAATAGGTCGGTCGTCCGCGTTCCCGATCGGCCGGCGCTTCAGAGCAGGCACTCGACCAGTCGGCAATCGGACGGTCGAGACGGCCGATCACGGCAAGATCGAGACGCGCGTCGCCGTCGTGATGGCACGCCACACAGCGTGCGCGCTGGATCAATTGTTTCCCGGACGCCACCAGTTCGGCATCGGGCTTCGCGTCGGGCGTGGCCGGCTCAGGTGGTTGCAAACCCGACAGGTAAATCGCCAGATCGCGGCGTTCGTCGTCCGACAGTTTGAACACCGGCATGCGGTGGCCGGGGTTCAGACGCTGCGGCTCTTTCAGCCACAGCAGCAGCCACGCTTCCGATCGTTTGTTCGAAATTTGCGTCAGGTCGCCGCCGCCAAAGGCCGCCTGCGTTCCCAGATCACCGTGCGTATGACAGGCCAGACACCCGACCGATCGAAACAACACCTCGCCGCGGCGGAATTCGTTGGTCCGGTCGGCGACGGGGGTTGCTTTCGCTTCCAGCGGCCGAGCTTGCGCAATGAGAGCTTCCGCGACAGCCCGTGCTTCGTCTCGCGTGAAACCTAACGAGGGCATGCGGGCGTGCGGTGATGGATTCGCGCGGCGGCTCAGCCAGTCGGTCAACCACGCGCGCGACAGTCCGACCGCCCCCCACGACAATGCCGCCGAAGCCGGCGCCAGTGTCTCGGCATCGCGACGATGACATCGATTGCAGCGCAGCGCGCCAAACAGGTCTCGCCCTCGCTCGACGGCTGCAAGTTCGAGCCGCTGCCGGTTGTGAAACAGTGCACCCGGCGGCACCGGTTCCAGCGGAAACGCTTCCGACGCCCAGAACAAACGAATGACGGCGGTTCCGGGCGCAGTGTGCCGAAATCTCAGTTCGAACTGGTGTTCCCCCGGCTCCAGCGTCAGAGTTACGCCCGCGACCCAGGCCGGTTCGGCCTGAGCGCCTTCGACGACTTCCTTGTCATCGATGGTGAGTGTCGCCTCGCCGCACAGGTACAGATGAAAGGCGTGCCGCGCGTCGCCGCGAATCAGAACCTGTCCCGTCCACCTCGCTTCGAACGGCCCCGCGGCCAGACGCTGGTCGGGGACGGCATTTTTCCAGACGAACTGAACGTCGGGGTCAACGCGCTCGATCGACTTGCCCCCCGCCGAATAACGGGCAACCAGGCCCGGATGCAGTTCGTCGCCATCGGCATCCGCCGCGTCATCGGCACACGCCTGCCCGATCCCGCACAGAATCAGAACAAGCGGCCAGATTCGCATGCAGCTTTCTCGATTGAACCGCGGGAAGAGACCGAGAACTCACCGATCGCTTCCGACCGGAGACTCGAAACCGTGCCGCAGCTTACCACGCCGACATCGACCGCTTGAAGTCCGGCGGGCACAAATCGGGAGAGGCCCGTACGCTATGGGCACGCACAAAATGATCCGCCAAAATTGGAATGGGGCAAAGCTCAATGGCTGGCCTGGTACGGTGGACCCCAGAAACTGGACCAGCGGTTAAGATAGAAAACCGAGGTTCAGAAAGGAGGGGAGTCAAGGATGGGAAGGACACGGAAGTTGCACACGGCGGTGTTCAAAGCGAAGGTGGCGTTGGCCGCGGTGAAGGAACTGGAG
>SIAF01000351.1 GCA_009691905.1 Planctomycetaceae bacterium | reverse complement strand
GGCTTCGTGGAAGGTCTCAACAATAAGATTCGCGCCCTGCAGCAGCGTGCCTTCGGCTACCGCGACCAAGAGTACTTCCGACTGAAAATCCTGACCTGCATGCTCCCAAAACTGTGATTTTTACCCACACGATTCCCCGAAGAACCAAAAGGATATACCCGAATTTCTGATGAATCTTGGCTTGAAACTCCTGCAACGACTGGATAAAATGAATTTGGTAGTTCTTGTATTTGACGCTTTAACACCTGCAATGATGCCGCGTTCGCGGCTGCTTCTCGTTTCATTTCTCAATCAAAGGGATCTCATGAAGACGCGTCGACGAGCTTTTACGTTGATAGAGTTGCTGGTGGTGATCGCCATCATCGCGATCCTGATTGCGCTGCTTCTTCCAGCGGTACAGCAGGCGCGCGAAGCGGCCCGGAGAACGCAATGCAAGAACAACTTGAAGCAACTGGGACTGGCGCTGCACAACTACCATGACGTGTTCAACATGCTCCCGCCCGCGACCATTGCCGCCGGCAATACGACGGCCGGCAACGCCATGACCACCCACGGCAAAAACACCAACGGTTTGGTGCTCTTGCTGCCGTACCTCGATCAGGCGCCGATGTACAACCTGTACAATCACAGCTTGTGCGCCAGTTCGTCGGCTTATGGCGGCGCGTTCGGTTCGGGCGGTGTTATGACGTGTCCCGGCCCGGTCTGCCCCGGCGATCCTGCCGTGAATGCCCCGATCGCCCAGACCAAGCTGGCGGTGTTCGCCTGCCCGTCGGACAACGGGCAAAGGCTGGCTCCGGCGCAGGCTTATTACGGAATTTCGCCGACGATCGCCAACGGCGTCAGGACGAGCTACGACTTCAGCGCATCAAACACGCACTACAGTTCGCAGCGGGTGTGGTTCGACGCGGCGACGAACCGCAAGTTCATGTTCGGCGATCAGTCGACCACGACACTCACCGACGCGAAAGACGGTACCAGCAACACCGCGGCGATGGTCGAGAATATCTACGATTGCGCCAGCGGCCGCACTTCGGGCTGGGGGTATCGCGGCCACACGTACAACGGTGTCGACCTCGTTAACCGGTCGATCAACGACGTCTATCCAGCCACGCATGCTTCGGCTCCGGGCTTCACGCGGTGGTGGGGAACGCCCTCCAGCAAGCATGTGGGCGGCATTCATGTTCTGATGGGCGACGGCGCCGTCCGATTTATCAGCGAGAACCTCGCGCTCGTCACCCGGCAGCAACTTGGATGGATGTCCGACGGCTTGCCGATCGGCGAGTTCTAATTTGTTCCGCGGTCGTCTGAAACATTCAGCCCGGCGATGTGGTTTTGGCCCTCGCCGGGCTGTTGCGTACCGATTCGCTAATCCAGGAGCTGATCCCAGCATGGTTCGTTTCATCTGCCTCTCGTTTGTGTTGGTTCAGGCCGGCTGCGGAGGCGGCGTTGATCCTAAAGCGCCGAAATTTGAACCCGTCACCGGCATCGTCACCCTCGATGACGAGCCGCTCAATAGTGCGGATATCGTGTTTATTCCCACCAACGGCCAAACAGAATCGAGCGGACGGGCCAATGCCGAGGGGAAGTACACGCTGAGCATCCGCAATCACAAGGGCGCCGTCGCGGGAACGTACAAAGTCACGATCTCCAAACGCGTCCGGGAAGACGGCTCCGAATTTCCCGAAGACCGCTCGAACATGGGCATCGGCAAGGAAATCCTGCCTTTCAAATATGTTGACCGTGCCAATACCGAGCTGACGGCCCAGGTTGATGCCGGAGACAACGAGATCAATTTTGACCTGAAATCGAAGTGACTTCTGACAAGGCGCGGGGCATGTCCCGCAAATTTCGCCTCGTGCTGGCTGTGGTTTCGGCTCTGATCCTCATCGGGGCATGGTGGTTTTTCGCCTCCCCATCGCGACCCAATATTCTGTTCGTGACGCTCGACACCACCCGTGCCGACCGCCTCGGGTGTTATGGGCATGCTGCGGCCGTGACGCCGCACTTAGATGCGCTGGCAAAGCGCGGCGTGGTATTTGAACGGGCTTATGCCCCCGCTCCGATGACCTCGCCGTCGCATACGTCGATGTTCACCGGACTCTGGCCTCCGGAACACGGCGTCTTCACCAACGGGCAGGTCGCGCTCGAGACCGGGATTCCCACGGTGGCCGAGTTGCTCCAGCAGCGCGGGTACCAGACGGCCGCCTTCGTCGCGGCGTTTGTCCTCGAGGCGAAGTTCGGCCTCAATCGCGGTTTTCAGGTCTATGACGACGATCTTTCGACAGCGGCCGACGGCGGAGACATTCTGCATCGGTACCGCGATGGACGCGTCGTCGTCGACTCCGCCGTCCGCTGGCTCAAAGATCGGCAGTCGTCAGCGCCCCCGTTTTTCTGCTGGGTCCATCTCTACGACCCGCACGATCCATATCTGGCGCACCCGCACGAATTCGGCGACACGTTCGATGACCGTCGCTATGACGGCGAACTCGCCTATGCTGACCGACAAGTCGGACGATTGTTCGCTGCGCTCGACCAGGCGGGGTTGACGCAATCCACGATCATTGTCGTCGTCGGCGATCACGGCGAAAGCCTCGGAGAGCATGGCGAGGAGACACACGGCTACATGTTACATGAGTCGACGCTCCGTGTGCCGTTGATCATGGCCGGTCCGCGTTGTCCGGCGGGGGGACATCGCCACCCGACACCCGTTTCCCTGGTGGATCTATTTCCCACACTGCTCGGCTGGGGCGGGGCCAAAGTCCCGGCAGGCACGAGCGGTCGCAGTCTCCAGCCGGCGCTGGAAGGCAAATCTCTCGAACCGCGGACGTGTTATTCCCAGACGGAAGAGCCGTATTTCCAGGCGTACTGGTCTCCGCTGCGCGGATTGACCACCGAGCGCTGGCGGTATGTGCGGACGACGAAGCCGGAGCTTTACGATCTGACGGCCGATCCGCGGGAATTGATCAATCTGGCGGATCAGTTGCCGGATCAAGTGAGCGAATTGGACGGAGAACTGACGGTCTTTGAGCAGCAGTTCTCCCGACGAACCGGGGCGCAGGTGGCGCTCTCTGCTGCGGAGCAACGGGCCATCGAAAGCCTGGGCTATACCGGCGGTTCTTCCGGTTCGGCGTCCGCTGCGGACGGCGATCAACCGCTGCCGGATATCAAGGACATGATCGGGTATCTCAATCAGCTCCAACAGGCGACGGAGTTGATTCATCAGGAGAAGTTTGCCGATGCGGCCGTCCTGTTGGAACCCTTGGCTCAAGACGTGCCGAACTTCTTGCGGGCCAGGCTGAATCTCGGACTGTGCCTGATTCAACTGGGACAATTTGAGAGAGCCGCCCCATGGGGTGAGGCAGCTTTACAGATCGACCCGAACTCCGACCGGGCGCATGAACTGGCCGGCTTCGCACATTTGAAGTTACGCCATCTCGACCGTGCAGCCGATCATTTTCAGCGGCTGCTCGAGTTGCGGCCCGATTCCGAAAACGGCCATTTGTATCTGGGGGAAGTCTACCAGCGGCAGCAGCGATTTCGTTTGGCGATGCGTCACTACGCGGAAGTCTTGCGGATCAATCCGCAGAACCTGTTGGCACGCGAGGCGCTCACATCATTGCAATCCGCAGGAATTCGACCGTGACGCTGCTGAGCACGTTGACACTGCCGTCTCGTCGCAGGCGCCTTATCGCCGCGGCCGTCGCGTTGGTGTTCACATGCGGTGTCATCGCAACCGTCTGGTTTTATCGTGTTCGATATTCCAACCGGCCGAACGTCCTCCTGATCACACTGGACACAACGCGGGCCGATCGGCTGGGCTGCTATGGGCATCAGGCGGCTTTATCGCCGGTGCTGGATCGCTTGGCAAAACGCGGGGTCCTGTTTGAACGGGCTTACGCTCCCGCGCCATTGACGTTGCCGTCTCATGCATCGATACTTACCGGACTGTATCCCCCCGAGCATGGCCTGCATAACAACGGCCAGGCGGCCTTGCCCGCCGGTCTGCCGACTTTGGCCACGGAACTCAAGCAAGCCGGATACGAAACCGGGGCCTTTGTCGCAGCCTTCGTGCTGGCAAAGAAATTCGGCCTGTCCCGCGGCTTTCAGACTTACGACGACGACCTCTCACGGGCCGATGACGGCCTGCACGGTCATCATCGGTATCGGGCCGGAAATCTGGTGGTCGACGCGGCCCTCGCCTGGCTCAAGCCGCGATCCAACCAGCCGTTCTTTTGCTGGGTCCATCTGTTCGATCCGCATTATCCACATCTGACGCACGAGGATCGTTTTGGAAGCCAATTTACGGACCGGCCCTATGACGCGGAAATCGCGTATGTTGACGCGGAAGTCGGCCGGCTGATTTCGACCCTGGAAAAGTCCCGCGCCCTGGAGCGGACGATCATCGTCGTCGTCGGCGATCATGGCGAGAGCCTGGGCGAGCACGGCGAACGCGCCCACAGTATGACCGTTTACGACTCGGCCTTGCGCGTGCCCTTGCTGATCGCTGTTCCAGGCGAAGGTCGCCCGGGACACCGTGTCCCCGAGCCGGTCTCCTTGGTGGATCTCTGCCCCACGCTGTTGAACCAACTGGGCCTCAAGCCGCTCCCGAACATCAGCGGACGCTCTTTGAGAACGGCGCTCTCCGGTGAAGCGATGCCATCCCAAGCCTGCTACGCAGAGACCGACGAGCCGTATCAAACGGGGCATTGGTCGCCGCTGCGGGCGCTGATCACGTCGCAGTGGAAGTATATCCGCAGTCCGCAAGCCGAGTTGTACGACCTGCTGGACGACCCGCACGAATTGCACAATCGGGCGATGGAGCAGCCTGAGCAGATGCGGGACCTGGAACGGCAACTCGCCGCTTGGGAGCAGCGCATGGACCAGCGGTTGGCGGACAATGTCGCCTTGACAGACCCTGAGCGCCGTACGCTCAGCAGCCTGGGATACGCGGCACGCCGTCAAACGCTCACGGACGATCAGTCTCTGCTGCGCGACGTCAAAGACATGCTGCCCTACTACGACATGCTGAATGACGCCAATGCGATGATGGACGCCGGCCGCTATGACTTGGCCGGACCGGTGCTAAGGGATGTGTTGGCGGCCGATGACCTCTATTTTATGGCTCACGGCGACTTGGGGCGTTGCCTGCTGCGATTGAATCAAATTCCGGAAGCCGTTGTGCATCTGCGGCGCGCCATGGAACTGGACCCGGGCGCCGACCGGGTTCAAGCGATGCTCGGTGCCGCGCTCTTCATGAATGGCGACTACACGGAAGCGATCGAGGCCCTGGAGATCGCGATCCGGTTGAATCCTGACTTGCATCAGTCTCACTACAATCTGGGGTTGTCGCTGGAAAAATTGGGCCGGGTCGACGATGCCATCGAACGCTATCAGACCTGTCTGGTTCTGCTGCCGCATTTCACGCCGGCGCGGCAACGGCTGCAGGTGCTGCTGAAGGAGTAGGTGACGTTCGAGGCCGTCAGCGGACAATCGCTCACGAAAAGATCGTCTGAATCTGGCGATTTCATCCGACCGCCCGGCATGCAGAGTCTCCGGTTGCCAGCCGGACGATGAAAGGCGAGATGGCGCG
This sequence comes from Planctomycetaceae bacterium, assembly GCA_009691905.1. Classification (GTDB taxonomy): domain Bacteria; phylum Planctomycetota; class Planctomycetia; order Planctomycetales; family Planctomycetaceae; genus SIAF01. The sequence goes on along the minus strand of SIAF01000351.1, from coordinate 1,989 downwards.
ATGGAATACGCTGTGGAAGACTGCAGCCAGGAGCCAGTTGCGACTACGGTGCGCCTTCCCGCAATGTCATCGTGCCGATCAACAGCAGATCGGGATGATGGCCGTAATACTTGCCGTCGATCTCGCCGCCGCCGGTCTCGCCGCCGAGGAGATACAGCTGATTGCCGCGAACGACGCTCATCGGCAAATTGTTGTCGATGGGCAACGGATCCCCGGTTCCAAACAGATCTGACTTCGTGTCGTAGACGAACACATCGTTATGCAGGCCGCTTTCTGGTCGTTTTTGGGACGCCTTGCCGTAAGCGAGTCGCAGTGTGCCATCGGGATTGTTGACGTAAGTGTACTGATGCCCGCCTGGCAGAATGATAAAACGATCTTGGAAAACCAGGTTGCTGCTCTTGGGAAAGTTGCCGCTGGACACCGGCAGATCGCGGATTCGCGACCACTTTTCTGTCGCAGGATCGAACGACCAGTTGTCGACCACGGTACAATATCCGTAGCGGGTGCCGTCTTTGACGACATCTCCCGTCGCGCCGCCAATGAGATAGAGTTTCCCGCCGACCTGCTGAAAGGCCTGCACAAATCGGGGCGTGCCAGGACATTCAGGCTGCGATTGCCAGCCTTTGTCCGGGGTCTTCACATCATAAACGAGGAACCGGGCGCCCATTCGCGGGTTCTGTTTCGCTCGATCATGCTCGGTGAAGAAGCCGGTTACGCCGTCGTAGTCTGCTCCGCCGCAGAGATAGATCTTGGAATCGACGACGCACATCGCCGCGGAAGTCAATTTCCAGGGCAAGCCCGGCAAGGGCTTCCAGCTCCAATCGCCGGACGAATTCCGCTGCAATTGGAAACCGTCTTGATAACAGAAGGGTGGGGAATAGCTGAAACCGCCCCAGACGTACAGCGTATCCTCTGTCACCACGGAGAATACGCCCTGCCGCGCTTCGCCGGGGAAATCGGGCAAGGCCTGCCAATTCGCCGCAGCGTCCGCGAGATTCAGCGACCAGGTTTTCGTGAGAAATCCGCGCGGGTAACGCCCCGGTTTTCGGCGATTGTCTTCCGGCAAGCCGCCGCTGCAGAAACCGCACGTGGTGATCAGTTGTGAACCGAGAATGCCGCCGTCGCTGTCTTGAAACCCCTGCGGCAAGTCGGGGCCGAGGGACCAATCGATGTTGATCCACTTTTCGAGTCGCGGCTGCGGGGTGTGCGACGAACGATCCTCAGACATCGCAGGGCATGTCGCAGCGATCAGCATGATCGTTGACATCAGCAAATCGACGGAAGACAATTTCATCCGACATTTCTCGTTGGGTTTGAGCCTGTCGCAGGTCCAGATCCGGAATGGCGCCCATCCTAACATCGCGGCCATCCCCGTATCCAGGCCTGCATCGCTAATCAAAATGTTGGGTAGTGGTACACTTTGGCAGTTCGAGGCAGGGGCCTCGAACTATCACATCGAAAAAACAGGTCGAGGCCCCTGCCTCGACCGCGGTCCGAATTCAAAGTGTACCACTACCAAATGTTGTCCGGTTTGCTCCGTATGTCGACAATCCGCCCGAAGAACAGTACGCCCCGGTCAGCACGGTTGACATCTGCTCGACGATTTACAAAGCGCTCGGCATCGATCACGAACTCGCCGTCTTACGACAAGCTGGCCCGCCCGATATCCATCAGCCACGGCGGCTCGCCGATCGACGACATCCTGGCGTGACGGTACTTGCAGATTCATCGCGACGGTCCAGACGTGCCCATCGTGAGCCGAGATCGGCCTCTGGCTCAGCACTTGGGGGAATTTCGGTCCAGAAATGTCGTTTCCGATTGAAAATAAGACGTCCCTTCTGTAGTTCTACTGTGACGGATTGATAAACTGGCAACTTGGGATGTTTAGTTCCGGTTGACTGGGCTGTTTGCGTGATCGCAGAAAAAACCCTGTTTACCACCTTGGTTTGCCAACGCATACCGGAAACCGAATCGGTCACAGTAGAAGTA
>SIAF01000350.1 GCA_009691905.1 Planctomycetaceae bacterium | reverse complement strand
GACGGCCCGCCCGGCCCCGAAATCATGTGGCGCGGAATGCGCCGCGTTTTTGACTTCGCCCTCGCCTGGGAAACCCGCACCGAAATCGAGAAACCTAAATTCCACGATGGTTGTGTATAAGGATGAGAGCGGAGCTTGGGAACGAGGGATAACAAGGTCGCACGGGGTTCGAAGATCGGCAACTCGTCGGAGATTTCGATAGTGAGTCTTGATCGTTCAACCCCTGCCCCGCGCCGTTATTGGCCGCTGGGGCAGCTGATTCTGTGCCGGATTCGCGAATTCGTTCGCGAGCCGGAGGCGGTGTTCTGGGTTTACGGTTTCCCGATTCTGACCGTTGTGGCGCTGGGAATTGCCTTTCGCAATCGTCCAGTCGAGCAGATTCAAGTCGATGTGGCCGATCAACGAGGTAACACGCCGGGGGTGGTCGCAGCCCTGAAAGTCGATGAACGGTTCGTCGTGACGGTCGGTGCCGACGTCGACTGGCGACGACGTTTACGAACCGGCAAGACGGCGCTGGTCGTCGTTCCCGGTGACGCACCGGGTGCCGCCGACGAATACTGGTACGATCGGTCGCGACCCGAAAGCGTTCTGGCGCGGAGTGCCACCGACGACATATTGCAGCGCGCAGCGGGACGGGTTGATGTGCTCACTGCGACCGATCGCGCTTTCGACGAGGCGGGGGGCCGGTACGTCGATTTTCTGGTGCCGGGGCTTTTGGGAATGAGCTTGATGGGGGGCGGGCTGTGGGGAGTGGGGTTCGTCACAGTCGATATGCGGATTCGCAAACTGCTCAAACGATTTCTGGCGACCCCCATGCGCCGTAGCGACTTTCTGGCCGGGATCATGATCAGCCGCATGGCGTTTTTGATTCCCGAAGTGCTCGTGCTGTTGCTCTTTTCGCGGCTGGCATTCGGTGTCGTCATTCATGGCAGCCTGTGGACGATGGCCGCCTTGATCTTGTTAGGCGCGTTCACCTTTGCAGGCATCGGTTTGCTGGTTGCCAGTCGGGCGAAAACCTTGGAAGCGGTCTCGGGTCTGATGAACCTCGTCATGCTGCCGATGTGGATCCTGTCGGGGATTTTCTTCTCGTCCGACAGGTTTCCGGCGGTGGTCCAGCCCTTGATCAAGGCCCTGCCGCTGACGCTGCTCATCGACGCCCTGCGGAGCGTGGCTCTCGAGGGCGCGTCGCTGGCGGGTTGTTGGTCGCAAGTCGCGGGCCTGGCCGCCTGGGCCGGCATCACGTTTTTGCTGGCGCTGAAGCTGTTCCGTTGGAATTAGGACCGGCGCATCAATGACTGTCGCATTGTCGCCTTTCGCTCCGCGAAAGTCCTCCCTTTCGCGGAGCGAAAGGCGACAGTTATTGATGCGCCGATCCTTGGACCGGTCGCAGCGGAAACACTTCGACCACGACCCCGTCGCTGAAAGCCGCGTGGCAAAACTCGCACCTCGGGGCCAGCCCAGCGGCGGCCAATAGCGAGTCTTCGAGATGATTGATCTGCACATGTCTCAACGGGTACGGCGTATGATGAACGCGCCCCATCAGCAGCTTTTCGGGCCGGGGCTGCGCGAACAGCAGGTAACGTTCGATCAGAAAGTGCTCGAGCGTCCCCGGTCGAGCAGTCGCTGTTGTTGCTGATGCCGAGGCATCGGAAGTGTCGCCGGGTGTGAGCCAGGGCTCGCCGATCGTGGCCTCGATGCGACAGCCGGGGCCGGCGGAGCCTGGCCATCGCCGACGGCTCGAATAGCGGATTTCGGCGCCGGTTCGCTCGAGCGACATCGAGGCGCGGTAATAGGGCAAACTCCACTTCCATCGAGCGATCCGAACGGCCAATGTCTGAGCTGCTTCCAGACTGAAAAACCACACGCCTGGACGGCCCTCCCGGTCGTACACGTAAGTCCGCACGTTCGTCTCGCAAAAATTGGAAATGCCGGGCACCGGGGGCGACCACCACGGACGAACCCCTGACATGTAGAACGGCACAAGCCCGATCCAGGCGTCGTCTTCCCAAGTGTCGAGCGTCAATTCCGGGGGCAACAGGGGCTGAACGCACCGGGCCGACAGACGCCAGTGAACGAATAGAAGATTCGACCAGCGGTGATAGCCGATCGCCGCTTCAGCTGGGCGATGCGTGACAGACAGGCGATCGAGTTGAGCGGCAGGAGTCGGCATGATTCGTGCCCTCGAATTGCAACAAATTGCCGTATCGGCTGCAAGCAGGCTCTGCTGAAAATCAGCGAACACGGCATGGGAATTCAACCCCGTGAGTTTGCCGATAACCGGACCCTGATCGTAGTATTAACCCTCCGCGGTAGCGCCGGAGGCGCAGGTCTCGCGTCAATTCGTCGCTGCTTCGAGAATTGACCGGGCCGGTGCGGGGACGTGATGCAAGCAAGCCCTTCCAACGGGCGCAACGGGTTGGTGTGCGGCCAGTGAAATGCAAACCGCTGCGCTGCGCAATTGCGGGTCGCTTGACCGGCTGATAAAATTGCATCGTTGAAACTTGATTTCCCGTCGCGTTAACGAAATTTGCCCGCCTCGATTCGTCCGCGGATGGCGCCGCGCAGGCCTGCATGAGCAACCGAGCTAATCCACTGTTCTGGTCATTCAGCCTGGGCGCCTGGTTCGGCGTGCGGGTCCGCATGAGCTGGCTGATGCCGCTCGTTCTGATTTGGTTTCTGTACGAGTTCAAGTTGCAACTGGGGGCGGCGATCGGCGCGGTGCTCGTGCTCAGCGTGCTGCTGCACGAGATGGGGCATATTTTTGCGGCGCGGGCCGTTGACGGCAGCGGAGACGAGATTCTGATCTGGCCGCTGGGGGGCTTGGCCTTCGTCGACCACGCCGCCACGCCCCGTGCCCAATTCGTAACTGCGACCGGCGGTCCGCTCGTTAACCTGCTTTTGTGCGGGTTGTGCCTGGCGGTTTTTTTCAACTCAGGGCATGTGGCCGCGGCCCTGAACCCGTTGTACCTGCCGGTCTCGGCCGAGCGTTTCGGTGAAAACGGCTTGGCCATCGACCTGGCACTTGTGGCGTTTTCACTGAATTGGATGATGCTGCTGATCAATCTGGTGCCGGTTTACCCGCTCGATGGCGGGCAGATGCTGCGCGGCTGGCTGACCGCCCGATTGGGGGCGCCGCTGGCCACGGAAGTCTCGATCCGAATCGCGTTCATCGCCGGCGTCGTGCTGGCCGTGCTCGGCATGCTGGTCTTCAAGCACGTGCTGCTGCTGGGAATTGCATTTTTGATCCTGCTGCTGGCGATGCAGGAGTCGTTTCAGTTGCAGGCGGGTGAGTCATTCGACGATTCGTTCATGGGTTACGATTTCTCACAGGGCTATACCAGCCTCGAACAGTCCGATCGATCGAAGGCTCAGCCGCGTCCGGGGCTGATGGCGCGCTGGCTCGAAGCCCGTCGTGCCGAAAAGCAGCGCCGTCTCGACGCCCAGCAACAGCAGGTCGAGCAGCGGCTCGACGAGATCCTGGCCAAGGTTCACGATCAGGGCATCGGCTCATTGACTCCGGCCGAACGAAAACTGCTGAATCGCGCCAGTGATCGGTTTAAAGGCAAGGGGACCAGCGGGTCGTGAATCCCCGCCTAACAGCCAGTTGAACACGGGGACTGATTTCGACGCGAAGAGATAAATACCGGGAAATCTGATGTGTTTTTGCGGAGCCTGACACATTTTTAACAGGCTGCTAAAGATTGCGCACTGCTGATCGCGCACTGCCGCTGGCCAATTACAACGTCCAACCTGGTCGGTAGTCGCGTGTCAGCAAATGTCGGGCTGCGGGGATATTGGCGATTTTCATGCCGGGGCCGTCCCAGGCGATTTTCTTGCCGGCCCGAATCGCCACATTCCCCAGCAGCATCGCTTCGGTGAGCAGCCCCGCGTAAGCGAAATTCGACAGGGCCAGCTCCGGCTTTCCCGACTTGATGGCCGCGATCCACTCTTTCTTCTGATTCGAATCGTTGTTCGTGTCGTCGCCGTGGCGAGGAAATGTCTGAGCCGGCAACTGGTACTGGTCGAATTTGTCCAGCGGCAAGAGCACGTGACTGGCACCGTACGGATCGGGGCAATACAGCGTCCCCTTGTCGCCGATGAACAACAAACCGTTCGCTTCGACCTTCTCCCCTTGAAACAATTCGGCCGGCGGCAGATTCTTCTCTCCGTTGCGCAGCCCCTCCCACCACAGCAGCTTCACGGCCGGCAGCACGCCGCGCGAGGGAAACTCATAAGTGATTGTGGCCCACTCCTGAAATGTTTCGAGATTGACCTCGGAATTCTTGGCACTGATGCTCGTCGGATACTCCAGCCCCAGCGCCATGAAGGCCATGTTGGCGCAGTGACAGGCCATATCGCCCAGCGCCCCGGTGCCGAAATCGCGCCAGCCGCGCCAGGCGAACGGGTGATAGGCGGGGTTGTACGGTCGAACCGGCGCCGGCCCCAGAAACAGGTCCCAGTGCACATGGGCGGGGACGTCGGGCAGATCCGTCGGTCGGGCCACGATGTCGGGCGCCTGTTTCCAGAAACTGCCGCAGCGATCTGTCCAGACGTGAACTTCACGGATCGGTCCGATGGCGCCCGAGCGAATGATCTCAACGGACGTGCGAAAGCCGTCGAGCGCCGTCCCCTGGTTACCCATTTGCGTGCACACACCGTATTTCGCGGCCGCTTCGCGCAAGGCCCGCGCCTCATGCACCGACCACGAGAGCGGCTTTTGCGTGTAGACGTGTTTCTTTAGCTTGATCGCCATCATCGAGGCGGCTGCATGGGTATGGTCAGGAGTGCTGACGGTCACCGCATCGATGGACTGCGCCATCTGGTCGAGCATCTGTCGAAAGTCATTGAACTTTTTCGCCGCGGGAAACGATTCGGCTTTCTTGCCCAGGTGATTGTCGTCAATGTCGCATAGCGCGACGATGTTGCCGTGCTGACCCGCCTGATCGGTGTCGCTTGATCCCTTCCCGCCGACGCCGATGCAGGCGATATTGACTTTCTCGTTGGGCGACCGATCGGCGGCGAACAGGTTTGGCCCGGCGATCCAGGCCCCCACGCCGATCGCCGCCGTATCCGCGAGAAACTGACGCCGACTATGCTGACGAGACATGCGGACTCTCCTGAGGAAAGATTCGGTAATCGGCGGCAGCCGGTTCAGTTCATGATGCCGTGGCGGCATCATAACAGGCGATCGTCCCGCGCCCAATCATATAGGGTCTTCCGGATTTGCGCACCGCCGTCTTCTGGCAGTGCCTTGCGGCATGGTAAAACAGGGTTCGGCCAATCCCGGCGCGCCGGGAGAGAGCAGGAGAGGGAAGAGAGTTGAAAGTTGATAAAAATCCGGCGAGCGGGGGGCGTAAGCCCCCTGTTTCTGCGGCAAGAGAGGAGTGACACGCCAGCAATGGACGAACCCCACAGCCATCGCCATTACCACCACGGTCCGCCGATCAATGTGAATCGCGCGTTCGCGCTGGGGGTGGGACTGAACGTGGCATTCGCCGGTATTGAAGCGACCTGCGGACTTTGGTCGGGTTCGATGGCACTGTTGGCCGATGCCGGCCATAACGTCAGCGATGTTCTGGGCCTGCTGCTGGCCTGGGCGGCCGCCTACATCAGCGGCTTTTCCCCCAACCTGCGGCGGACGTATGGGCTGCGTCGGTCAACGATTCTGGCAGGCCTGGCGAACGGGCTGGTGCTGTTCGTGGCGACAGGGGGAATCGCCTGGGAAGCGATCCGGCGATTCGCCCATCCCGAACCGGTCGCGGGAGGGACCGTGCTTGTCGTGGCTTTGATCGGAGTCGTCGTCAATACGGGCACGGCGCTGCTATTTTTGTCGGGACGCAAGGACGACCTCAACATTCGCGGGGCCTTTCTGCACATGCTGGCGGATGCGGCAGTTTCGCTGGCCGTGGCGCTGGGGGGCTTTGTGATTCTGAAAACCGGATGGGTGTGGGTCGATCCGCTCTTGAGTCTCGTCGTCGTGGCTGTGATCCTGGCTGGAAGCTTTGGTCTCCTGCGGGACGCCACGAATCTCGCACTCGATGCCGTTCCCGAAGGAATCGACTCCGAAGCCGTGCTGAGCTACCTCCGCAGTCTGCCCGGAATCGACGATGTGCATGACCTGCACATCTGGGGAGTGAGCACGACCGAAACGGCGTTGACTGTTCACCTGGTCAAGCCCGACGGTGCGATCGACGACGGTCTGCTGGCCCGCATCCACCACGACCTCGAACGACGCTTTCACATCGTCCATTCCACGATTCAGCTCGAAAGCTCGGGCGACGACCATGCGTGCGGATTGGTGAAGACGGAACAGCGGAAATGACGAATGTCGAAATCAGAATGACGAAACAATGACGAAGCCCGAATGTCGAATGGAACATTCATCATTTGGTTTTTGAGCTTCGGATTTCATTCCCGGCGCGCCGGGATTCTGGTTTCGACATTCGTCATTAAGCCCGCCGAACGTGCGCTACAACCGAACATGCTGCAGCGCTTCGGCTGTCGGCATGATGTAACTCACATAGAACGGCCCGAACTCGGCATAGTTGGCCGAGGCTTCGTCGAAACGCATCGTATACACGATTTCCTTGAGAAAGGCGGGCTCGCGGGCCCAGAGGGTGACCCCCCATTCCCAATCGTCGAACCCGGTCGAGGCTGTGATCAATTGCGAAACGCGGCCGCCGAATTTCATCCCGCTCTTGCCGTGCTCGGCCATCATCTCCATCCGACGGCTGAAGGGGAGCGTGTACCAGTTGGCGTGCGGGTGGCGGATCTTGTTCATCGGGTAGAAACAAACGACTGGCCACGGCGGGAAATCCGGAAACAGCCGCTGCTTGCGCATCACGACTTCGCGATCTTCATAGGCCTTGAGTTTGGCGGCGAAGGCGGGGCTGCCGGGGTCGGTCCCCTCGGCCTTGAGCCGTTCGCCGTATTGCTCGAGCGTCGCCACGTATTCGGAAATCTCGGTGATCGAAACGAACGAGTACACGGGAATCAGTGCCGCCCCGAGCGGCGACGACCGAATCGCCTGCCGCACACCGTCGATCTTGAGCGGGTCGGGATCCAGCAGCAGCAGTGCCAGATCGGCCTTGTGGCCCGAAACGACGGAGGTCTGCACCCGAATCGGCGCCCCTTCGCGAAGCGGATCGAGAAGCTGTTGCAGTTGCTCGCACCCTGCCGCCCGCTGCGATTCGCTCAATTGCGCGAGCGTGCTTTGGCAAACGCGGTAATAAAGGTGCAGGCAATGCCAGCCATCGGTCATGAGGACGGTCGGCGGCGACGGCGGAGCGGCAGCGTGTGCGGGACGGTTCATCGAGGGGTGCAGTTTCTCTTGGTTGGAACTTCCAGGATTCAATCTTACGTAGGTCAGCCTTTCCAGGCTGACGGTTTCGCGCTGATTTCAGTGACTCAGGAACTCTAACAAAACGAACGTCAAAGGGAGGGCGAGGCTGTGCTGACGAAAATTCGGGATTGACAGGGATTATAGTTCTTCCGGGATTTGTTTACAGATCGAGGGGTAGGCTTGACAGCATTTCGTGTGATGTGTGCCGCCGATGAAGTGGGTTCGGATCCAATGGCCGACCACTTT
>SIAF01000349.1 GCA_009691905.1 Planctomycetaceae bacterium | reverse complement strand
AAGGTTAAATCCGTGCAATTCCAAAACTATTTGATAAGTTATGGCACTACACTATTGTGTCAGAACACTCACGACACCTAAAATTCCTGCGGTTTTCGACAAATCTGCACGTCAGCGCCACGCGCAACTGTCGAAGATGGGTCGGGGACGCACGTATTACTGGATGATGAGCGATCCCGACGCGCGGCATTCCATCGAACCCGGAACCGACGTCGAGGGGCTGGCCGAGGGCTACATCACGCTGACGCCGCTGCAGTTCAACCTGACCGACCGGCGCCGACTGGACGAAGTTGCCGGATACACGTGGACGCTGCGGCAGTGAGCGGCAGGCCGGCGAATCGACACCCTGGCCGAGTGCAGGGTTTCGCTCATTCCCCGTGATCGAATACTCCCATCCGTTCATTCTTGAGCGGATGGAGTCGCACGATCTCGACAATTCTCCAGTCCGCGCCTTCCCGCTGCCAGCGCAGCTCCCAGCGCGACGGTCTGAAACCGGCATTGAACTGCCGGTAAGTCACTGTCCCGTTCGCGCGAAAGTGCGTGATGGCCTGCGATTTGTCGTTAATCAGCTCGACCGACACGTCCTTGATATCGAGATCACTCCCGAGGTCGACGTCTCGCATGGCTTTCGACACCAGTTGTCTCAATTCTAGCGCCTGAACCGAAATCAGCGCGAGCACCGCATCGCGATCCTTATTCTGAAAGGACGACGTCAGTTTGTAGATGTTGGCCTCGACAACCTCGGCGTCGGTGACGATCGATTTTTCAATGAAGTAGATCGCGACGCAGCCGGCGATTGCGGCCAGTCCCGCGAGGAGCAGTCCATTGCGGCGGCGCGAGTACCAGGCCCCCAGCAGGATGCAGGCCAGAATCCCCGAGATCATGAGCGGCGGCCAGGGATTCTCGGTAAACCACATGCAGTTCTCCAGCGGATCAGTTGGCGTGCGGCGCCGACACTTTTGGCAGCAGCGTAAACCGGCGGCGAGCGATTTCTTCTTTGCCGCACCGGAGCCACAGGAAATAATCGCCGGGGGCGACCGATTCGTCCAGCCGAAACATGAAATTGCTGCGGAAGCTCTCGCGAGCGACGATTTGCCCGACCCGGTGCAGCAATTTGCCGGGGACGGTGATTCGCTCGCCCTCCGGCGTCACGTCTTCGGTCGCATCGGTCAGCAGGCAATCGACCCACAGATCCTCGTGCGGCGGGCTGAGCGTCATTTGCGCGATAATCTGTTCTCCCTGGCGGAATTCGCGGCGGCGATCGAACAAATGCTGCCCGACTGTGACGGTCCCCAGATCGAATGCCTGTAGCTTGTCGATCTGCCGCATCGGGACGTCGCGACTGAACAGTCGCTCGGCCTCGTCGGGATTCAATTCGCGAAGTGCCAGCGGCCCGTCGGGACCGCGTTGCTGATAGTGATCCATCCGGTATTCGAGTTCGACTCCACTGAAACAGATGGCGGCCAGTGCCATTCCGAAGACACCACTCGCCATCCACTGCGGTTGCCATGTCGCCGCGCCGGTCGGGGCGTCTGTCGAAGAGGACGCCGCGGTGACGAGCAGGCGACCGGCCCATTTTCGCAAAACCGGCCAGTGGACGATCCGCTCGATGTCGGCTTCGGTCAGAAACGTCAGGTACGACGCCATCATCACCGCCGGAAAGATGAACAGCCCCAGCGTGAACGCCGTCATGACGTGAAAGATGGCGCCAATGGCCAGCACCCACCAGCGCATCCCGCGTTGAAAGACCGTGAACAGAAACACAACTTCCCAGACGATGGCCACGTAACCAAAGATGCTGAGCACTAGGGGATACTGCGACAGCCGGTCGCCCAGAGGGTGGACGTTATTGATATGCGTCATCATCCAGTACATCAACTGATCGCCGCTGAAAAACGCGGGAGTATGCATCTTAGTGGCTGCTGAGCCGAAATAGACGGCCGCGAGCAACAGTTGCACCAGCCGTTGCGGCCAGACGGCCGATCGCAGGAGCGTCATCTCGGCGCGCGTCCCACCCTGGCGGCGGCGGAGCCAACTGTCGATCGACCAGACCGCGCCGCACTCTGACAGCGACAGCAGCAGCAGCAGGTGTGTGGCGATCACGGTGTATTTGGTGATCGTGCTCATGCAGTCCATGAGCCCGAAATAGGTGTACAACGCCGTGGCGACAATCAGCGAGAAGCGGGTCTTCCAACCGGCCAGGCTCGTCACGAGGAGAAAGATCATGGCCGTGTACAACCCGACGCAAACCGATCCTGGCAGTTCGGGCAGCCAGCCTGGAAAGCCGTAATTGTCGGCCAGCGCGGCCGGCGCTCCGTCGGCCGAGTAAATCTCGCGGACGTACGACCACCGCCGCAACGTGTCGATCAGCAGAATTACCGGCAGTGCGATGCGCATCAGCGCCACGCCGTACGGCAATTCGGTCGCGAAAAAGAATCGCGAAATAAGCTTCGATGTCGAACGATTGTCGATTTCGATCGCTGCCATGACGGCCTCCCTGGTCGTGTCGTTGGGGGCGCTGTCGGCGACAGGCCCCGGTTCTGCCCCGAAGACCCGGTCTAGTTGACCAGCGGCGCGCCGATCGGGGGTGTCAACGGCGGACGAGCGCCGCCCACCGAACCCGGCTCGACGAGCATGTCGCGCCCCGGTCTTTGCTGGTCGAGAATGAACATCGGGCGGCTCTTGAGCGCGTCGCGCTGCAGCCTCGGGTTATCGGCCAGCATCAGATCCGCCTGGTATTCGGTCCAGGGCGTGTAGCTCTGCACAACTCTGCCGTCGGGCATCAGCACCGTGCGGACACGGTAGTACTTCTGGACTTCCTTCGGTTCGTCGTAGCGTGCCTGCCAGGCCACCTCAGGAATGTTGTACTTTTTCGCCCAGGCCTCTTCGACGACGAACAGCCGCGTGATTGGCTCGTGTTGGGTATGTCGCAACGAGTTGAACCCGATCCGCCCGGTGTGATTGTTAAAGGCGTCGTAATGCTGCCGGCCCAGATCGCCCCAGGGATGCAGCTCGCCCCACGGCGGCGGGGTCAGCTCATAGAGCTTCTGACTCTCACCTTCGGCGATGATATGCGTCCGCGAATCGTACGCGGTCCAGCCGCAGAACATATCCCACACGACGAAGTACATCAGCGGATGGCTGCCCACGCGGAAATTGAGTACGTGGCAGATGAGGCCGTAGTTCAGCATCCCCAGATAGCCGACGATAAACCCGATGGCAAGCAAGCGTTTCATGGAACCCAACCTTCCGTGGAATGGTTCGTCGCGGCGTTCGCTGCTGCAGGGGGCTTCCCGGAGACGGGAATTCCCTGAGCCGAAAACGCGGCGGACTATCGGAAATTACCGCCGATCCGTCAAGATCAGGTGCAGTGTAGTGTCAGGTGCAGTGTAGGCGGGTTTCGGGCTTCTGGGCGTACGGCGTGCTTCCCAGGACGCGCGAGCGTCGTCAATGCCGCGACGGGTCGGCCAATTCAGCGCGGCGCAACGCCGAATACGCAGCCATCAAACCGGCCACGACCTGAAACGAGCGGTCCTGAGTTGAAGAGTCGCAGAGTCACTGAGCGATCAGTCACCAACCAAATCGGCGACTGCTTGAAACTCGCCTTGTCCCACTTTGCGGGGATTGCCGGGGCCGCTTCCATTGATTGCCAAACCCCCTTCCATTGGTTGCCAAAACGGCCCCATTGATTGCCAAAATGGCATCATTGATTGCCAAACTTCACACCATTGATTGCCAATTGGCAATCAATGGTGGGTCGTCGTAACCCGTTCTATCGCATTGGGTTCTAAAGACGCCTCTCCATTGATTGCCAAGTGTTTCCGGAAAAATCGCATTTGTTCGCACTTGCGTCTCGCGCGACGGGGAGAAACAGGGGAGGTGGGAGAAACCCCGGCGCGCCGTGGACACCCCCCGCTCGCCTTTGTGAATTTTGACCCCCTGAAAAACGTGGGTTTTGGCAGGTTTCTGCATAGTCGCCTCTCGAAAGTCCCGGGTTTCTCTCAGATGTTCACCGGTTGACCATGAACATCTGGCAAAAAACAGCCCGGATTTGATGGTTTTTGCGTCAGATTGTCAACTTTTTTGCGCGACACCCCTTCGACAAAAACTTACAAATCTGGAAACAAACTCTCCGTTTGGCATGCCATTTTTGCAGTCGCCGCTCATAATCCCGCCTTCTCAGGAACTTGAAGTCAGGGGCGGGGGAAATTGTCGTGGTGCGTGTCGGCTGAATCGAAAAAATCTTTAACCACGGATGACACGGATTTCACCGATGTGCATGGCGACCTGGGCCTGAAATATCAGTGAAATCCGTGTCATACGTGGTCTCTTCTTCTCTATCCCGGCCAGGACCGCTTTACATTTTACCACGCCGCGTGGCACCCCGATAAGACCGCGGTGCGCAAATCTGGAAAAGACGCGCCAAAAAAGTGACCCCGTAGCGGTGGCTTCCAGCCACCGTCAACTCACCAGGCATTAATTCCCAAATCGAAACGTGGACCAGTCGACGGCCCGATTTCGGGTGTCGCCCCGTGCGTGACATTCCTTGGCAGCCGGCTGTTCGCCGCGACGGTCACGACACATCTTCACCTGGGTGTTGCGGGTTTCGGAGAAACCCGCCTACATTGCGGCGGCCTCAAACCGTGATGTCCGTCGCAGCGTTTGCTTCCACTCATTTGAATGCGTGCGAATTCTCGTTCTTCGCCCCCGTCCGAATTCGTCCTGGATAAAATCGCTTCATGAAATCGTCGTCTCGCCGCGTGTTAGGTGTCGGCAAACGGCTCGCTGCCGGCGGCGGGATCGAGCACGAACAGATTCGCGTGCATCTGGTGCCGCTGGCAAAAATCGAAAGCTGGCTCAAACGCAAGTCGCGAGCCGGGTTTCATATCGACCAGAAGATTTTTGCCGGCCTGTATTTCACGGCTCGTCTCTCATTGTCAACGGAAGGCCGGTAGAATACGCTTCAGGTTGCGCCCGGTCGGCGGGGCGTTGCGCCCGGTAGGCGGGGCGATTGTTCGGCATTCAATCCGTTTCGAGTCTGGCGATTGCGTTCATGATGAGATTCTTTTCGCGGTGGTCTCTCCGTGGTCAACCCGAACGGTCGCTGCGGGAAATCGCCGATCCGGTCGTTCAAATCGTGCGGCGCGAGACAATCGACCCCGATCGGGCAGCCAACCTGTTGATGGCTGATGGGGGGGGCGAGGGAAGCCCTTCGCCGGCAAAAGGTGGACGGCGACCAATCGGCGGCACCGAACCGTCGCGGTCGGTTCCGTCGGGGCAATGGATGTTGCTGATCGGGGTCTTGCTGGCGGTCGGAGTGATGTTTGTGGTCTCGTATCTGCGTGGGAGCGGCGACCGCGTCTCGTACAGCTTTTTTCGTTCGCAATTGACCGCGACGCCGAGCAACGTGTCGAAGGTCCGCTTCAGCGACGACAAAATTTCGGGCGAATGGAATGAGCCGCCCGACGACCCCGAGCACCAGGACAAGAAGCTGTCGAAGCGTTTCAGCACGATTCGCCCACCGGCCGACATCGAAGACAAAGACCTGATCGGCCTGCTCGAGCAGAACAAGGTGACGTTTGAGACCGACCCCACCAACTGGGGACAAGGCGCCAACTTCATTCTGTCGTCGCTGGGGCTGGTGATCATGATCGTGTTCATGTGGTTCATCTTACGCCGGTCGGGCGACCCGATGGGGACGGGGGGCATGGTCGGAAATTTCATCCGCAGCCCCGCCAAGCGGTTTCTCCCCTCTGAGCAGCACACCACCTTTGACGATGTCGCGGGGATGGATCAGGCCAAACGCGAATTGCAGGAAGTGGTCGAGTTTTTGAAAAGTCCGGGAAAGTTTCAGCGGCTGGGAGCACAGATTCCGAAAGGAGTCTTGCTGATGGGGCCGCCCGGCACGGGCAAAACGCTGTTGTCGCGGGCCACGGCCGGTGAAGCCGGGGTGCCGTTCTTTTCGATCAACGGTTCTGAGTTCATTCAGATGTTCGTGGGGGTGGGCGCCAGTCGCGTACGCGACATGTTCCGAGCGGCCAAAGAGAACTCGCCCTGCATTCTGTTCATCGACGAAATCGACGCCGTCGGGCGGGTTCGCGGCGCCGGCGTCGGCGGCGGCCACGACGAGCGCGAACAAACGCTCAATCAGATTCTGAGCGAGATGGATGGTTTCCAGCAGACTGAAGCGGTGATCATCCTGGCGGCCACCAATCGCCCCGACGTGCTCGATCCGGCGCTGCTCAGGCCGGGCCGGTTCGATCGGCATGTGACCATCGATCGCCCGACTCGCGAGGGCCGGTTGGGTATTTTGAAAGTGCATACCCGCAAGGTGCCGCTGGCGCCCGACGTCAATCTCGAAACAGTCGCGGCCGGCACGATTGGATTTTCGGGGGCCGACCTCAAAAACCTCGTCAACGAGGCGGCCCTGCATGCCGCCCGTGATGCCAAGTTACAGGTCAACGCCGACGATTTTGACGAGGCGAAAGACAAGGTGTTGATGGGCCCGCAGCGCGAAGAAGTGCTCAATCAGCACGAACGCGAGATGACCGCGTACCACGAGGCCGGGCACGCTCTGGTCGCGTGGCTGCTGCCTGAACTCGATCCCGTGCATAAGGTCACGATCGTGCCCCGCGGGCGGGCGCTGGGTCTGACCCAATTGCTGCCTGACGAAGAGCGCTATCACATGGGCGAATTGCGGTTGCACTCGCAACTGGTGCTCATGATGGGTGGCCGCGCTGCCGAGAAAATGGTTTTCGACGAGTTTTCGGCGGGAGCCGAAAGCGATATCAAGCAGGCCACCAACGTGGCGCGGCGGATGGTCGCGCATTGGGGGATGAGCGAAGTCATCGGCCCGGTCGCCTTTCATCAGACCGAAGAGCATCCCTTTCTGGGGAAGGAAATCCACGAGACACGGCAATTCAGTGAAGAAACTGCGCATGTGATCGACCAGGAAGTCCAGCGGTTTCTGAATGAAGCCTCGGCGAAAGCGACTGACATTCTGAAGCAGCAACGCAGCCAGCTCGATCGGCTCGCCGAAGAACTTCTGAAACGTGAAGAACTCGACAAGAGCGAAATGATCGAGATTCTGGGCGAACGTTCCGCGACTGCAAAAGAACGCAAGGCGTCGTAGTCGCTTGGTATTCAAGCGGACTCCCCGTGACGAGCCGAACGTCAGAACGCGGGATCTCGCGCCAGAAAGACGAGTCGTCGAGACCCCTCGATGAGCAGGATTTCCTGGCCGGTCGCGATGTCGTGAAATGTCTGCTCCAGCCCCGAAGGCCAGCGCACCGACAGCTCGTCCGCCCGGTCGAACGGTCCCAGACCGAAAATCAAGTGCCGCTGGTTGCTGGCCTGGTAGCCGTCGCCCGCGGTCAACTGCCCGACCCGTGTAATCGCTCCGGCCGTTATCCGGACGGTGGCGCCAATGGCGTCGCGGTCGGAGACGACGCCGCGCAGATGCACAGCGAGACCCATCTTCGACAGTTGCGCGTGGCGCTGACGTGCAGATTTGTCGAAAACCGCAGGAATTTTAGGTGTCGTGAGTGTTCTGACACAATAGTGTAGTGCCATAACTTATCAAATAGTTTTGGAATTGCACGGATTTAACCTTGTGTT
>SIAF01000348.1 GCA_009691905.1 Planctomycetaceae bacterium | reverse complement strand
GGCTATGTGAACCGCCCCCGTTCGGACGAACCCGGAGCCGAAACGATCTGGAAGGGACTGCAACGAATGCACGACATGGCCCTCTGCTGGGAGACCTTTGGCCCCGGCGATGATGGATAACTCAAAGATGTGTGTAACAACGAGGGCTGCCGCCCCAGGCTTTACTCGGCCGCCGCCCTGCGAATGGCAGGTCGCCGGCGAAGGACTGCCTGGAAATCTTGCCGTACCTCCGGAAGGGTGCATCCGTCAAACGGGGGCACCCCGTCTAAAACGCGCCGACGCTGGCAGCGTCGCCCACGTGGCCGACGCTGCCAGCGTCGGTGTTCGTGATAGGCCCGCGCTTAATGGATGCCCCCCCCTCCGGAATGGCGCGCCTGCGCCAAGATCGACGCGACACCCTTTGATCTGGTATTCATTTATCCGAGTTGTCTCGCGTTCATTCCCACCCCCAGATGAGGGCTTGGATTATGCCAAAGGCCCGCGCACGGAAAACACGGCAAGTCCCGAAAAAGTCGGTAGCGGCCGACTCGCTGCAGAAGGCGGTAGCGAAGCTCACGAAAGCCGAACTTATCGAGCTTGTCATCGAAATGGCACGCGGCGATTCCGGCATCAGGCGAAAACTCGAATCGCGGTTTCAGTTGGAGCGTTCGGGCCTGGAGCTGATTCAAGAAACGAGCATGGCGATTTCCGACGCGACTGATTTCGATGAACGGCAGATGAACCGGAATTTCGACTACGACGATGAGGCCTATCGCATCGTGCAGCGAAATTTCGGCCGCCTGGTCAACTCGGGCAATCTGCGGGAGGCGATGGCATTGTCGCTCGAGTTGATGAGCCAGGGAAGCTACCAGGTTGAGATGAGCGATGAGGGTTTGATGTCGGACGAGATCGAGGAGTGCTTGGGAGTTGTGATCGAGGCGCTCCAAAAGTCGAACTTGCCGCCAAAAGACGTGAACGCCTGGTGTACGCAAATGATTAAAAAAGATCGCGTCGGGTTCATTTGCGACAACGAACTTCGGGCACTACAAACTCACTCGAATCCTCGCCCCTAGCCCAGAACCCCTAACACCTGGCGGCCGGTTGAAAATCGTGACTGGCTTCGACGCGAAGAGATAAATACTGGGAAGTTCGACGTGTTTCGGCGGAGCCTAACTCATTTTCAACAAACTGCTAGCCCCTCGTCCCTAGCCCCTCGCCCCTCTCTTCCATGTCCCAATCTCTCCGCGCCATCGTCTTCGGCGCCGGCTATGCCGGCCAGGGTCACGCGCGCGCATTGCGGCTGGCCGGCGTCGAAGTCGTCGGCATGGCCAGCCGCACGAAAGAGGTCGGCGCTAAGATCGCCGCTTCGCTCGATATTCCGCAATACAGTGCCGACTGGCGCGAGTTGCTTGCGTCGGTGCGGCCCGAAATCGTGGCGGTCGGGACTCCGGGAGGGACGCATCGCGAGATGATCACCGCGGCCCTCGAAGCCGGTTGTCACGTGTTGGCCGACAAGCCGCTGGCGACCACCGCCGCCGACGCCCGCGCGCTGTATGAATTGTCGGAAGCGAAATCGCTCAAGACGGCGTACGCCGCGAGTTACTGGTATCAGCCGCAGGCCCTGTATGCCCGCGAGATCGTGCGGCGCGGCGAATTGGGCCGCGTGCTCGAGATCGAAGCGGTCTCGCATTTCAACTGGCCGGCGCTGATGCCGTTCGGCTGGCCGCATCGGCTGGAAACCGGAGGGGGGCGGCTCAACAACGTCTTCCCGCATCTGCTGGCGATCACGCAAAACATTCTGCAAGGGGATGTGCTGGCCTGCATGGGAGAGAGCCGCAACGATTTGAAACGCGTCCCCGTCGGCCAGCCGGTCCACGACTTCCGTGAGTTCGCCAGGCAGGCGATGACCCCCGAGCAGGCGGCCCAGCTCAAATGGGCCGCCGTCGACAGCGACTGGTCGTACACGGCACTGTTGCGCGTCGGCGATTTGAAATTGGGGCTGGACGAGGCGACGTCAGTCACCTTTCGGCATTCGGCCCTGCGGAAAGGGCGATTCGGCGATTATTTCGCGCTGTACGGCGAAAAGGGGACTTTGCACGTCGATGGCACATTCATGCAGGGGCCGATGTATATCAAGACCGACGCGCCGACCTGGGAAGAGCTGGCGATTCCGCTGGCGATCGTCGACAGCCTGCCCGATGAGACCGACCACACCCAGCGCAACTGGAACCAGCTCGCCCTGGAATTCGTGGCCGACATCCGCGGCGAGGCGCACCCGCGGTATTTGACGTTCCGCGACGGCTGGATCTATCAGGAGCTGATCGACGTGATTCGCTCGAATCGCTGCTGGGTTCGGGCGCCGCAGTGATCCACGGGATCGATTAGTTCGTTAGGTAAATCTATAGCGCATTTTAGGTAGGTCAGCCTTTCCAGGCTGACGCCGTCACGGTGATAACAGCGAATTCATACCCGTCAGGCTCGAAAGCCTGACCTACTCAAGGGGCAGCCGTGATCGTTGTTGAAAATTACCACAAGACATATCGCGACACCGTCGCCGTCGCGGGGCTGTCGGTCAGGGTCGACGCCGGGCAAATCGTGGGCCTGGTGGGGCCTAACGGGGCGGGGAAGACCACCACGCTGCGGGCCATTGCGGGGATCATTCCGCCGACGCAGGGTCGGCTGTCGGTGGCCGGGCACGATCTGGCGACCGACCCGGTCGCCGCCAAGCAGTGCCTGGCGTACATTCCCGACGACCCCAAGCTGTTTGACGCGCTGACTGTCTGGGAACACCTCGAATTCATCGCCTCGGCGTATCAGGTCGCCGCCTTCGAAGACCGCGGCAAGGCCCTGCTCGACCAGTTCGAACTGACCGAGAAAAAGGATTCGATGACGCAGGAATTATCGCGCGGCATGCGGCAGAAGGTTGCGATTTGCTGCGGGTATCTGCACGAGCCGGCGGCCATCCTGTTCGACGAGCCGTTGACCGGCCTGGACCCCCGCGGAATTCGCACGCTGAAAGCGTCGATCATCGAGAAAGCCCGGGTCGGGGCGGCGATCGTGATCAGTTCGCATCTGCTGTCGCTCGTGGAAGATCTTTGTACGCACCTGTTGATTTTGCATCGCGGCAAGGCGCTGTTCTCGGGACCGGTTTCCGAGGCGCGTGCAGCTTACGCGGGCCTGACGGGTGAAGCGTCGCTGGAAGAGATTTTCTTCCGGGCGACCGAAGGGGCAATGCCGGCCGAGAACGGCAAAATTGCGGCTGCGCCGAGTGGGGTTGCGGCACTCGATGGCTTGGCTGCGCCGCAGCGCGAAACACCAGTCGAATAGACATCGCTCATTGAAATTCCAGCCGGGTTCTTACATGCTGCCACCTGCTTTGCGGTTGTTGATGAAATTGCAGATGCGAGCGCGATTCCGGCGGATGCTGGGAAGCGCGAAAACGGTCAAGGGGGTGCTGTACCTCGTGACGATGGTCGGGTTTCTCGCGATGTCGATCGTACCGACGCTGATTTTCGGCTTCATCGGCGAGCGCAGCGACCCGCAAACTGCTCGTTCGTTCTTGTCGATCGGCCTGTTGGGCTACTGTCTGATGACGCTGGTCTTCGTGGGGTCTGAAAGCGGTGTCTACTTTCTGCCGGCCGAAGTCGATTTCCTGTTTGCCGGCCCGTTCCGGCGGCGCGAATTGCTGGTTTACCGGCTGGCCAGTTTCGGGCTGGGCTGCCTCGTACTCGCATTGTTCTTTTCGGCGTTCTTGCTCAAGCACGTCACGTACTGGATTGCCGCATATGTCGGCACATTTCTGTCCCTGATGTTCTTCCTGCTGTTGCAGACCGCCCTGCAACTGGCCGTGTCGCTGATTGCCGAACAGGCCTACACCCGATTGCGGCGAGTCGTCGTGGGGGGCGTTGTGGCGGTCGTCGTGGCGGCGGTGCTGCTGGGCCTGCGGCATGCGGGCGAGGGAGGCTGGCTCGCGTGGATCCAGCAGTGGCAAAGCTCGTGGGTCGGCACGGTCGTGCTGGCGCCGTTCGAGGTTTTTTCGCGGACGATCACTGCCCAAAGTCTCGTTCCCGAAGTGGCGCCCTGGGGCGCACTGGCCCTGTTGATCGACGTGGCATTCGCGGCGCTCATCCTGCGGCTCGATGCCGACTTCACCGAAAACTCGATGAAGGTTTCCCGGAAAATGTACGAGCGGGTGCAGCGTGCCCGTAGCGGCGGCGCACTGGCCAGCCTCGTGAAGTCGCAGGATGTCCGCTGGCGGCTGCCGCAATTGCCCTGGTTGCGCGGCGCAGGCCCCATCGCCTGGCGGCAATTGATGACGGCCTTGCGCAGCACCCGCGGACTGGCGATCATGCTGGGCATCGTCGGTGTCTCGTCGCTCACGCCGCTGCTGTTCATGTTCAATGGTGGGCAGGGGAATCAGCTTTTGCCCGCGCTGATTTCGCCCTTGGCCATGATGTCGATCTTGTTTCTGCCGCAGATGCTGCAATTTGATTTTCGCGGCGACCTTGACCGGCTTGACGTGTTGAAGTCTCTGCCGATCTCGATCCCGGCCATCGTGTTCGGGCAGTTGATCGCGCCGATCTTGATGGCGAGCATGATTCAGGCGTCTATTCTGGGGGGGTTGGCCGTGGGGCTGGAATCGCTGCGTCCCTGGTTTTTGCCCGTTCTGATCATGTTGCCCGTGGTCAATCTGCTGGTGATGGGGATTGAGAATCTGGTGTTTTTGCTATATCCGACGCGGATGGCGGCGGCGGGGGGGGCCGACCCGCAGTTGGTGGGTCGCCAGATGTTGATGATGTTTTTAAAGATGTCCGCACTGGGAGCTGCCGCGGGGCTGGCAGCCGCGATCGGTGGCTTGGCATGGTGGCTCAGCGGAGAATCGTTGGTGGCCGCGTTCATGGCCGCGGCGCTGGTCGTGCTGGCGCTGGGGGTGGCGCTGGTTCCCTGCATCGGGCTGGCCTTTCGCCGGTTCGACCCCAGCGTCGATACGCCGACCTGAGACTTGCGGAGCGTCCCGAGCATGCCCTTTGTCCTCGATGCGATTCGCGAACTGCTGACTTCGTCCGGCGTGTCCTTTCGGGAAGTCCATCACGAACCGACGCAGACCTCGGAAGAATCGGCCCGCGCCCGCGGCGAAGAACTGCGCCTCGGGGGCAAAGCGCTACTCTTGCGCGGCGACGAAGCGTTCGCACTGTTCGTGCTACCGGCCGATCGCAAGGTTGATTCGCGGGCGATTCGCCGCGAACTGGGGTTCAAGAAGCTGCGGTTTGCGACTTCCGAAGAACTGATGAATCTCACGGGTCTGGTGCCCGGAAGCGTCCCGCCGTTCGGGCGCCCGATTCTTCCCTTCCCGCTATATGTCGACGAGGGAATTGCCGCCAACGACCGCATCGCCTTCAACGCCGGTTCGCTCACCGATTCGATTGTTCTGGCGGTGGCCGATTATCTGCGGCTGGCCGCTCCCCTCAAGGTGTTTCGATTCAGCGACACCGGCGGCACCGGCGATTCAGCGTCAACGTGACTACAACGCGTGGCTCTGCTTGTCGCCACCAATGCCGGCCGCTACGCTCATTCCATGACGGTCGATTCTGCGAACGTACCGATTCGCCGCGTGTGCGTGTTCTGCGGCTCGAACCGCGGCAATGATGCGCGCTACGCGGCTGACGCGGCTGAATTGGGTCAGGCCCTGGTCAGACGCGGCTGGGAACTGATCTACGGCGGCGGGCAGGTCGGGCTGATGGAGGTGCTGGCCGATGCGGTGCTCGCCCAGGGGGGCACGGTGACCGGCGTCATCCCCGAAATGCTGGCCACGAAAGAGCTGCTGCACACCGGTGCGACCCGAATGCACGTCGTTGCCAGCATGCATGCCCGCAAGGCGCTGATGGCCGAACTGGCCGATGCCTTTGTTGCTCTTCCCGGCGGTTTCGGCACCTTCGAAGAGACGCTCGAAATGATCACCTGGGGGCAATTGGGCATTCACCGCAAGCCACTGGGGCTGCTCGATACGCTGGGTTTCTATCAGCCGCTCGTGCGGTTTATCGAGCAGGCTGTTAGTGCCGGGTTCATTCGGCCCGAGCAACGTGAATTGCTGGTGATGGCCGACAGTCCTGACATGTTGCTCGATCGGTTGACCCGCCAGCAGTTGCCGTCCGTTCGCAAATGGATTCAACCGGCGGAGAGTTAAGACCAGAGTCGAACGGACTCTTAGTCCGTTCGAGAGGCTTGATGAGCTACACTGCAAGACCGCAGGGGTAAACCCTGCGGCTCGCTCGGCTTTTAGTTTTTTGCGATGCGAAAGGATGGGAACGATGCCTGCGATGTCGATGCCTTCAGGAGTGCGAGTGATCGGTACGCTGCTGATTGGTTTCTGTTGCTCCGCAGCGCCCCTGCACGCCGACGACTGGCCGCAATGGGGTGGGCCGCAGCGCGACATCGTGTGGAGGGAACAGGGGATCGTCAAGCAGCTTCCCACGACGGGCCTGTTGCCGCGGATGTGGTCGACGCCGATCGGCGAAGGGTATGCCGGGCCGTCGGTCGCCGACGGGCGCGTTTTCGTCATGGACCGGATCAAGCGCGACGAGGTCGAGCGAGTCCTGTGCCTCGACGCGACAACCGGCAAAGAGATCTGGAATGCGGTTTACAAAGCACGCTACACAGTCAGTTATCCGGCCGGCCCGCGGATGACTCCGCAGGTCGACGGCGGCCGGGTTTATACGATCGGGACGATGGGAGACATGTATTGCTTCGACGCCGCGAAAGGGACAGTTCTCTGGAAAAAGAACTTTGTCGACGATTACGAAACCCGCATCCCCACCTGGGGGATGGTCGCCCCCCCATTGGTCGTCGGCGAACAATTGATCACCCTCGTCGGCGGCGAGAACGGCGCGCTGGTCGTCAGCTTTGACAAAGTTACCGGCAAAGAGCGCTGGCGCGCCCTCGACGATTCCGAACCGGGCTACTGCCCGCCGATGCTCTACACGTTTCAAGGTGTGCCGCAGGTGATCGTCTGGCACCCGCACGCGGTCTCGTCGCTCGACCCCGAAACGGGGGCCGTCCTGTGGGAGCATCAATGGGACATCAAAGCCGGGCTGTGCGTCCCTGTCCCGCGGCAGGTGGGCAACCGCTTGTTTTTGACCGCGTTTTACAACGGGCCGCTGATGCTCGAACTGGGTTCCGACGGCAAGACCCCCGCTGTCGTCTGGAAGGGGAGCAGCAACAGCGAGATTCGGACCGACGGCCTGCACTCGATCATGCCCACCCCCTGGGTCACCGAGACCAACATTTACGGCGTGTGCAGTTACGGGCAGTTGCGCGGGCTCGATGCCAAAACCGGCGATCGCCTGTGGGAAACCCGCCAGCCGACCGGAGAGGGGCGGTGGTGGAATGCCTTTCTGATTCCGCACGAAGACCGGTTCTTCATTCACAACGAACAGGGGGATCTGATCATCGCTAAACTGTCTCCCGCCGGCTACGACGAACAAAGTCGCGCCAAGCTGGTCGAACCGACCCGCGACGTGAACGGCCGGATGACGATCTGGTCGCACCCGGCGTTCGCGATGAAAAGCGTGTTTGCCAGGAACGACAAAGAGATCGTGCGGGTGAACCTGGCGGCGGAGAAGTGAACATCGTTCTGGCCCCGCGCGCCGAATCGTTCCCACGCTC
>SIAF01000005.1 GCA_009691905.1 Planctomycetaceae bacterium | reverse complement strand
CAAGGCCACGCGAAACTGGCCTCGAAAGAAAAACGACCATCCGCCTCAGCCGCCCAATCTACGACTGGCAACTCCGGCGGAAATCCAGAAGACAAAACAACTTGAGTTCCTAGTTCGAATCTTATGCTGAACGGCGTTGCGTGCCACCCAGCCCGTGATCCGCTAAACTAGGCACAATCCGGCCGGCGAACACCGGAAAACGTTTGCATTCCACGGCGTAACGGGCGTAGACTCGTGGGAAGCGTTTCTGGAAACCGGCTTCACCGGAGCGACCGCATCGTGGACACACTCGCCGAAATCCTGCAACGGAAAATCGACTCGCCGCTACACACGGTCGACGAAGGCTGCACGGCCCTCGAGGCCGTCCACTTGATGAACGAGCATTCGATCGGCGCGCTGATCGTCACCCGCGAGGGGCAAATGACGGGGATCTTCACCGAGCGCGACGTGCTCCGCCGCGTGGTCGGCGCCGATCAGAACCCCGCCGCGGTCCGTGTGGCCGATGTCATGACGACGCGGGTCGTGTGCTGCACGCCGGCGACGACGATCGAAGACGCGCGAACGATGATGAAGGACCGCCGCGTCCGGCACCTGCCGGTCCTCGATGCCGAGGGGCAGGTCGCAGGCCTGATCTCGATCGGCGACCTGAACGCCCATCTGGCCTCCAACCAGGAAGTCCAGATCCACTACCTGCAGGAATACCTGCACGGCAGGGTTTAATCATTCAGATGTCATAGTACATCGCGAATTCATACGGGTGCGGACGCTGCCTGAGCGATTCGACTTCGTGTTCGGTCTTGTACCAGACCCAGGTGTCGATCACGTCTTCGGTGAACACGTCGCCGCGCAGCAGAAATTCGTGGTCATCGCGCAGCGCGGCCAGCGCGGCCTCGAGCGACGTCGGCGGCTGCTTGTAACGCGCCAGTTCTTCGGGGACGAGGTCGTACATGTCCTTATCGAGCGGCGGCCCGGGATCGATGCGATTTTGAATGCCGTCGATCGCCGCCATCAACAGGGCCGCGAAGGCCAGGTACCCGTTCGACGATGCATCGGGCAGGCGGAATTCGAACCGCTTGCCCGCCGGACTGGGGCTATACACGGGAATACGGATCGCCGCCGACCGATTGCGACTGCTGTACGTCAAATTGACCGGCGCCTCGAACCCCGGCACGAGCCGCTTGTAACTGTTCGTGGTCGGGCAGCAGAAGGCCATCAGCGCCGGCGCGTGCTTGAGCACCCCGCCGATCGCGAACAGCGCCATTTGACTCAGGCCGGCGTACCCGGTGCCCGAGAACAGCGGCTCGCCCTGCTTCCACAGCGACAGGTGAATGTGCAGCCCCGAACCGTTGTCGTTCCACAGCGGCTTGGGCATGAACGTCGCCGTTTTGCCGTACCGCGCAGCGACGTTTTTCACGACGTATTTGTAAAGGCAAAGATGATCGGCCATCCGCAGCAGCGGCTGATACTTCATGTCGATTTCGCATTGCCCCCCCGAGGCGATCTCGTGGTGCTGCGATTCGATGTCGACCCCGCACTCGATCAAGATCAACATGATCTCGGTCCGCAGATCCTGCAGCGTATCGGCGGGCGGGACCGGAAAGTACCCCTCTTTATGCCGGATCTTGTAGCCCGAGTTACCCTGCGGCTCGCGACGACCGCGGTTCCATTCGCCTTCGAGACTGTCGACGTGGTAGTAACATTCGTGCTCGTTCTGGTCGAACCGCACGTCGTCGAACACGAAAAACTCGGCCTCGGCCCCAATCTGGGCGGCATCGGCCAGCCCCGTCGACTTCATATAATTCTCGGCCTTGCGCGCGACGTTGCGCGGGTCTTTGGGATAGTCGGCCCGCGTCACCGGATCCTGGATGTTACAGGTGATCGCCAGCGTGTTTTTCATGAACGGATCGATGATCGCCGTTTCGGACTGCGGAACAACGAGCATGTCGCTCTCATTGATCGACTTCCAGCCGCGAATCGACGAACCGTTGAATCCCAGACCGTCTTCGAAGCAGTCTTCGGTCAGGGCCTGCAACGGAATGGTAAAATGCTTCTGTGTGCCGGGGAAATCCATGAACCGCAGATCGACGGCTTTGATTTCTCTCTCGCGGCACAAGGCGAGAACACGAGCAGGAGTCATGGCGAGCGCTGCCAGAGACTGTTGGGAAGGATCAGGCCCAGGGATGGGCAATGGCGTCTTGCAGACTGCGTTTTTACCCTCACGTCGTTACGGAACTCGGATTACAAAACACGTTCGACCAGACTTTTCGCCGATCCACGGCACACTATATGATCTCTCAGCGAACTCTGCGCCTCGGCGTTGAAAATTTTTGACTTGCCTTAAATCACGGCAACAATGCCACAATTCGTAATCCTGACGCACGATTGGCCCACTCTTCATTGGGATTTCATGCTTGAAAAGGAGGCAGCCCTGCGCACATGGCGCTTGATGCAGCCTGCCGACACCCCGTCCGAAATCGAGGCCCTGCCGCTGCCCGACCATCGTCCGGCCTACCTGGACTACGAAGGACCCGTCAGCGGCAACCGGGGCCGCGTCACGCGCTGGGACTGCGGCGAATACCTGCCCCTGGCCGAAAGCCCGGACCGGCTTGAGGTCGAGCTGAGGGGACGCAAAATCGCCGGCCGCGCTGTATTACGGCAAAACGGCACCGGCGGGGGCTGGCTGTATCATTTCGTCGACGATTCGCGGTCTGACGAAACGTCATCCTGAGACCGGCTGCCGGTCGGCATGTTGGCCGACCGGCTGCCGGTCGGCTTGTGGGCCGTGCGCACGGGCGACTGGCGACGACCGGAGACTCGCAGCCGCCCCGCCGACAATTCGATCGCTTCCAGCACCGGCCGCTCGGACGAATCGTCCGACAGCGCGTCGTCCAGCGACAGCAGCAGGGCGTCTCCCCGGGACGAGCGCTTCCATTCGGCACGCCAGCCTTTCGCATTCAGCCCCTCGACGAAATCCCCCACGGCCTCGTCGACCGGGATCGGCAGCATCCCGGCATTGAGTGAGCGAATCTCGATCGCCAGCGAATTGGGGCTCGCCACCCAGACTCGCGCCTTGCTGCTGATCACCCCCGACCACGCGCCGT
Organism: Planctomycetaceae bacterium; assembly: GCA_009691905.1. Lineage (GTDB taxonomy): Bacteria > Planctomycetota > Planctomycetia > Planctomycetales > Planctomycetaceae > SIAF01. Next base: position 35,427 of record SIAF01000005.1, on the reverse strand, counting down.
GCTGCGTCCGAAACGCGATCCACAGGCCGTCGGGCACGAACTTGACGCGGGGCGACTGGACCCCTTCGGGAAGCCACTCGGCAAAGCGCGTCGGCAATTCATCAGCCAGCCAGCTATTGACCGCCTGTTCGCTGAATTCCTGCGCCCAGCGCTCTTCATGGCGGATGTCGTTGACCAGTTCGACCGTGGATTTCTCGAACTGCCGGGCCTGCTCGCGCCGCTCGTCGGGGGGCAGTTCGCTCTGCAGGGCGGCTCGATAAAACCCAGGCTGGTGCATCAGCAGCCACGCCGCCCCGCCTCCCAGGAGGCCCAGACCGGCCAGCAGCCCAACGGCGATTACCGCACGCTTGCGAGGCATGACACGTCGCTTCCGACCGGAACGGTCTTTCAGAAAGCCCCCTCAAGCCGCCGAGGCGGGAATCCTACGCAGGTGCCGGGCACCGGTCAATATGAGGTTTTTCGGCGGACGGTCACGCCAGAGACATCAACAGTCGCCGATCGCTCGCTGGGAAGCGATCCGTCTCGTGGAAATCGTGGAGGAGACTGCCGCCGGACGATTGGGATCGGAGACAGACCCGTCAAGCCGGTTTACAATCGGGGAACAGCAAGAGTTGCTTGACGTTTGGCGCTTCGAATTCAATCGGCTTGTCTGATTCAGGGCCGGAAATGACTTGAAATTCAATCTTTTCGCCGATTGGTACGACATCCCGCGTCAATCGGACGTCCCATTTGTGCCTGCGGCCGTCAATTGTCATTACAAAAACGGCGTGCCCGGCAGGTATTTCCGCAGGATTCCTCAAATAGGCATACCCCGGACCAGACTTGGCTAAGTCGAATACCTGACCGGCCGCAATCAACTCCAGCCGTACTTCGGCCGAATATCGTTCCTGAATCGGTTCACACTGCATATGGATGTCGATGGAATATCACGGGCCACTGAATACGCAAAACGGCGGGGCTTGAAGCTTGGCGATACCATCGGGTTCGGCCAGGATGGCATCGTTTTGGCCACACACTCCGGCACAGCCGTAAAAGCGCTGAGATTCGAAAACCTTTATCGAAAAGAACTCGCGGTCTACCTGAGACTAAAAGAAAAGGATATCGGGCAACTCTGCGGATTTTACGTCCCGCGCCTTATTGGGCATCACGATGAGCTGATGGTCATCGAAATGGAGTTCGTGACTCCGCCGTTTATCGTCGATTTTGCATCGGCCGGAGTCGATTTCAATCCTCTCGCGAAGTATGACCGGGAACAAAGGATTGAGCAAGAAGAAACCTGGGCGGAAACATTCGAAAATCGATGGCCTGTTGTCAAGAGTCTGCTTTCGGAGTTGAGATCGCTCGGCATCTATCTCAGTGACGTGAATGCCAACAACATTCGTTTCGCTCCTGAACCGGAATTGCCGTAGCGCCATTTTCCCATGCCGACCCCGCCCCGCCGCGGTACAATCTGAAGATGGGAATCGTCAGTCGCATTAGTCTGATCCTGTGCTTCGCTAGCCTCGGAATGCTGCTGTGCAGCGCAGTCGTCGAGTTCTCCGGCGGCAGGATGCCAGTTGAAGATTGGCTCAGCGGATTCGCAGCTTATGCCATACTCTTCTTCGTGGCTTACCGGCTGACCCGTCCATTGCCCGTCAACCCTCCCGGCCGGTTTCCAGATGGCAAGTCTGAATCAAACTGACCCGCTACCTTTTTCGATGGGCCTTACGCATACAACTCCCGAACGACGTTGCCTTCGACGTCGGTCAGCCGAAAATCGCGGCCGGCATAGCGGTAAGTCAGCCGTTCGTGGTCGAGGCCCAGCAGATCGAGAATCGTGGCGTGCAGGTCGTGAATGTGGACTTTATTCTCAGCCGCAAAATAGCCGTAATCGTCGGTACTGCCATACCGCAGCCCCCCTTTGGCGCCGCCGCCGGCCAGCCACATCGTGAACCCGTCGGGGTTGTGGTCGCGGCCGTTGTTGCCTTCGGCGGTGGGCGTGCGACCGAATTCGCCCCCCCACCACACGAGCGTGTCGTCGAGCAGCCCGCGCGCTTTGAGATCGTACAGCAGCCCGGCGATCGGCAAATCGACTTCCCTCGCGTTTTTCTCGTGACCGTCTTTGAGATCGGCGTGCTGGTCCCATTGGACCTTGTTGTCGTTGTGCGTTACCTGAATGAATCGTACGCCTGACTCGGCAAAGCGGCGGGCCATCAGGCACATCCGTCCGAAATTCGCCGTGACCGGGTTGTCGAGACCATACAACGCGTGCGTTGCCGCCGACTCTCCCGAAAGGTCTTCGATCTTTGGCAGTTCGGACTGCATGCGAAATGCCAGTTCGAACGAATTGATGCGGGCCTCCAGAGAATCTTCGATCGCGGTTCGTGCCTGATGCTCGCGGTTCAGCGCGTACAGCCGGTCGAGCTGCAGGCGTTGCATCTCCCGCGACAGTCGCGAATTGGCGATGTACTTCACCCTGGCCTGATCCGAGGCGATGCTCGCGTTGCCCAGCGGCGTTCCCTGGTAGGCGGCCGGCAGAAACGCCGAACTCCAGTTGTTGATCCCTCCAAAGGCGAGCGTCGGGCAGATGGTGACGAAGGCCGGCAGATTGCCGTTTTCGGTTCCCAGTCCGTAGCTGACCCACGATCCCAGGCTGGGGCGAATGAAGTTGTCGCTGCCGGTGTGCAGTTTCATTACCGCGCCGCCATGCGCGGGGTTGGTGCCGTACACCGAATGCACCATGCACAAGTCGTCGACGCGCCGGGCCAGGTTCGGAAACAGTTCGCTGACCCACAGCCCGCTCGCGCCGTGCTGCTGAAACTCCCACGGCGATTTCAACAGATTCCCGGTGCTGTTGAATTGGATCTTCGGCTTGTCGAAAGGAAGCGGGTTGCCGTTGTCGCGCGTCAGCAGCGGCTTGAAGTCGAATGTATCGACCTGCGAGGGTCCGCCGCTCATGAACAGAAAGATGACCCGTTTGGCACGAGCGGGATGATGCGGCGCTCGGGGGGCCAGCGGGTCGACAGAACCTGCGGCCGGTGCCGCGCGCGGACTCTCGGTCAACAGCGAGGCCAACGCCAGCGAGCCGAATCCGGCGGCCGATTTCATCAACGCCTGCCGGCGCGAGATGGGAAGGTGAAGCCCGTGCGAACCAAACCCCTCGAAAGGCATCGCTTGTTTCCCGTCTGTTATCGAACCCCGATTGCTATTGAATATAAATGAACTCATTGGCCGCGACGACGACCTGGCACAGCACATTCCACGACTGGCGACGCCGCCGCGCGGCATCCGGCTCGGTCGCCGTCAGCGCCCGATCGACCTGGGCCAGAAAGGCATGCCCCGATTCCCGTTCCCGAGGTGTCGCCTCGCGACCATAGGCGAACACATACATTCTCGAGAGCCGCTGCTCGTCATTGCCCGGCTCGGCGAACAGCCGCCCTGCGAAATCGTCGGCCGACTGCATCACCAAATCGCTGTTGAGCATCAGCAGCGCCTGCGGGGCCACGGTCGTCATCGCCCGGTCGCCGTTGGGAACCGCCGGATCGGGAAAATCCAGCAATTGAAACAGGTCGTACACGTTGTTGCGGATGACCGGCAGATACAGCGAACGCCGCCGGCTCGTGTAATCGGTCAGGTCGATGGAGGTGTGGTCAAACAGGTAGCCGCGGTTCTTGACCTTCAGCAACGAGCCGCCGACGGTTGCATCGAGCTGCCCGCTGACCGCCAGCAGCGCATCGCGCACCTCTTCGGCATCCAGCCGCCGCACACTGGCTCGTCCGAACAGCCGGTTCTCGGGATCGCGCGCGGCGATCTCGGCCGACGGCGAGCTGGACTGCTGGTAGACGCTGGAGTTCAGAATCAGTCGATGCAGCGTTTTGAACGACCAGCCCCCGGCGACGAATTGACGCGCCAGCCAGTCGAGCAATTCAGGGTGTGACGGCGCTTCGCCGAGCAACCCGAAGTTATCGATCGTGCGCACCAGCCCCTTGCCGAAATGCCAACGCCAGACGCGATTGACGATGACCCGCGCGGTCAAGGGATGTTCGGGATCGATCAGCCACAAGGCCAGTTGACGACGACCGCTTTCCGCCGGCGTAAACTGCGAAATGTGCGCCCCGCGCACGACCGGCGGCGTATGGCGCGGCACCACTTCACCCAGTTTGAGCGGATTGCCCCGGACATGAATCGCCACGTCGATCACCTGATCGTCAGTCACCCCCATCGCCGCGGGATAATCGGGCGGTGACTTCTCCAGCGCCGTAAGCTCGTCGCGGTGCTTCGTCAAGTCGGCCTTCGTCGCGTCAGGGTACAGCGTCGCAAGATTCTCGGCCGGCTCGGCCTCGGGCCCGAGATTCGCGCGAACCTGCTTGTCCGCCTCAGCAACAAAGTCCGCAATGGCTTGCCTCTTCGCGCCAAGCCTCGCTTCATACTCGGCCCTTAGGGCCGTCGTCGCGGCTGAGGGCAACTCGTTCTCGTGCCATTTGGCGACCTTGATGTAGGTGTCCATGGTCCGAGTACTTTTGAAGATCCCGGCCAGGCCATAGTAGTCGTCCGTCCCGATCGGATCGAACTTGTGATCGTGGCAGCGGGCGCAACCCAGCGTCATCGCCAGAAACACCCGGCCGACGGTATCGAGCTGCTCGTCGACGATGTCCATCCGCATTTTGGGCTCGTTGACCTCGGCCAGCACCTTGGGCCCAATCGAAATGAACCCGGTGGCAATCAACTGCTCGTGCCGCTGGGCTTCGTCGGCTGCCGGCAGCAAGTCGCCGGCAAGTTGCTCGACGATGAAGCGGTCGAACGGCTTGTCGCGGTTGAACGCCTCGACCACGTAGTCGCGATACCGCCAGGCATTGCCGTGCGCGACGTTTTCGTCGAGGCCGTTGGAATCGGCATACCGCGCGACGTCGAGCCAATGCCGCCCCCAGCGCTCGCCGTAGGCGGTTGAATCGAGCAGACGATCGACCAGCTTCGCGTAGGCGTCCGCTGCGGAATCGGCCAGAAACGCGTCGATCTCGGCAGGGGTCGGCGGCAGCCCGGTCAGGTCGAATGTCACGCGGCGGATCAGTGTCCGCTTGTCGGCCTTTTCCGTGGGGGGCAGGCCGGCGGCTTCGAGCTTCGCCAGTATAAAGCGATCGACCGGCGATTGCGGCCAGTCGCTGTTCGTGACAGCGGGAACCGGCGGATCAATCGGCGGCTGGAAGGCCCAGTGGTTCGGGTCGCGGCTCGGCCTGCCCGCCGTCGGCGTTTCCGGGAAGGCTACTCCCGTTTCGACCCAGCGAACCAGATCGGCAATCTGCCGATCGGAAAGTTTTCCTTCCTTGGGCATCTTCAGATCGTCATCGGTGTGCTGCACCGCACGGATCAGAAGACTCTCATCCGGCTTGCCGGGGACAACCGCCGCACCCGTGTCGCCGCCGCGCAACAGGGCCTCGCGAGAATCCAGGCGCAATCGGGCCCATTGCTTCTTCGGGCCGTGGCACGCCACGCAGTGTTCCACCAGCACCGGCCGCACCGAGGTTTCGAAGAATCGGACTTGCTCCGCCGCCGGGGGCTGGATGCGAACCGGGTCATCGGCCGCGAGGACCGCGCACAACAGCACATAAATCATCATCGGCCAATCTCGCTGAGGCCCGCCTTGGAGCGTCGGCGCTCCGTTCGTTATTCCTCCAATTTCGGCAATCGACTCCGTGCAGTATACGCCGACCGACAGGAGCGGGCCAGTTGCCGACGCCTGCGGGTGCCGGAGACTTCGATGTTGGGTGCCGGAGTTTGAGATTCACCCGCCGATGCGGTATGCTGCCGCAAACAACAGAAAGCCTCCCGCTATGGCCGGCAAAACAATTTTCAAACGCATCATCGACAAGGAGATCCCGGCGAGGATCGTTTTCGAAGACGATCGCTGCCTGGCATTTCATGATGTGAACCCACAGGCCCCGACGCACGTGCTGGTTATTCCGCGGAAGGAGATCCCTTCTCTGGCCGACGCTGCCGATGACGATTCGGCATTGCTGGGGCATTTGCTGACAACGGCCCGCCAGGTGGCCCAGACACTGGGACTGGCCAACGGTTACCGAATCGTCGTCAACTGCGGCCCCGACGGCGGACAATCGGTCGACCACCTGCATGTACATCTATTGGGAGGCCGCGCACTGGCCTGGCCCCCCGGCTAACCCAACGATTTCTTCGGAATCAATCAACCACCCCAACTTGAACGACAGGATCAACCGTCATGAAACCCCGTTCGACGCGGCTTGTAGTTTCGGCAATCGTGTTGGCCGCTATGGGAGCACTGCTCTGGGCACAGGGCGAGCAACTTCCTGCTTCGGGCCAGGCGATGTTTCAGGCGGCACAGCGGTTCCGCGATGCCGTGCCTCGCGAGCAACTGGCGCTGGCGACTTTTCCCTACGATGATCCCGAGCGATTGAACTGGCACTTCATCCCTCGCGTCCGTAAAGGCCTGCCGCTGCGCGATCTCGAAGGGCCTGCCCTGAAAGCCGCACACGAACTGATCGCAAGCGGCTTGTCGAAAGCCGGCTACGATCAGACCATGAGCATCATGAGCCTCGAAGAAGTGCTGTACCTTCTGGAAGGGGGCGAGCGGGAAGAGCGTCGCGAGCGGCGCAACCCCGGCAAATACTACCTGAGCGTGTTCGGCACGCCGACGGCCACCGGCCCCTGGGGCTGGCGACTGGAAGGGCATCACATTTCACTCAACTACACGCTCGATAAGGGAGTCGTGATCGGCACCACCCCCGAATTCTTCGGTGCGAACCCGGCCTTCATTGATGCCGGTCCCGAACGTTCGATTCGTGTCCTGGGGACTGAAGAAGACCTGGCGCGGCAGATTCTCAAGCTATGCACCCCCGAGCAGTTGAAGGTCGTGCATGTCGATCCGAAGGCCCCCGATGACCTGCGCGGCGGCAACGCGCAGGGCGGGCCGAACACGACCCAGGCCGAAACAACCCCGCCCGTCGGCCTTCCGGCGGCGAAGATGAGCGACGACCAGAAAAAGCTGTTGGCCGAGTTGCTCAACGAATACCTGAAGAACATGCCCCTCGACGTGTCCAGCCAGCGCCGCGCTGCGATCACGGCGGCCGGGTTCGAAAAGATTCATTTTGCCTGGTGGGGCGACGTCGATCGCAACAAGCGGCACCAGTACCGCGTTCAGGGACCGACGTTTATCATCGAGTACAACAACACCCAGAACAACGCCAACCACGTGCATTCGTTCTGGCGCGACTTCGCGGGAGACTTCGGGATTCCCGTGAAAAAGTGACGAGGTTAACCACGAATCTGACGAAGGACACGAATGACGGACAAGACGAACGAATTAAACAGCATCAAATTCCATAAGGTGACTCCGGCACAAAGGCCATTCCTTATTCGTTTCATTCGTCAGATTCGTGGTTCCCTTCTTTATTTTGGTTGCGGCCGAAGGCCGCGTATCTTTTTTGTTCAATGACTTGTGGATAACGGGTGACTCAAAATGTCTCAGACGACATCTCGTTCGCTGACGGCCGCCTATCGTGATCAGTTTCCAACGTCGGCAAAGCTATTCGAACGCGGCAAGCGTGTGTTTCCCAACGGCGTGACGCACGACGGCCGATTTTTGCAACCCTTTCCGGTTTACATCGAGAGCGCCGCCGGGTCGAAGAAGTACGACGCCGACAATAATGAGATCATCGACTACTGGATGGGTCACGGCTCGCTGCTGCTGGGGCACAGCCATCCCGCGGTTGTTGAGGCGGTCCAGGCCCAGGCCGCGCGGGCCACGCACCCCGGTGCCTGCCATGAACAGGAAATTGAATGGGCCGAGGCGGTCCAGCGGCTGATCCCTTCGGTTGAACGCATGCGGTTCGTCAACAGCGGAACCGAAGCCACATTGATGGCGCTGCGCCTGTGCCGAATCATTTCGGGCAAGCGCAAAGTGCTGAAGTTCGCCGGTCACTTTCACGGCTGGCACGACCTGCTGATTCCTGCCGCCGACCCGCCGTACGACACGGGCGATTTCAGCATGCCGGGCATCACCGGCGGCGTGCTGGACGACCTCGTGGTCGTCCCCCCCAACGATCTCGCGGCGCTCGAACGGGCGATCGACGAGCAGGATCCCGCCTGCGTCATCGTCGAAGGCACCGGCGGACACTGGGGGCTGGTGCCGATGCGCGGCGAATTCTTGCGCGGGCTGCGTGAGATCACGACCCGCAAAAAGGTCATTCTGATTTTCGATGAGGTGATCACGGGCTTCCGCGTGGCTCCCGGTGGTTCGCAGGGGCACTATGGCATCTGCCCCGATATGACCACCATGGCCAAGATTCTCGCCGGCGGTCTCCCCGGCGGGTGCCTGGGGGGTCGGGCCGATTTGATGGCCGCGCTCGAATTCGACAATCCCTATGGTAAGAAGATGAAGCACCCCGGCACGTACAACGGCAACCCGCTGTCAGCCGCCGCGGGGGTCGCAGCACTCGGGGTCGTGGCCACCGGCGAACCGTGCCGCGTCGCCAATGAAATGGGTCGTAAGCTGCGAACCGATCTGAACGAGTTATTCGAGCGCAAAAACGTCAATTGGATCGCGTACGGCGAATTCTCGGGGGCGACAATCGTTCCCAACTACGAAGGCCCGCGGCCCGATTCCGACGCGTTCATTCCTTATAACAACTCGCTCGTCAAGCTCGACAGCAAGATCGATTCGAAGCTGACGCACGCCTTCCGCGTGGCCTTGCTGATGGGAGGCGTCGACTTCTTCGGCTGGCGGGCGATGCTGTCGGGGGCCCACGCAGCCGCCGACATCGACCAGACCGTGGTCGCGGTCGGCGACGCGATCGACCTGCTGCAGGATGAAGGGTTGATCCGGTAGACGATTCGCCGCGTTGCTGAGGGTAAAGCGGTACAGCTCGCGAAATCGCACGCTGCCTTGTTGGCGATTTCTCAATTCCTGACCGGATCGGCGGCGCAACACCGATGGCCGAATTCACCTGCCCGACCTGTCGCGCTGAAATCGAGCCCGACCTGATTGAAAAGACCGGGCGGGCCGAATGTCCCTTCTGCGGGACCGATCTCTCGGCTCTCGGGCTGCCCGAACCGGCGGTTGTCGACGTGCCCGACCTGCCGGCTGCCGCAGTTGACGGCGGCGAACCGGACGAGAGCGGCCGGCGCCCTGAACTCGACGCCAACCCACACACTTTGCCGAAGCCACCGGAGAAAAGTTTGATTCGAGTCGTCGAATCGAGCGGCGATCGACTGGTGCTGTTCATCCCCGGCGGCGGAAAGCAGTCGGGCGTTGTGGGTTGCTTCGCCCTGATCTGGAATGGGTTCATGGGCCTCATTACGCCGGCAATGCTGGTCGGAATCTTGAAAGACAAAGGGGGCGACGCGCCGTCGCTTTGGCTTGTCATTTCCTTTTTGTCTTTGTTCTGGGCGGTCGGACTGGGAATGGAATACCTGTGGTTGAAAATGAAATACGAGCGCACCTTGCTGCTGCTCGACCGTGAGCGAGTCGCCGTGCAAAAGAAGTTTTTCAATCGCAAGCGGCTGCACGAAACCGTACTCGGTCCTGATTCAAGGGCCGAACTCGTCGAGTCGTATCAGCAGAACGACACGCCGGTTTATCGGATCGAAGTCCGCGGGACGCCGGCTGCCGCAAAATTCGGGACGGCGCTGGGCGATGATGAAAAAAACTGGCTGGTCGACCGGATCAACGAATTTCTTGGAGTCTCTGTCGATGATGGCGCTATTGATGCAGGATGAATCGTGCGCACGCCAGGTCGCGTCACTGATCCGAACAAAGCTCGACGAGCTGGGATACCCGTTGCGCAATGGCTGACTCTCTGCCGGCGCCGACGGGCAACGATTCTGAAAGCAAGACTCGCAGCGACGTGCGGCGCGAAGTGTTCACCCTCGCACTGCCCGCCCTGGGCGAGCAGTTTCTCAACTATTGCGTCGGGCTGTTTGACGTCTGGCTGGCCGGGCAGGTCAGCAACCCTTCGCATGAAGCGGGTCTGTACACGACGACGGTCGGTATCGCCTCGTACGTCAGTTGGCTGGCGACCCTGATTTTTCTGCTGGTCGGGACCGGGACGACCGTTCTCGTCGCCCGTTCGCACGGGGCCGGTGACTTCGATCAAGCCAATCGTTACGCCTGCCGCTCGATGACGCTGGCGGGGTTCCTGGGGATCCTGATCTTTCTGCTGCTGTATACCCTGGCGCCCGCCTATGCCGTGATGCAGCGGCTCGACGGAGAATCGGCGCGCGTTGCCGTCGACTACCTGCGAACCGACGCCTGGGGGCAGTTGCTGTATGGTTTTTGCCTGATCGGGTCGGCGGCGCTGCGCGGCGTAGGCGACATGCGTTCGCCGATGCTGATTCTCGGGGTCGTCAATGTGCTGAACATCATCGTCTCCAGCACGCTGGTGTTCGGCCTGGGTCCGATTGAGCCCTGGGGAATCGACGGCATCGTGAGAGGAACGGTCGTCGCACGGCTTTGCGGCGGCTTGCTGATGCTCGCAGTACTCGCGCGCGGCGTCAGCGGGCTGCGCTTGCAAAAAGCCCTGTTGATGCCCCACGCTGACGATGTGCGGCGGATCTTGCGGATCGGTGCACCCGCGGCGCTCGATGGGGTGCTGATGTGGTCGGGGCAGTGGCTGTTTCTGATGATCATTGCGCGACTGGGAGACGATGCGGCCGGCAAGGCCTACACCGCCGCCCACATGATCGGGATGGAGGCCGAGGCGCTCACGTATCTGCCGGCGACCGCCTGGGGCTACGCGGCGGCAACCCTGATCGGGCAAAGCCTGGGGGCGGGTCGGCCCGATCGTGCCCGACGACTGGGAAACGAAGCGGCGCGCCAGGCCTTGTTCGTGGCGCTTCTGGGGGCGGCGGTGTACCTGCTGGCCGCCGACTGGATCTATGCCATCATGTCCAAAGAGGCGGTCGTGCGGCAGATCGGCACGCCGGCTTTGCGGTTTTTGTCATGGTATCAGATTCCTCTGGCGTTGATGATCGTCTACATCCACGGGATTCGCGGGTCGGGCGACACCCGGTCGGTGCTGGTGCTGAACCTGGTGGGAATTTTCGTGGTCCGCCTGCCGCTGGCCTACCTGCTGGGAATCGTCTGTCAATTGGGGTTGATCGGCGCCTGGGCCGGGATGTGCGCTGATGTTACGGTGCGTGCAATTGTCGCGTCGATTTATTTTGCCCGCGGTCGCTGGGCGCAGGTTCAAGTTTGAGAGGCTCTATTTACGGCATGAATCGTTATTTGCCCATTTTCTGCCTGGCAATGACCCATGCGCTGGTCGATGCCGTCGCGATGTTCATCGAACCGCTGTGGCCCGAATTGCGACATTCTCTGCACCTGACCCAGTGGCAGTTCTTTGCCCTGGTATCGCTGACGCAGGTGGCTCCAAACTTCAGCCAGCTTCTGTTTGGTTTCGTGCAGGATCGCTGGGGGTCGCGGTACTTGCTTTGGCTGGGTCCGATGGTCGCCGCGGCAACGCTGTGTGCGCTGGGTTTCGCTGGAACTCCGGCGATGCTGGGGCTCCTGTTGACGGTGGGATATATCGCTGTGGGATCGTTTCACCCTGAGGCTGCCGTCACGTCGTCACTGGCCCTTCCCGGGCAGCGGACCCGCGGACTGTCGCTGTTCATGGTGGGCGGAACGGCCGGACTGGCTTTGGGGCCGATGCTCAGCGGCAACCTGACCGAAGCCTGGGGGTTGACCTCGCTGATCTGGCTGGCCCTCCCGGCCATCGCTCTGCTGGGAGCGGTGCATTGGATTTTGCGGCGTACTGCGACGGGTGCGGAAGCCGCGGCGCCCCCGGCTCACGCACTGCATGCTCCGCAGCTTGGCAGCCGCTGGAAACTTGCGCTGCTCCTGTTGACGGTGTGCTCATTGCGGGTCGTCCCCAACGCCGGGCTGACCAAGGCGCTGGCCTTTACGCTCGAGGCCCGCGGGTTCGAGACCAGCGTCATCGGCAACATGCAGAGCCTGTTTCTGGCCAGCGGCAGCCTGGGAATGCTGCTCGTCGGGACGAGATTCCGCCACGGCACCGAGCGATCGGTGATGATCTGGAGCGCCCTGGGGGCGATCCCGCTGATGGCAGGGTTGAGCATTCCAGGATGCCCAACCTGGCTGATGGTACTGTTGCTGATTCCCACCGGCGTCGTTCTGGTCGGTACCACGCCGGCGATGGTGTCGTACGCGCATCAGATCTTTCCGCAAGATGCCGGCATGGCGTCGGCCCTGACGATGGGGTTGTCGTGGGGAACCAGCGGCCTGATCGTCGCCGGACTTGTGAGCTGGACGATCGACCATGCCTCCAGCCCGGCGATGCTATTCGCGACATTGATCCCCAGCCTGATTCTCGCTGCCGCAGGAGCACTGGCTTTGCCGCCGGCAGGTCCGCCGATAATATCGCACCTCAAATGACGGCGCAATCGTGAACGCACGAAATCGCGATCGACCACCACCTCACACAGGCACATCTCTCGCTCGGCTTCGTGGATGAGTTTATTCCCCGTTGCACTAATCCGATTCTTCACCCTGCCGAATCCCTCTGCGTTCTGCAGAGTCCGGGTGTCGCCCGTGCGCCGCGTCCCAAACCACGTATTGACAGAGATTTCCGGCTGCGATACGGTTCGCCGCGAGCGGGATTGTACGCTCGTAGCGGGCCGCGAAAACCAGGGGGGGATCACGGATGATCATCAGTCGTACGCCATTTCGCATTTCGTTTTTCGGGGGGGGGACCGACTACCCCGCCTGGTTCCGCGAGCATGGCGGGGCAGTGCTGGCGACGACGATCGACAAGTATTGCTACCTGACGTGCCGCTATCTGCCGCCGTTTTTCGAACACCGCATGCGGATCGTGTACTCGAAAATCGAGAACTGCCGCACCATCGACGAAATCGGCCACCCGGCGGTTCGCGAGATTCTCAAGTACCTGCGCATCGAGCGCGGCCTCGAAATTCACTGCGACAACGACCTTCCCGCGCGAAGCGGGATGGGTTCGAGTTCGTCATTCACAGTAGGGTTGCTGCATGCGCTGTATGCGCTGTTGGGGCAGATGCCCAGCAAGCACCAACTCGCCCGCGAAGGGATCTACGTCGAACAGACCCTGCTCCAGGAAACGGTCGGCTGCCAGGACCAGGTGCTGGCGGCCCACGGAGGCCTGCGGCAGGTCATCTTTCATGCCGATGGCGAAATCTCGGTGGTCCCGCTGACGATCGCTCGCGAGCGGATCCACGATCTCAACAGCCATTTGATGCTGTTTTTCACCGGCATTGCGCGAACGTCGTCCGACATCGCGAGAACCTACGTCACCGACTTGCAGTCCAAACGCCGGCAAATGCGACTGATGCGCGATCTCGTCGACGAAGGGACCGAAATTCTCGCCGGCGAGCGCGATCTGTCGGCGTTCGGCGAACTGCTGCACGAAGCCTGGACCGCCAAACGCAGCCTCGGCGCACACGTCTCGAACCCGCAGGTCGACGCTTTGTACGACGCGGCCCGCGCGGCGGGCGCGCTTGGCGGAAAACTCACCGGAGCCGGCGGCGGAGGCTTCCTCTTGCTGTTTGTGCCCCCTGATCGGCAGCAGACCGTCAAAGACAAGTTGCAGGGACTGGTGCATGTGCCATTTCAGTTCGAGTCGGCGGGAACGCAGATCATCTTTTACGAAGCGGGTGAAGACTACGCGGCACTCGAGGCCGAGCGGGCCGGCCGTTCGATCGCCGCCTTTCGTGAAATGCCTATCCCGCGGGCCGCATAAGCCGAGCCAGCGAGCCACCGGGTTTACCCCGGTGGGTCCGGGGGGATAAACCCCCACGGCTCGCCTGGGTCTTTGCACAAGGTGAGGTTTTCGATGAGTGCCAAGCGGATTGTCGTCACGGGATCGACCGGCTTTCTGGGGCGGCATCTGTTGCCGATCCTGATCGAGAGGTACGGTCCCGATCAGGTGGCGGGACTCTCGCGCCGCGATTACGACCTGATCGACCCGGTCGCCGTGCGGCGAATGTTCGGCGAGCGCCGGCCCGATGTCGTCGTACACCTGGCGGCGTACTCGGGCGGAATCGGAGCCAACCGCGAATTTCCCGCCGACTTTTACTATCAGAACACGCTATTGACGACGCTGATGTTCGAAGAGGCCGCGCGGAACAAGATCGGGAAATTGATTTATCCGATGGGGGGCTGCAGCTACCCTGCCACGTCGAAATCGCCGATCAGCGAAGACCAGATGTGGCAGGGGTTTCCTCAGCCCGAGAGTGCCGGTTACTCGAGCGCCAAGAAGATGGGGCTGGTGGCGAGCTGGGCCTATCGCCGGCAGTACGGCCTCAACTCGGTCGTCGTCGTTCCCGGCAACATGTATGGCGAGTACGACAATTTCCGCACGAGTGAATCGCACGTCGTGCCGGCGATGGTGCGGCGCTATTTCGAAGCCGGCCTGAGCGGCCTGCCGGTCGTCGAAATGTGGGGCACCGGCAAACCGCAGCGCGATTTCGTGTATGCCGGCGACGTGGCCCGCGCCATCCCCTGGTTCATCGAGAATTACGATTCGAGCGAACCGGTGAACCTTTCATCCGGCACGGCGACTCCGATTCGCGAGCTGGCCGAGACGATTCGCGACTTGACCGGCTATCGCGGCGACATCGTCTGGGATGCAAACAAGCCCGACGGGCAGATGGTCAAGATCTTTGACGTCAAACGGATGCACGGCCTGGGTCTCGAGTGTCCTACGCCGCTGCGGGCCGGACTTGAAAAAACAATCACCTGGCTGTCGCGGAACTATTCCCACCGCGGTGAGGGAATTCGTTTGTAGACTTTAGTCCACACGAAAAATCGTATCGTGTCGTCAAACCCGAAATAATGGAGTTCTTCGTGTCGACTAAAGTCCACACTACGTTTTGGTACCACCCACCGCGCCTTCGGTCCTAACCACCGCCCGCAGACCCATCGGACAATTTGCAATGCAGTCGCCTGCGGATTGAAACATGATCACGAGTCAAAACTTATGATTTTCCTGATGGGTGGACGCGGCTTCTACGGTTCGGGGTTTGCCCGCGCCCTGGCGCAACAGGGGCGCGAGTTCCAGATCATTACCCGCGACAATTACTCCGAATTTCGCGGCCGCCGGTGTGACCTGTTCATCAACGCCAACGGCAACTCCAGCAAGCTCCTGGCACGTCGATCGCCCCTGGACGATTTCGACGCCTCGGTCCGCAGCGTCCGCAGCAGCCTCGTCGATTTCGAATACGGCAGCTATGTCTATCTGTCGAGCATCGACGTCTACCCCGACTGCTCGCCCGGCAGCCCGACGGCCGAAGCGACGCTGCTCGATCCGGCCACGCAAAGTCCCTACGGATTTCACAAGGCGCTGGCCGAACAGTGCGTGCGGCACACCGCGAAACGCTGGCTCATTGCCCGCCTGGGGGGCGCCGTCGGCCCGGGGCTGAAGAAGAACGCGATTTACGACATCCTCAGCGGCGGACCCTTGTGGCTCGACCCCGAAAGCCGGCTGCAGTTTCTCGAAACCGAGGCAGCCGCGCGGCTCGTGCTGAGCCTGGTCGACGCCCAGGTCACTCATGAAACCTTCAACGTCTGCGGTCGCGGGACGATCTCGCTGCAGGAAGTGCAGCAGCAAATGGGGACGAGCGTCGCGGTCCAGCCGGGCAGCCCCCGTATGCACTGTGAGGTCGATCTGCGCGCGCTGCATGCCCGGCTCGACGTGCCGGAAACTCGCAGCACGGTCCTCGAATTCGTGCGCAACTTTGTCGTTCAAAATATCGATACGCCAGGAGTCGGCACTTCGTTCCTTCCCTCCGGGAAAGGAATTGAAACGCCGATCGGCGTGGCACCCTGAGAACGAAATGAATGTCGCCTTTCGCTCCGCGAAAGCACTTCCTTTCGCGGAGCGAAAGGCGACGATCGAAAGACCTCCTGGCGCGTATCATCCAGTAATTGCTCTACGGTTCCTATTCGAACTTGATCAATCTCATCCTCGTGTTTCCGTGAGCATGCGCCGTTTCATTCTGATCGATCCACCGCTGGTCAGCACCGTGGGACACCACCACGAGTTTGCGCACAACGTCCTGCGGGCCGCGGCCGAGATCGGCTTCGAAGGCGTTCTGGCGGGACATCGGCAGTGTCAGGTGACCTGGTGCGGGGGCTGGCCGGTTCGCGCGCAGTACCGCGACGGACTGTGGACGCATCAAGCCGGCAACCCGGGTTTGCGGCTGTTGAGCTACGCGGTTTCGGCCCTGCGCCGCGTCGGGCCGCGCGGCGAACCGCTGCAGGCGGTGTTCGAACAGGGACGCGACCGCTGGCGTGCCCGGCGTTTCGCCGCAGACACGCAGCGCCTGCTCGAAGAGTTATCGGTCACGACCGACGATCTCGTGTTCGTTCCGAACGCGACCTGGACTGAAGTTGTGGGGGTGACACGCCTGCTGCGGGCGTTTCCGGCGGCACGACGTGCCTCATGGCATCTCGAATTTCATTTCAATGTGTTTCCCCGGAGCGCGCCCCATCGCCCCGAAGACTGGCGGGCCACTCGATCGCTGCAGAAAGGGTTGCGTGGCTTGCGCAGCGCTGCTGCCGACTCGCGACTGTTTCTCTACACCGACACCGACGAACTGACCTTGCAGTACAACGCCTTGCAGGCCGGGGCGTTCTTTACGCTGCCGATTCCCGTCGATCGGGTCTATCGCTGCTTGCCGGCGGTCGATCGAGTGTCGACCACACCGTTGAAACTGGCCTACGTGGGGGATGCCCGCGGTGAAAAGGGGTATCCCCAGTTGCCTGAAATGATCCGCCGCATCTGGAGCGAACTGGTCGCCACCGGGCGGGTGCAATTCTCGATTCAATCGAATTGCCGCGCGTCGCGCAGCGAACAGGCGGCACTGTCGGCAAGAAATGCGCTAAAGGCCTTGCCCGAGCCGCAGGTGCGACTGTTGACCGAACCCCTGGGGACCGACGAGTATCGGCAGCTTGTTCTCGACTCCGATGTGCTGCTTCTGCCCTACGATCCGGCGGCGTATGAGGCCCGTAGCTCGGGAATTCTGTCAGAGGCGCTGGCCGCGGGAAAGCCGGTGATCGTGCCTGACGGAACCTGGATGGCCCGGCAACTGGCCTCGGCGATTCGGCACAGCCGTTCAGTACGCACCGCCCTGTCCCCAAGCGCAACACCGGCCCCAAGCGCAACACCGGTCACGATCCAGGGTCTGGTCGCGATCGAGCCGCGCAGCAGCATCGGGGTGATCTATCCCGACGGCCCGGCGGGCATGGCCGACGCCGTGCGGGAAATTGCGGCACATTTTGAGCACTACCAGTCGACCGCAACAGCGTTTGCGTCGCGCTGGTCGCAACGGCATTCGCCGGCGAGGCTGGTGTCGCTGTTGCAGGAGCACTCGTTGATTGCGTCGCCGCATTTCGTCTTGCGGCCGCAGGCGGCATCTGGTACGTAACCGCCGCGTTGAAGGGCATGATCTGCGGTCGGACCGGCAGCTTTGGGGTGGGACAGTCGTCCGAACGCAGCTCGGAACAAGGACAAGGAATGTCACGCTACCTGAAGTCGATCTGGAAGTGTCGCTACTTCTGGATCTCGCTGGTGCAGATGGATCTGCGCAATCGGTATCGACGCAGCCTGTTGGGTCTAGGCTGGTCGCTGCTGCATCCGATTGCCATGACGGCCGTGTTGTGTACCGTCTTCAGCAAGGTTTTCGGCCAGGATCCGTTCGAATACGCGCCGTCGCTGTTGGTCGGGCTGTGTTTCTGGAATTTCATCACCACGTCGACCAAAGACGGCTGTCAGTGTCTGTTCCAGGGCGAAAAATACATCCGCCAGTTCCCGGCCCCGATGGCGATTTACCCCCTGAGAACCGTGCTCGGGGCCTCGTTTCATTTTCTGGTGGCGATGCTCGTCGTGCTGGTGCTGCGGTTCAGTTTCAAGGGCTTCGGCGGGCTGGCCTCGCTCTTGAGCCTGGGCCCCACGCTGATGCTGCTGTTGGTCCTGGGCTGGTCGCTGGCGGTACTGGCCGCATTCAGCACGGCCCACTTTCCCGACGTGTTGCATCTGTCTGAGGTCGGCTTGCAGATTCTGTTTTATGCCACCCCGATCATCTACCCGGCCAATGTCCTGCAACAGCGGGGGCTGGGCTGGCTCATCGATTACAACCCGCTGGCTTCGTATCTGCACCTGTTGCGCGAGCCGCTGCTCGCCGGGCACTGGCCCGAGTTCAATATGATTCTCACCGCCGAGATGAGCACCGTGTTCATGGCGTGTGCGGCCATGCTGACGCTCGCGCGCTGCGAGAAACGGATTATCTTCCAATTGTGAGTTATGACTTCCATTGATCTCAACGACGTCAGTCTGGTGTTTCGCGTGCGGCAGAATCGTCGCGTGGCACTCAAAGACTTCATCGTCAACCGCATGTTTCTGAGGTCGGTGAATCCCTTCATGGAGATTCGCGCGCTGCAGAACATCAACCTGCAGATTCGCGAGGGAGATCGGCTGGGAGTCATCGGGCATAACGGCGCCGGGAAAAGCACGCTCCTCAAGCTGCTGGGGGGCATTTATCCGCCCAGTGGGGGGCGACTCAAGGTCCGCGGCGTCGTCAGCTCGCTGTTCGATTTGTCGCTGGGATTCGAACCCGAAGCCAGCGGCTGGGAAAATATCGCCTACCGCGGCTACCTGCAGGGTGAAACCCCACATTCGCTGCGCGACAAAATGGCCGATATCGCCGAGTTCAGCGAACTGGGTGATTTTCTCAACGGCCCGGTGCGGCACTACTCGAACGGCATGCTGGTGCGGCTGGCGTTCGCCGTCGCCACCGCGATTGAGCCCGAAATTCTGCTTGTCGACGAAGTTCTCAGTGCCGGCGATATGGCCTTCCAGAAGAAGGCGCGCAAGCGAATGGAAGACATGATCGCCACGGCTCGGCTGATCGTGATGGTCAGCCACGACATGCAGTCGCTGTTGAAATTCTGCAACCGCGCCCTGTGGCTCGATCACGGCCAGATCCAGATGATCGGCAAGCCGCTGGATGTCATCGCCGCATACACCGAGGCGATGAATTCGCCGACGATTCCGCTGCCGGCGGCGGCGTGAGGCGCTTAATGTAGGCCTCATCGCTCCGCGTGAGGCGTCTCGCGACGTCGCGTTGTGATCGCGGGCACTCGTACATGTTAAGCCACTTGGCCCCGGCCATCGCGGATGGCACCAGATTCCAATGGTCGAGTTTGTGCGATGACCCGGTTGGTTGTTGCCGGCGTTCGGACTCATCAAGCGATGATGACTCCTTGTCTTTGTGGAATTTCATCCCGCCTTCGTGGTTTGTGGGTCAGCTTGAGTAAACCGTATCGATTGGATTCAGGGCGGGAGGGTTGGGCTGGTTGACGTATCCATAGTCGCTGATGTATCGTTTGGTGATTGATGTCGCGCAACGAGACGCGCACACGGACGACTCTCCCGGCACGCCGGGATCGCTGTCTGTGGCACCCGACAATTTTTTCCAGCCGACAGGCACCAGGGTTGCCGCATGGCACACAAGCCACACAACACCGCATTCGTTGCGGCTCCGATCGATCGTCGATCGCTGCTGCAGGCGGCCGCCGGGGCGGGTTTGGGGCTGACCCTTCCGGGCTTGAGTTTGCCGGGGCTGTATCGCGCTCAGGAGGCGCGGGCCACCGATGATGTGCTGCCGGAGAGGGGCAAGATCCGCTCGTGCATTTTCATCTTCTATTACGGCGGTCCCAGTCACCTCGACACACTCGACCCCAAGCCCGACGCGCCGGCTGAGGTTCGCGGTGAGTTTCAGTCGATTCCGACGACGGTTCCCGGGTTGCACGTTTCCGAGCATCTGCCGCATCTGGCGCAGGTCATGCACAAAGCGGCGATCGTCCGCAGCATGTCTCACGACTATCGGCTGCACGACTCGGCCTCGATCATCACACACACAGGCCGGCCCATCGGCGGCCCCGATCGCGAGCTGTTCGCCCCCACGCCGCAATTCTTTCCCAGCCACGGCGGCATCGTCGGTTACATGCAGCGTGAGAGGCAACTGGCGGTCCCCTCGGCCGCCATTCCCTTTGTGTTTCACAACGTGGTCAACACTCCCTGTCAGGGGGCGGGGTTTCTGGGGGGGGCGTACGATCCACTGTGGGTTTTCGCCGATCCGGCCGCCAATCGGTTTCGCGCCGAGTCGCTGGTCATGCCCGAGACGATGACGCTCGCGCGGCTGGAAGATCGCCGCCGGCTGCTCGAGCGACTCGCGATTGATCCTGAGGCCCAAACCGCCGGACCGCTGGAAAAATACTACGACAAGGCGTTTCAACTGCTGGCGACCGACGCCGTCCGCCGCGCGATCGACCTGACCGAGGAAGATCCGCGCACCCGGGCGCGGTACGGCATCAGCGCGTCGGCCCAGGTTCCCGCGACCCCGCGCGGGCCGCAGGATGCGTTTGCCGCTCCAATGCGCGGACAAAGCCTCTTGGTGGCGCGGCGCATGGTGGAAGCGGGGGTTCCCTTCATCAACGTCCACGATTTTCTGCAGCAGGGACTTAATTGGGATGCCGCGCATACCAAGAACTTCGCGAATCACAAAGATCACCTGCTGCCGCCGGCCGACCGCGCACTGGCGGCGCTGATTACCGACCTCGACGAACGGGGCTTGCTCGATTCGACGCTGGTGGTCGCCACCGGCGAATTCGGGCGGACCCCGCGCATCAACGGCAACGCGGGCCGCGACCACTGGCCCGATTGCTACAGCCTGCTGATCGCCGGCGGAGGGGTCAGCGGCGGTGCGGTGTATGGCGCCAGCGACAAGTTGGGGGCCTTTCCGGCGGTCGACCCGGTCACACCGGCCGATCTGGCCGCGACGATTTTCTGGCGGTTCGGCATCGACCCGCACAGCGAAATTCACGACACGCTCGGCCGCCCCTACCGCGTGGCCGAAGGCGAACCGCTCCGCCGCCTCTTCGGCGAGGCGTGAGGCAGCGGATTTAATGTAGTCTTCATCGCTCCGCGTGAAGAGTCTCGGGACGCGGCACTTTGATCGCGGGCACTCGCAAAGATTTCTCCACATGGCCTCCGGCAATCACGTGTTTGTGCGATTACCCGGTTGGTTGTTGCTGGCGTTCGCACTCTTCACGCGGAGCGATGAAGACTACTTTCTTTGAAAGTCTCGTCCGACCTCACCGCGCTCCGTCGCCAGCCGCCGCCCCGTTTTCTAGAATACCGGCTCAATCGTCCCGGCCCGACTTTGACACCCACGAATGGCGTCCGATGCCCACCCCGCGCGTTCTGGTTCTGCGAGCTCCCGGCACCAACTGTGATTTCGAAACGGCGTTTGCTTTTGACTCGTGTGGCGCGCGGTCTGAACGAATGCATCTGTTTCGGCTGCTCGAGCAGCCTGCGCGACTCGACGAATTTCAGATTCTGTGCATCCCCGGCGGGTTCAGCTATGGCGATGATGTGGGGGCGGGTGCGATTTTCGGCGGACAACTCGAATATCGCCTCGGGGATGCACTGCACCGGTTTCTCATCTCCGATCGCCTGGTGCTGGGGATCTGCAACGGGTTTCAGGTATTGATGCGCGCCGGAATTCTTCCCGACGGACCCGAGAACTGGCCGCGCCGCGCCGCGACGCTGCCCGGCGCCACGCTGACCTGGAATGACAACGGCCGCTATACCGCGAAATGGGTGCGGATGCGCACGGCCGGCAGTTCGAGCGTGTTTCTCAAGGGCATAGACGACATTTACCTGCCGATGGCGCACGGCGAGGGGAAAATCGCCATCCGCGACGAGCAGGTTTTGGCGCGCTGGCATGATCGACGGCAGATTGCCCTGCAGTACCTGCCGGAAGACAACCCCAATGGGTCGATTGCCGATATTGCCGGGCTGTGCGACCCTTCGGGACGTGTGCTGGGTTTGATGCCTCACCCCGAGCGGCACATTTTTTCGACCCAGCACCCGCACTGGACGCGAAACCGACCGACCACCGACGAAGGGGCCGGGCTGAAGCTGTTTCGCAACGCGGTCGAGTATTTCGGGTAGGGGCGCGCTGCGCGCGGGTGGAAGAGTTCAAGGGTTCAAGAGTCAAAGAGTGGCGGATTTGCCGGGTGCCACGGACAGTCCCGGCGCGCCGGGACTGTCCGTGGCACCCGATTCGTGGTTTCCGTTAGTACGATAGCGCCTGTTTTCGATAACCGGACGCAAATCAAACGGTAAGGCGGCGGGTTCTTGATCGTCCCCGGAAACCCGTGACCTTACGGCACACGGCTCGCCAAGAACGTCTCACTGATGCCCGAGTGAGGTATAATTGATCGACTTGAGCCCAACGCTTATGCTCCCTACTGGCAATCCTCTCGGCGGACTCGATTCGGCGTTTCGGTGCTGGCAGGTGCGCGGTCGAACGCTGGCGATCGGCCGCACGCCGCTGTTCATGGGAATCGTGAACACGACCCCCGACAGCTTTTCGGACGGCGGTCGATTTCTTGAGACCGAAGCGGCCGTCGATCAGGCGCTGCGGCTCGTCGAGGAGGGGGCCGACATCATCGACATCGGCGGAGAATCGACGCGCCCCGGCGCCGCTCCCGTCCCCCCCGAAGAAGAACTGCATCGTGTCGTACCCATCGTCAGGCGAATGGCCGATCTGTCGCGCGTTTTGATCTCGATCGACACGACCAAGGTCGTCGTCGCGCGCGAGGCGATCGCGGCCGGAGCGCACATCGTCAACGATATCTCGGGCCTGGCCTTCGATGCGGAAATGCCCGGGCTTTGTGCCGAGACCGGGGTCGGCGTCGTCTGCATGCACATTCGCGGAACGCCGCAAACCATGCAGGAGGACCCGCACTACGACAACGTCGTGGTTGAAGTATGCGACTTTCTGAAGCAGCGGCTGGAATCGCTCGAGCGGCAGGGGATTCCCCGCGACCGGGTCGCGATTGATCCCGGCATCGGCTTCGGCAAGACCGCCGAGCACAATCTGGAATTGCTCTCAAGCATCGGCCGACTTCGTGAACTGGGCCGCCCGGTGTGCATCGGCCATTCCCGCAAGCGATTTTTGAAGCGGTTGCTCGGGCGTCCCGTCGACGAGCGGCTGTTTGCGACGGTCGGCGTATCGGTCGCCGCAGTCTTGCTGGGGGCCCAGATCATCCGGGTGCATGACGTGGCGGCCAGTCGCGATGCGATTCTGGCATGCCAGGCGATCCTGGGGGGGCCGACTGCGGCGCTTATTTCACAGGATGTGCCGGAACATCGGTAGCCGGCCGGTGTTCATTGTTCATTGGGGTAGGGCAATTTACAGTGTTCGTCTGGAGAATAATCTGGGCGGCAGAGATCATTTGTTCAGGCTGCGTCCGGATCGGCAATTCCGATTTTTCTGGAGTTCGCGTCATGACTGCTTATCGTTGGATTCAATTCGTCGTGTATTCCCTGGCGTTCACGCTGCCGCTGTCGGGACTCGCCGGCGAGACTCCGGCCGATACCAAAGGAGCCGCCAAACCCCAAGCCCCCAAGACCCAAGCGGGCGTCACCGAGGCCGGCATCAACGCAAAATCGCCGGAACAGCTTTTCAAAGAGTTGGACACGAACTCCGACGACAAGCTCACGGCCGACGAGATTCCGGAAGCGCGGCGGTCGTCGTTCGAACATCTGCTGCGGGTCGGCGATAAAGACGGCGATGGCGAATTGACGCAGTCCGAGTTCGTGGCGGGGCTCAAGCCCGACGAGCGTCGTCCGGCCCCCGCCGGCGAGGGACGACCCGGCCCGGAAGGGGCCGGCGGTATGCCCGACCCGACGCAACTGTTTAACCGTCTGGACCGCAACAAAGACGGCAAACTTCAGCAAAGCGAACTTCCTGAAGCGATGCGCGAGCGGATGAAATCGCCGTTCGAGCGGCTCGGGAAGACCGAGCTGACCAAAGACGAGTACATCCAATCGGTCGAGCGGATGCGCGGCGGCCAGCCTGGCGGATTACCGGGGGCGGGGGGCGGTCCGGCGTTCTTCCGCAGGCTCGACAAAAACCGCGACGGAAAACTCAGTAAGGAAGAACTGCAGCATGCCGCCGACCTGTTCGACGAGCTGGATACCGATCAGGATGGTGCTCTCAGCCCGCGCGAGATGTTCGGTCCCCCCGGAGGCCGCCCCGAAATGCGACCGGCCAGCGGCCAGCGGGCCGCGCCCCCGGCAGAAAAGGGAGTCGACACGACGGCGAAACCCCCGGCAGTCGCCCCCGAGGCGGCCAAAGCCAAACCCGACCGAAACAAGAAGCTGGCCAAAGTCGACGGCAATGGCGACGGAAAAATCTCTCGTGACGAAGCCCCCAAACGCCTGCAGAAGAATTTCGGAAAATTCGACGCTAACGGCGACGGCTACCTCGATCGCGGCGAACTCCGCAAAGCGATTCAAGAAATCAAGCCCGCTAAAAAACAGGACGGCGTCAAAGCGTAGTGGTGCGCCGAAGTCCTCGTTCCCACGGTCCTCCGTGGGGACGCGCGTTCCGACGCTCCGCGTCGTGACTGTTTCTCGCGATAGTTGCTCGCCGGTTGCAGCCTTTCCTCTATGCGACGCGGAGCGTCGACAAGTGCGTACCTGAACGCCGAACCGGGAGTGCCGTCGTCGTTTGTTCCCTGTTCTTGACGGAGCCTTCCGGATCGGTCAGAATAACGGATAAAGAGATTCCTACCTGTTTGTGTTTTCCGCAGTCGACGACTGGCCATCGTCCATCGTTTCCCACCCACCCGCCTGCCAGGGAAGTGATTGCTTCGGAAACGCCTAAGTCTGTTTTTCACTGAGTTGAGTTTTTTCGCTCGCACGAGGATCACGGTGAAGCCGATCCGTTCGTGGGTTGCCGCCGGCGTGCTGTCGCAAGTTGCCATACTGGCAACGATTGCATTGAGTTCCGGTCTATCGAGAGCCGATGCAGCCGAGCCGTTGCGGGTTCAGATTGATCGGTTGATCTCCTTTCAGACCCCTGGCTACGAGGCCCTCGCGGCGCCGGTGGCGTTGGATGACGAGTTCATGCGGCGGGTGACGCTCGATCTGATCGGCACCATTCCCAGCGCTGCCGATGCGCGGGCTTTCTTCGCCGATGCCGACCCCGCCAAGCGCGAAAGGCTGGTCGACAGGTTGCTGGCAACCCCCGAGTACGCCCGGCACATGCAGCGCACATTCGACGTGCTGCTGATGCGGCGCTTGCCGCAAAAGAATGTGCCGCTGGCCGAGTGGGAGAAATTTCTCCGCGAGTCGTTCGCGCAAAACAAACCGTGGGATCAGATTGTCCGCGAGATTCTGACGGCCGACGGCAGCGATCCCGCGCAGCGCGGCCCGGCGCGGTTCTACCTCGATCGCGACGGCGACGTCAACCAGATCACTCGCGACATCGGCAAGCTGTTTCTGGGGGTCAACCTCGAATGCGCCCAGTGCCACAATCATCCAAACATCGACGATTACCTGCAGTCGCACTTTTACGGCATTTCGGCATTCTTCGTGCGCAGCTTCGTGATGACCGACAAAGAGAAGCTGGTCGTTTTCGCCGAGAAAGCCGACGGCGAGGCGACGTTTGAGTCGGTGTTCGAGATTCGCGACAAAGTCTCGAAGGGACCTCGCAGCAGCGGGATGAAGCTGTTCGAAGGGCTGACGATTTCGGAGCCGAAGTTCGACAAAGTCGACGATGCGTATGCCGTCAAGCCCGATGACAAAGACAAAACGCTGCGGCCTGTGCCGCGCTTCAGCCGCCGCGTCAAGTTTGCCGAATGGGTCGCTTCGAGCGACAACAGGCGCTTCTGCCGCACGACGGCGAATCGTCTGTGGGCGCTCTTGCTGGGACGGGGGATCGTGCATCCGGTCGACCTCGATCACACCGGCAACCCGCCGTCGCACCCGCTGCTGTTGGCGCTGCTGACCGAAGAACTGGCGGCGCGCCAGATGGATTTGAAGTCGGTCATCCGTGAGATCGTTTTGAGCCAGACGTATCAGCGCGCGAGCCGGCGAAATGCCTTAGCCGGCGCGCCTGAGCCCCGAGACGACCAGTTTGCCGTCGCCCCGCTCAAAAGTCTGACCCCGGCACAATTCGCCTGGTCGGTGATGCAGGCGACCGGCGAAACCGAAGCGCACCGCATCGCGCTGGGCGAGAAGTTCTCTGAAGAAACGCTGTTCACAACGCTGCAGGGTTACGAGCAGCGGTTCACGCAATTGTTCGGCGGCGAGCCGGGGCGACCTGCCGAGAGCTTCGAGTCGACGGCCGACCAGGTGCTGTTTCTCGCCAACGATCCGGCGATGATGAATTTTCTGCTGCGCAAAAACGGCAATTTGTGCGATCGGTTGTTGAAACTTCCTGAAGAGAACCCGCCGGCAATTGCCGATGAATTGTATTTGAGCACTCTGACCCGCCTGCCGACCGCCGAAGACGTGCAGGATGTTCAGAATTACCTGGCCGGCCAGACCGGCGACCCCCGCACGGCCTGCATGCAGGAATTGATCTGGGCGATTGTGACGTCCAGTGAATTTCGTTTCAATCATTAACGGTTCATTCGCTCGAACGGACTAAGAGTCCGTTCTACGCGAACTTGCTCTACCTATTCGGACGCGGTGCAAAAGGGAGAACATACGATGCGTTGCAATTACGCTTGCGGGACGGCCGAGCATCTGTCGCGGCGAACCTTTCTGCAGGGGGCTGCGGGGGCGCTGGGCGCGCTCAGTTTTGGCGGCATGACCACGGCACAAGCCGCCCAGCAGTTGACGTCGGCGCAGAAACGCGTGGTTGTGTTCTGGCTTTCCGGCGGGGTCAGTCAGCTCGAGACCTGGGATCCCAAGCCCGGGACTGACACCGGCGGGCCGTTACAGGCGATTCCCACGTCGGTGCCCGGGGTGCACATTTCCGAACTGCTGCCGTTTACGGCGCAGCAGATGCACCACCTGGCATTGGTACGGGGCATCAACACGGCCGAAGACGATCACGGAAAAGGCGCCTACATCATGCTCACCGGGCATCGGCCGCAGCCCGGGTTCGAATACCCGTACATCGGCCCGGCGCTGGCCTCGCACCTGATGCCCGCCGACAGCCCGCTTCCCGGTTGCATTCACGTCGCCGATGGAGCCAGCGCCCGCGAGGCGTCGTTCCTGGGGCCGCGATTTGCCCCCGTGGGCCTGGCGGCCGGCTCGCCTCCCAACAACATCAACCTTCCGGGCGGACTTTCGGCCGAGCAGGATTCGCGGCGTCGGGCGCTGCGCTCGAAGCTCAGCGGTCGATTCGCCCAGGGACGTCGTCAGGCCGAAACCGAGGCGTACAGCGCCTCGTACGACCAGGCCGCCGCGCTGATCGCCCGCAAAGACATTTTCGATTTCAGTTCGATTCCTGACGCCGAGCAGGAACGGTACGGCAAGCACGATTTCGGCAAACAGTGCCTGATGGCCCGCAAGCTGATCGAGAACGGTGTGACGTTTGTCAAGACGACCCACTCGAACTACGACACGCACTCTGAGAACTTCAATTTTCACATCGAGCAACTGGGCGAGTTCGACAGGCCGTTCGCGACCTTCATCAGCGATCTGGCCGAGCGTGGTTTGCTGGCAAGCACGCTCGTGATTGTGATGTGCGAATTCGGTCGTACGCCGCGGATCAATCACCTCGTCGGCCGCGACCATTGGGGAAAAGCGTGGTCGATTGCCGTGGGTGGTGCAGGAATTCAAGGGGGGGCCGTGGTCGGTAAGACGAACGACAACGGCACCGCGGTCGTCGATCGTGAGGTCAACGGCGGACACCTGTTCCACACGTACTATCGCGCGGTCGGGCTCGACCCGACGAAGGCCTTCTGGCATGAGGGACGGCCGTTCCATAAGGCCGACCCGAAAGCCGACGCCATCACGGAGATTCTGGCGTGAATTACCAAGTGCAGCTTACAGTCGCAACCGGCCCGTGTGTCGCCGCCAGGCGTAGGACGGCCCGCGGGACGGCCCTGTGTCTCGTGGCGTTTGCCGCGACGCTGGCGGTTTCGCGCCCGCTGCATTCTGACGACGCGGCAGCGCCTCAGGCGGCTGTGACTCAGGCGGCGGGCGAAAGCGTCGCATTGAAATTTGCCCGGCACGACCTCGCCCGCTGGACCGAGCAAGTCAAACGGCTGGGCGAGACGGCCGCCGTCGCCGCGGCCGCACTCGATTCTGCGAACAAGGGGGTCGCCGACGCCAAGGCCGCTCAGGCGGTCGGCGACAAGGCACTGGCCGATGCGGCATCAGCCGTAACCGCCGCCGAACAGGCGAAAGCCGGCGCCGCCAAAGCGGTTGCCGATTCGCTCGAAGTTCTCAAGAAAACTGCGATCGAGAAACAGGGGGATCAGGCGGCGCTGACGG
Organism: Planctomycetaceae bacterium; assembly: GCA_009691905.1. GTDB lineage: Bacteria > Planctomycetota > Planctomycetia > Planctomycetales > Planctomycetaceae > SIAF01. The sequence goes on along the minus strand of SIAF01000005.1, from coordinate 7,117 downwards.
CCGCGAACGCCGGCGTCGATGCCGCTGCCAAAGTCGTCGAGGCGGCGACTAAACAACTGGCCGACGCGATCGACGCCAGAAAGCAGGCCGAAAGCAACAAGGTCGCTATCGACAAGAAGCCGGCTGAGGTCGAGACTGCCGTCAAGCCGGCGACCGAAGCCAAAGCGGCTGCCGACAAGGCCCTCGCCGACGTGCAGCCGTTTCTGACGCTTTCGGGCGAGCGACTCACGGCGTTCGAAAAAACGCCGCCGCTGCCCGATCCCGCCGCGACGCGTCTGGTGCAAACCATCACGCACGACCGCCCGCTGTTGGCCTGCCGATTCGACGCGAACGGCGATGGTCTCTTTGCGGGAGCCGAGGATAATGCCTTCCATCGCTGGGACTTGTTTACGACCAGCGGCATCCACTCGCAAGTTCACAAGAGCTGGCTGGGGGCGATGGCCTGTCTTCCGGGACCGGCGGGGACAGTTCTCACAGGCGGACATGAAGGGAAGCTCACCTGGTGGACTGCGGCCGACTCGGCATTGTCGGCGGTGCGAACAATCGACGCGCACAAGGGATACATCCGTGCCGTGACGGTCAGCCCCGACGGGACGCTCGTCGCCACGGCCGGCAACGATCATCTGGTCAAAGTCTGGTCGGCGACCGACGGCACGCTGGTGAAAGAACTGGCCGGTCACACGCGACACGTTTACAACGTGGCCTTTCATCCGTCGGGAACGGCGCTGGTCTCGGGCGATCTGCTGGGTGTCATCAAGCAGTGGGCCGTCGGTCCCTGGACCGAAACCCGCGAACTCGACGGCAAAGTTCTGTGGAAATACGACACCGGCTTCAAGGCCGACGTCGGCGGCGTTCGCAGCTTCGCTTTCAGCGCCGACGGCACACATCTGGCAGCCGCGGGAATCACCGACGTCTCGAACGCCTTTGCCGGGATCGGCACCCCGTGCGTGGTGCTGTTCGATTGGGAGTCGGGCAAACAACTCAAGGTCATGAAGCCCAAAGATGCGTTTCAGGGAAGCATCTACGGCGTCCGTTTTTCGCCGGCGGGAGATTTTCTGGTCGGCGCCGGCGGCGGTGGCGCCGGGGGAATGTGGTTCTGGAAACTCGACGACGAGAAGTCGTTTCAAGCCATCGGGCTGCCCAGCGTTGCCTACGATCTCGACCTGCACCCCGACGGACTGCGGCTGGCGGTCGCGCTGTTCGACAAGACCTTGCGCATCTACGATCTGTCGCCCAAATTCGAGGCGGTGCAAGTGTCGGCACCGCCCGCGACCAAGTAATGCCCTACGTTTTGTTCGCTCTGATCTGCGCCGTGTGGGGCAGCAGCTTCATTCTTATGAAGAAGGCGGTCGTCTGTTTCTCGCCCGTCTCGGTCGGTTTCGGACGGGTTCTGGGCGGGGCGGCCGTTCTGCTTGGGTTGTGGTGCTGGCGTTCGCAAACGGTCGCCTGGAAATGGAGCGATGCGGCCCCGCTATTCCTGGTGGTGGTTTGCGGTTTTGCCTGGCCGTTTTCCATTCAACCGCGACTGGTGGCGCAGCACGGCAGCGCGTTCGTCGGCATGACCGTCAGCTTCACGCCGCTGTTGACCATTGTCGCGTCGGTGCCCCTCCTGGGGATCTATCCTACGCCGCGGCAGTTGACGGGGGTCGTCGGAGCCCTGATCTGTCTGGGATTGCTGATGCTCGATGGCTCGAATCGGCAAATCCCGCTGCGCGACCTGCTCCTGGCGATGACGGTGCCGCTGAGTTATGCGGTGACGAATACGGTCGTCAGGCGCTCGCTGCGGCACGTGCCCCCTCTGGAATTGACGCTGGCATCCCTCGCCGCCGCGTGTGCGATCTTGCTGCCCCTGGTCGTGGCGACCGCTGGCCCGGTCGGGCGGTCGTCGGCCGAACTCTGGTTGGGGTGGTTGTCACTGGCCGTGCTGGGGGTTGTCGGGACCGGACTGACGACGGTGCTGTTCAACAAACTGATTCATGACGAAGGGCCGCTGTTTGCCGGCATGGTCACGAATCTAGTCCCCGTCGGCGCCCTCTTGTGGGCCTGGATCGACCACGAACCGGTCACCTCGCTGCAACTGGCAGCGCTGGCGGGCCTCGTGGCGATGGTGACACTGGTCCAATATGGAGCGGCCCGCCGCCCGACTACATCATCCCCTTGAGGCTGTCGAGAATGAAGCTCGAGAGGGGGTTTTGCTTGGCGGCCGAGGTGTACCACATGTTGCGGACCAGATCGAACATCACGGTGCCGCAAACGAGCATCAGCACCGTCGAAATCGTGAGCCCGGCGAACGTGCCGACGCCCCAGTCCTGTTCGGCGAGGGCGACGACGCCCCGGGGGCTGATCGGCAGTTCGCTGCTGCTTTCGCCCGACTCGACGTCGCTTGCGAAATCTTCGTCCTCGGAGCCGAAAACGTCTTCGCTGAGTTCGTCGTCTTCTCCGATCAGGTCGTCGGCCACGTCGAGCGCTTCGTCGTCGTCCTCGAGGACGGCATCTTCGTCGAAGACTTCGTCGTCAACGTCGGCGGCCGCGGCTTTCTTGTTTTTGATCGAGGTGACGGCATATTCGTCCTGGTCTTCGTCTTCATCAAGGGTGATGACGCTGGTCGAGCCCCCCGAACCGCCGATCACGCTCGAATCATCCCCGCTGTCATCAAGCAGGGGAACTTCCATCTGCGTATCGAGAATGTCGTCGCTTTCGGCAGACGCTTCATCCATCAAGGGAATGGTTCCCGTCAAATCGTCGGAATCGGACGGCGACTTGGAACCTTTTTTAGGTTTGCCCTTGGATTTGCCCCCTTTGCCTTTGACCACCGGGGCTTCACCGGCCAGCGAAATCCCGCTGTCCTCTGCCAGCGAAATCCCGCTGTCGTCGGAGAGCACGATCGAGCTTTCTTCCGCCAGCGAAATCCCACTGTCGTTGGGCTGTTCGAGCGAGATGCCACTGTCGCCCGCCAGCGCCAGACCGCTGCCTTCGGCCAGCGAAATTCCGCTATCGTCATCGTCGTCGAGGACCGAACCCTTCTCGCCGGCCAGAGAGATTCCCGATTCCGAGGGCTTGATGCCGCCAGGAATCACATCGCTGCCTCCCGAGACGCCCGACTCAACGTCCGAACCGGATCCCCCCGCCAACTGGACTTCGCCCGACGAATCGCTGGAAACCAGACGTACGTCGCTGTCGCTTCCACTCACGTCGGTCGGCGCACCTTCGGTGACCAGTTTGACGTCGCTGTCCGATCCGCCGATCACCGACGAGCCCGCCGCGCCGGCCAGTTTGACATCGCTGTCGGAATCGTCGGGCGACTCGCCGGCCTTGGCCTGCGGGACGTGCATCGCGTCGTCGAAAATCAGCCGGACGTCGCTGTCGGAGCCGCTGTCTTCGTCCGAGGCTTTGCCGATGATCGTCGGCTGGTCGCCCAGAGCATCGTCGTCGCTGAACACGAGGTCGGCACCCGAATCGTCTTTTCCGCCGTCGAATTTCTGCAGTGGCACGTCGGGGTTCGAATCGGCCTGCCGACTACGGGCCAGCGCATCGACGTCTTCTTCTTTGAACTTCCACGTGCCCCGGTCGGCAAAGGCCCGGATCGTGCCCTTCTCGCGAAGACGATTCAGTTCGCTCGTGCTGACGCCGATGGCGCTGGCGGCTTCTTCGATGGTCAGGTATTTCTTCGACATGCGTGCCAGACTCCGGGAAAAACGCGCCGACCGAAAACTCGGGACAATCACTACCTGCGGATTATCGAGACGGAACCACCGCGATGCTCAAAACCCGGCATCGCCTGCGACCAGGCTGAGCCATTTGCTGCCTCGATTTTGACGCACGCTTCAGGCAGATGCAAGAGGATGTTTCGTCAAACATCCCATTTATCGGCGCGACAGTCGGGCGGGATCGATCCTGCCGCTGGTTTGCCGATGACACCGAATCTTTCGCAAGTGCCCCCCGTGCTATGCGGCACGGTGCAATTAGCACAGGCTATGCGGCACGGTGCAATCAGCACAGGCGATGCAATTCGGGCAACTCAACCTTCCGGTTGTGTATCGACGTCGATGTAGTGAATAGGCATGACGTCGGTGAGCCGCGTCACTTGCAGAACTTCGGCCACGTCGGACGAGGGATTGTACAGATGCACTTCGACGTTCATCCGGCGGAGCGATGCCAACAGACCGAGCATGCCGCTGGGAATCAACTTGACGCCGGCCAGGTCGAACGCCAGCGTTTTGCACTGATTCTTTTCGACGAGGGCGACAATCTCTGATCGGCAGCGAGTCAGGTCGATTTGGTCGAGAATCTCGCGGCCTCCGAAGCCTACGACCGTCAACTCACCGCTCTGGTAGACCTGCAGGATGTCGTGATCGAGGGACATGCAAATGACTCCGCAAACAGGACGGGAACCGGTTGACAGGAAAGAATCGACGACCACCGGCTCGTCAGTCTAACCGATCCGGGGGGGCAAAACCTAGCAGCCTGTGAAAATGGAAACTGCCTTCGACGCGAAGAGATAAATACTTGGAAATCTGATGTCTTTCGGCAAAGCCGGACTCATTTTTAACAGGCTGCCAGGGGTCGCAGACCTCGATTGGCATCCGCACGCAAGTCACGCCGTGCCTTACGTTTGGGTGACCGGCATCGCCTGGCCGCAGCGCGCCGAACTCAAGGCCGCTTCAATGACGGCGATCGTCTGCCGTGCTTCCCCGGCCGGGATCGGGTTGGGGGCGCCTTCGCGAACGTGGCGGACGACCGCGGCATAGAATTCGTCGGGGTCGCAGAATGCCGGCGGCAAAGGGACGTCGACCACTTCGCCGTCGGGGTGCACCGTGAACTGAGTCCCTGCGGAATAAGTTCCCAACCGCCCGACGACGATCCAGCCGGTCTGCATCGAGACCGGCGCCGAGCGGTTGACCTCAATGTGCGCTCGCACCCCCGATGGAAACCGCACCACCGCCAGAAACCCCTCCATGATTCCCGCCGTTCCCGAGCCGGCGCAGGGCTCGACAAACACACTTTGAGCCGGCTCGCCCGCCAGTTGTAAAAGTTGATCGAAGTCGTGAACGCCGAATTCCCACAAAACACCGCCGCCGGTCGAGTGGTCGTCCCGCCAGCGATGCGCGGCTAACTGCGGCCCAGGCCCCGCCGGACGCCGGCTGGGGATGCCGTATTGCCAACTGACGTGCTTGATGGTCTCGAGTGGCCCGAAGATCCCCCGTTCCACGCATTGCCGCGCCAGGTAAAAGTCGTTTTCCCAGCGGCGGGTTTGCGCCACGATGACCGACCGGTCGGCCCGCGCCGCCGCCGCAAGAATGGCATCGGCTTCGACCGTGCCCAGACACAGCGGCGTTTCGACCAGGACGTGTTTGCGGGCCGCCAGGGCTTCGATCGCGAGTGCGGCATGGCTGGCCGGGGGGGTCGCCAGCACGATCAGCTCGATCGACGGGTCATCGAGCAGTTCGACCCGACTGGTCGCAACGCGGGGCACCAATCCAGCCGCCTGACGGGCGGCATCGGGGCAGTCGTCGAATGCGGCGACGACTTGGCAATCGTCGCGCAGCCCGATCCGCTCGATGTGATACGTTCCCGCGTGTCCCAACCCCACGACACCGATTCCCAGCGGGGCGAGGCGGACTGAATGGGAAATTGCCGTCACGGCGATTTGACCCACCCGCTGATCGAGACTTTCAGTTTGCCGTTGTTCTTGTTGCCGGCGGGTGAATTGACGCGTAGCGCCAGAAGGCCCGATTCCTTCGGAGTGAAATCGACCCCCTCGCCAATCAGAAATGGCTTGCCAGGCTTGCCGTTCACCACGATCACCCCCATCAGTGCCCCGCAGGGAATTCCGGCGACCAGATCTTTGAGCGGGTCCTTGTCAGGGAACCCTGCGGCGCCGATCGGCGTCCCGACATCAAAGCGGTAGCTCCCCTCGGCATGCAGCCGCAGCGGCCGATTCTCGAAGACATTGACCCCCGACGATTCCCAGCCGTGTGACGAAATGACTTCGACCTCATATTCATTCGCCCCCAGAATGCTTTCGTCGATCTGTTTCAATTTCTCTTTCACCGCAGCCAATTTCGGATTCATTGCCAATAGCCCCTGGAGCAGCGCCTTGGCTTTGTCGAACTGCCCGGCATCGATGTACTGCGTCGCCAGATCGTCAGTCTCTTTGATGAATGCCGCCTGAACCTGTTCGGACTTCACGTCCAGCGTTTTGGTATTGGCGAGGGGCTTGTTCTTGCCCGGTTTGATGACCTTTTTGGCCGGCTTCGATTTGTCCTGGCTGAACAGCGGCCCGGGCGAATGGGCCAAACAGGCACACGCCAGCGCCAAAGCCCCGCAGAGGGTCAGCGTGAGGGATCGCGAAGCAATCGGCATTTCAAGTGCCCCCGACACAGAGGTACGCCGCGGAATGGGACGAGCGCGGCTTAGACCTTGAGTGTAATCACCGGGCGGAGCGGATCACAACGCAGCGCTGCCGTAGAACGGACTCTTAGTCCGTTCGAGCGAATGAACCGATAACAAGATCGCCCCACACAAATTGTCGTCATTTGTATTGACGTCGCGGGATCGGGCATGCAACGCTGGCGACAATTGCTTACCGATCGTAGTTGAAATCTTTTACTCGTTCATCATCCGAAAAGTGGACCTGAAACTCTGCAAATCTCGTACGACGACTGAAACGCCATGTTCGATCATCAGCACTATTCGGACTGCCGAGAAGTTCACGAACTTCGACTTTCGTCGCATTCGGGAGACGAGAGGCGACTGAATTTGGCACCCAGTCGGCGTTCAGCCAAAGTAACACGGCAATCGGAGAAGCCAGCACTCCCAAGCATCCAACTGGCAGGAACAATTTCACTAACCGTATTGCCGTTGGTTCATCGTCCATGCCCCGATTCTACCCGGCACCATCGCAGGCGCAAACAAAAACTCCGCCGGATTGCTGCTAACGGATCTGTTTCACAAGTTCGTATGAGGTCCAATCGCTGTACGAAACGCCGCTCGATCGGCCCCGACAGATGCGGTACTTTGTTACGAGATCACTTCAGACGATGCATATTTCAGCCCGGAGGGCGGCATGGAATAGCCGGGCGTTGGGGTGGACCCCGTTGTCTAGACCAAAAAGCAT
>SIAF01000347.1 GCA_009691905.1 Planctomycetaceae bacterium | reverse complement strand
CGGGGGCTCCGGTGGCAACAGTAGACATGCTTTCGTCCTCCCTGACGAATGGACCGATGATGATTCCGGATACTGAAACAAAACAGCGGGATTCCACCACCTCGAATTCCTCAAGTCAACCCCTAATTTTCGTCAGCACAGGGCGAGGCCGCGAACGGCGCTCCAACAAACCCAGGTCAACAGCACGCTCCCGGCCACCGTTCGCAAAATGGCCCCCGCCAGGGCCGGATCGGTCAGGGGGCGTGTCGCCAGAAACGGGACCATTCCGGTTTTTCCGTCGCCCGGTGCCGTACTGCCGATAACCAGACCGATGATGACACCGATAATCGGGATGAACATACCTACCCCGATCAGCCCCTCGTGGAGATCATTCATCGGAAGCCCGTTCCACAGCCAGATGCCCAGTGCGATCAGCATCAGCATGATTTCTAAGATCGGCATGATCCAACCCTTCTGTTGCCATTCCGACCAGAGTTGTGCCCGCGCCGGCGTGCCTAATGGGCGCGTTGCCGCGCGGCCTGAGGCTTCCAGGCCGTCGATCCATTCGCTCAATCGCGACGAGCCGTTCGCGTCACCGCGCCGATCGCGGGCGACGCCGATCACCGCGGCCCAATACGCGACGACCACGACGGCAGCCAGCGCCAGGCATTCGCCGGGGGTCACCTCCTGCCACATCTGCCGGGGCGAGCCGAAGGCCCCCCCGTAGCGATACGTGATCCACAGCCCCAGCCCAAATCCGACCAGGGCCAGGCCGGCCATCATGCGGAACGGTCGGCGATACGTCAGCCACACGACCGCCTGGTACGCCGGCCACGAGGCGGCGATGAACAGCGCCGGACCCCACAGCGGCCAACCGACGCCAAACAGCAAATTGATAAAGCCGGTTGTTGCCAGCGTCATCAAGAGCAGCGCCCCCATCCCCGGCACGAGTTGCCACAAAACCAGCGTCGGGGTCGGGACCGGCCAGGCATACAGCCGGCCGGGATAACCATGCGCGTGGAACACGACTATCGAAAACGCCAACTGCTGGCTCAGTGAGAGTACGAAGTGCAGCGACCCGATCGCCGGCTCTTGCGGATTGAGTGCCCCGTCCCTCTGCAACGACCCGAGAACCAGCGCCGGAAAGGAAATCATGAACAGCATCGCCGCCAGAAACCACCAGCCCCCCCGGCGGAGGAACTCCCACGTCATCGCCTGCGGAATCGAATGCATGTGCTCGCTCCTCTCGCCGTCGTAGTGTGGACTTTAGTCCACACGAATTGTTCGTCTATTGACACTTCTATCTGAAAGAAATGGAAACCACGGATCACACGAATGACACGGATACGCTGCGAAATGAGGCGACCTTCGACTACGGATTTGAGGCATCCACAGTTTCGTCATCTGTGTCATCGGTGTTATCCGTGGTTTCCCTTTTATTTTGGTTGCGGATGAGGGCCGCGACAGACAATTCGCGGTTCCGATCGCTACGTCGCCGCCGGCTGCGGTGTCGCGGCCAGGTCCGCGGCCTGCGACCGACTCGACCGCACCGGCAAACGCGACACGAAAATCTCCTCCAGCGTCAATGGTGTTTCTTCGACGACGGCGGCCCCCAGCGCCAGTGCCGCCTGCTTCAATTGCTCGCTTGCGCCATAACAGGTGTACGTCCATTCGAGTCCCGACCCCATCGACGAAATCGCCCCCACGAGCTGTGGCGGCCGATCTTGAAACGTCGAGAATCGCAGCGTGATGCGGCGGTGGCTGTCTTTGATGTCGTCCATCGTGGCCGTCATCAGGATTCGTCCTTCATGAATCATCGCCACGCGATCGGCGACCCGCTCGACTTCGTCCAAAAGGTGCGACGAGAACAACACAGTCCGTCCTTCGTCGGCAATCGTGCGGATGATCGCCGACAAAATGTCGCGACGCACCACCGGATCCAGCCCCGACGACGGTTCATCGAGCACCAGTAACTCTGGCCGATGGGCGAGCGCAACCAACAGCCCGGCCCGCGCCCGCTGGCCGCGCGACAAGTTCTTGATTTTTGCGGCGGGATCGAGGTCGAACGCCTCGCGCAGTTCTTCGGCATAGCGCGGGTCCCACGCGGGAAAGAATGCCTGTGAGTAGCGAAGCAGTTCGCGGACCCGCATCCAGTTGGGAAGGTCGCGGTCTTCCGAGAGGTAGCCGATTTTCCCCAGCACGCCGACCGGGTTCGCGACCGGATCGAGCCCGAACACGGCTACCGTCCCGGTCTGGGCTTTGAGCAGCCCCAGCACATGCTTGATCAGCGTCGTTTTTCCGGCGCCGTTGCCGCCGATCAGGCCGAATACGCCCCCTCGCGGGACGGTCAAGCTGATGTCGGCCAGCGCCGTCTTGCTGCCGAACCGCCGGGTCACGCGGTGAATCTCGATCAGCGGGGAAGTGTGGGCTGGCGGAAAGGAAACTTCCTGGATCATGGGCTGGCTCCGGCGGAAGCAGGTTGCATGGCGGCATCGCGCTGCCGCATGAGGTCGATCACTTCTTCCAATTCAAAATTCATCTGCCGCGATTGGGCGAGCAGCGCGTCGATCCGCTCGGAAAGCAGGCGCACCCGTTCGCGGCGTGCCAGCGGCGATTTCTGCTCGGTGACGTACGTGCCGGCGGTGCGGCGTTTCTCGACGACCCCCGCCTGCTCAAGCTCGCGATAGGCGCGGGCCACGGTATTCGGGTTGACCACCAGCCGCTCGGCCAGGAGGCGGATCGAGGGCATTTCATCTCCCGGTGCCAGGCGGCCCGAAGCGACCAGGTACTTGACCTGGTTGACGATCTGCAAATAGATCGGGACGCCGTCGGCGGTGGAGATGTGGATTTGCACGAGAACCCGTCGCTGCCGTGACCTGAAGGACGAATTGATATTGTATTAGTTCAATAATACAGTTGGCCAGCGACTTGTCAAGCACGGAATTCAAAAAAATCGGCGAATTCGAAAATTTCGTTCCGGTCGTAGTCGCTGCTTCAGGCGGACGCTGCTGAACAATGTAGTCCTCATCGCTCCGCGTGAGGAGTCTCGGGACGCTGCGTTGTGATCGCGGGTAATCGCAAAGGCAACGCGACGGACTTCCCGGCAACTGCGGGTGGCGCCGGAGCCTGATGGTGAACTTTATGCGAGTACCCGGTTTCGTGCTCGTGGGCGTTCGCACTCATCACGCGGAGCGATGATGACTACTTTGGCGCTTCTCAAACGCTGCGGCGGAAGCTGGGCGACGAACGACTTTCAACCGATTCGCATTTCGATGCAAATGCTGTTCGTTTTCGGATCGGGGTGTGCGCGGCTATGATGACCGCGACAGAATGCCACCCGGCGAACGTGCCATTATTCCAAATCAGGAGATCCAATCATGCGGCGGCAGGTTTCGAGTCCGATCGTGGTGGCGGTTCTGGCGGCGCTGCTGGGTTACAGTTGGGCGCAGCGCCCCGGACTGCACGGCGACGACGAAGTCAACGCCCCGGCGTTTCCCGTGGCGGTCATCGATCTGGGCAAAGTTTTCAAAGGCTATAAGCCGTTCGCCGAGCGGCAGGCCGAGATGCAGCGCGAGATCCAGAAAGCCGAGGAGACGGCGAAAGAGATGGTCGCCGAGGCCCGCAAGCTTCAGGAAGAATTGAAGGGGGTCAAGCCGGGATCGGCCGACCACAAACGCATCGCGGACGAGCTGCAGGCGCGCAGCAAAGAGTTCGAGAGTTTTCAGCGGGGTCGGCAGCAGCAACTGCTCGAAGGACAAAGCAAGTTGTTGAGCGATACGTACGATCGGATCGTCGAGCAGGTTCAGCAGTATGCCGAGACGCGGGGCATTAAACTGGTCGTGCAGTTCCAAGCCGGCCCGCTCGATGCCAAAAACCCGCAGCAGACGGTGGCACAGCTCTCCCGACCGATCGTGTACCACAACACGCTCGACATCACCGACGACATTTTGCAGGCGCTCAATTGACGGCTTTCGTCACGCCTCAAACGTTTCCCCCAGCTTCGGCAGGATCGGGTCTTCGTCGCAGTAATCCTTGAGCAATCCCGCCAGCGCCTGCGACGATTCGGGTTCGCCGTGAACCAGAAACGCCTGCCCCACTCCGGTCGTGCTGGCCAGGTGTTCGTACCACCATTTGAAATCGTTGACGTCGGCATGGGCCGACAGCCCTTCCAGAACTTCGACGCTCGCCCGCAACGGGTATTCGCGGTCAAAGATCTTCACAAACGGCTGCCGGTCTCTGATCCGGCGCCCCAGCGTGTTCTGCGCCTGAAAGCCGATGATCACGATCGTCGTGTTCGGATCGGCGACGCCGTGCTTCAAATGATGCAGCACCCGGCCGCTTTCGCACATCCCGCTGGCGGCAATGACCACGAACGGTCCCCGGCGGTGGTTGAGTTCCATGCTTTCCTGCGGCTTGGCAATGTACGTCAGCCCCGGAAAGGCGAAGGCGTCAGTGTCGGACAGCAACGCCTTCTGCGCCTCGTCGTCGAACACGTGGCCGTGTTTGCAGAACACCTGCGTCACCCGGTTCGACAACGGGCTGTCGACGAAGACCGGCACGGGGGGCAGTTCGCCGGCATTGGTCAGTTCGTTCAGAAAGTACACGAGTTGCTGCGTTCGCCCCAGGCTGAAGGCGGGAATGATCACCTTGCCCTCGACCTCGATCGCGCGGCGAATGATCCGCAACAAATGCAGCTTGATATCGGACGCGGGGGGATGGACGCGGTTGCCGTACGTCGATTCCGAAATCAAAATGTCGCAGCCATTGACCAGTTCGGGATCGCGCAATAGCGGCAACTCGCGGCGGCCGAGGTCGCCGGTGAACACCAGCCTGCGGATGACCCCCTTCTCCTGAAATTCGAGTTCGCAAATGGCCGAACCAATGATGTGCCCCGCATCGCGGAACCGCACGCGCAACTCGGGGTACAACTCATGCCAGTCACCGTACGACTTCGGCTCAATCTGGCGGACGATCCCGCGCACGTCCCGTTCGCTGTACAAAGGCTCGATGCGCGGTTGCCCTCGTTGACGGTTCTTGTTGAGGTGTCGGGCGTCCTCGTCCTGAATGTGAATGCCGTCGTCGAGCATGATTTCGGCGACGTCGGCGGTCGGGTCGGTGCAGAACACCGGACCGCGATACCCGGCCCGAAACAGGCCCGGCAGGTTGCCGCAGTGGTCGATGTGCGCGTGCGACAAGATCACCGCATCCAGAAGGTCGGGTTTGTGCAGAAAGCGCTCGTTCTTGCGGCGACACTCGGCGCGGTGCCCCTGAAACAGTCCGCAGTCGAGCAGGATCCGCAGCTTGCCGCATTCGATCAGGTGCTGGCTGCCGGTCACCTCTCCCGCTGCTCCGCAAAACATGATTTTCATCGGGGGCCTCAAATCAAGAATTGACCGGAACGGCAAATTAGTATAACAGGCGGTTGAGCCAGCCCGCAGCGACACCTCGGGACGAGACCTTATGGCATTCCCAAGATGTGTCGATTCTATAAGCCAATAATATAAATGATGTTGTGGCAAATCGGTTTGACACAACTCTGAAATGCCCCGTACAATTCCAAGCGAATCAACAAGGCTTTTTCTACAAGTTCGCGAAGCGCACGTCGCCGAACCGTTGAAAGGACAGGCAATTCACGGGAGATAAGTAAATGGTCGCCGTCGTTGGGAAACCGGAAGCGCTGCGGGACATGTTCGCCGCCCTGACCGAGCACACCTTTCAGGTCGATCTCGGGATCGCCGATACCCGGCTCACCGACTATCTCGCCGACCTGTTGCTGCGATTCATTCGCAGTGACGCTTTGTATCGATTCCGCAGTATCGTCGGCCGCCGGCTGGAGGATGTGGCCGGTATGATGTACGAAGCGGGGGCGCGGCAGGGAAAGCCCCGCCGCGAAATTCACCGGCATATCGGCGACTTCACGCTGTTCTGGACGGGCGTTTATCCCGAGGCGCTCTCGAAGCTGCAATCTCCTGATTCGCGGGATTACCTGCTGGATTACCTGGAGCAGGGGAAGCGCTCGTATCTGATTGCAAGCGAGTTTGACGACGAGCCGTATCAGGCCGAAGCCCCCATTCTGCGTCGGCTGAGCGACGAATTCGAACTGTGCAGCGTCGGTCTCAACCAGGTCCGCAAAGAGTGGGAAAGGCCCGACCGGCTCGGCGGCGATCGGGTTGAGGGTTGAGCCGTCGGCCTGATGACCATTAAGGACCGATCATGCACACGTCTCTCTCCTGCGCTGCGTGCGGCCTCGCGCACCCTATTGGCCGCCTGCAGAATCTCTGCAGCGCGTGCGCGCGGCCGCTGGTCGCCGGCTACGATCTCGGGTCTCTGAAGGCGCGCTTCACTCCCGAAGTGGTCCAGCGTCGGACGCTGCGGTCGATGTGGCGGTTTTCGGAAGTTCTGCCGGTCGATGCGCCCGACGAGGCCGTTTCTCTGGGCGAAGGACAGACACCCCTGTTGCGCTGCCCGTCACGCGGGCCGTTCGCCCGGTTTTCGAACCTGTACGTGAAGGACGAATCGTTCAATCCAACAGCCAGCTTCAAGGCCCGCGGGATGTCGGCAGCCATCACGCGGGCCGCCCGACTGGGGGTCACATCGGTCGCGCTCCCCTCTGCTGGAAACGCCGCGGGGGCGGCAACGTATTACGCCGCGCGGGCCGGGCTCGAGTGCTATCTGTTCATGCCGCAGGACACGCCGCCGGCCAACATCATTGAATCGGTGGTCGGCGGTGCCAGGGTCTTTCTCGTGAACGGTCTGATCAGCGACTGCGGGAAACTCGTCAAGCGGGGCTGTGCCGAATTCGGCTGGTTCGACCTCTCGACGCTGAAAGAGCCGTTTCGCCTCGAAGGCAAGAAGACGATGGGTTACGAGCTGGCGTTCGACCTGGCCGATGCCCACCGCACGACTTCGCTAAGACTGCCGGACGTGATTTTGTACCCGGCCGGCGGCGGGACCGGGCTGATCGGGATGTGCAAAGCGTTTGACGAGATGCAGCAACTGGGCTGGATCGGCAGCCAGCGCCCGCGGATGGTTCTCGTCCAGGCCGAAGGCTGTGCGCCAATCGTCCGTGCGTATGAGGCCGGAGCGCAGCATGCCGAGTTGTTTCCCAACGCGGCGACCGTTGCTGCGGGCCTGCGCGTCCCGGCGGCGGTCGGAGATTTTATGATGCTCAGGGCCGTCCGCGAAAGTGGCGGCACTGCACTGGCGATCAGCGATCACGACCTGCTCGAAGGGGTGCGGGAACTGGCGCGCTGGCAGGGAATTTACGCCTGTCCCGAAGGGGGCGCCGTATGGAAAGCCGCCCAGCGGCTTTTGGCGACCGGCTGGCTCAAGCCCGATGAGGAAATTGTCCTGTTCAACACCGGCAGCGGCCTGAAATACAACCACCTGTTCGAGGTCGACGACCTGCCGGTACTCGACCACAACGACCCGCAATGCCTTAACAGAGTGTTGAAAACGTAGATTGGCTCTGACGCGAAGAGATAAATACCGCGAATCGGCAACGTGCCGGAGGTGCCTGTTCCGGTTTCGTGGGAATGCCTATCCGGCACGAAGCTGTTCGACCCTCTCGTCGCTGGCGGCGCGAAGGCTCAGACCTCCTGATCTAGGGTTGTGAGTTTCTAGCGTTGGGAGTGAGCGAAGTGGCTTGATTCGTAGGGCATTCGTGGTCTCGCGGATGGAGAAGGGGAATTCAGTCCTGCGGAAAGAAAAATGGTACCTTCAACCTCTGCTT
>SIAF01000346.1 GCA_009691905.1 Planctomycetaceae bacterium | reverse complement strand
TTCAGACTTACTGTGCAATCATCGCTTGCCTGCTGATCAACCTGTACGCCGGGTGCAAGCCGACGCTGCGGACTTACGAAATGATCTGCTTCTACTTCTGCGGCCTGGCCGACGAAGACGAACTCATGGCCCACCTGGTCAAACTCGAGCCAGGGGACGCAGCTCTTTGTTTTGTCTTGTTGTGCTAAGCCGTTCGGTTGCGTTAGTCCTTAAACAAGCGGAAGAAAAGGTGTCAGGGAAAGCGCCGGTGAATGCCGGAGGAGAGTAGCGGATGAAAGAGCCGTACAAATAAGGAATAGCGAACCAATTCGGCCTCGGGCCCCGAGTCAGGCGCCGGTTTCCGCGTGGAGACGGGTGAAGCATTGAATAGGGGAAAATCCAGGCCGGCCATTGAGCTCCGCCCCATTCCAATTTTTGGCGGATCACTTTGAGCGTGCCGACCCTGTCCTGACAGGGAGGGCCACCCATCATTTCGTCAGCCCCGTGGGCCGGGCAACGTGAATACGGGTCAGTACCTGGCGAGTTCCTGCGATCAAAGGGCAACGTCGCGAGACTCATCGCGACGGAGCGTGCACGGACGACTCCTCCCGGCGCGCCGGGACTGTCCGTGGCACCCGACCAAGAGGAAAAGGGCCCCCCCTGCCGCGAGAACCAACCGCGGGATGTCGGGGAATTTGGGCGTTTCCAGCGGCGCGAAACTGCCGGTTTCCCGAGGGAGCGGCGAAATGACCGCTGCCGTCCCATTGCTTGTTGGCTACGACCCCGACAATGGGTTGTTTGCGGTGTTTGGAGTTGATGGTGACGCAGCTTGGCCTGGAATGCACCGTTCGCGTCCGCGGCCCATCCACAAGTGCGAATACAACGCCCCGGTTCACGGCCCGGTCGATGTTCCCGTTGACGGCCCGAACGGTCGCGGCGGAACTCGCCTGGGAGGTACCGGCCTGGGCGGCACCGGTATCGGAATGACCGGCTTCACCTGGGCGGCGACTTCGGCGGTTGCCGACTTGATCACTGACTCGGGAAGGGTTTTTCGTTGGCGCTTGATCTTGGCCAGTTCATCCGGGGCGAAGTTCAACTTCCCCTTTTTCATCACCGCGCGCACCTTTTTCAAATCGACGAGCGTTTTGATCTCGGATTCGGGCATCCCTAATTCGACCGACGCTTCCCGAAGCGTCTTCAAAAGCAGCGGCATCGTCACCCCTCCTTCTGCGAAAACAGCCGGCTGGCACCGTATCGGACCGGTTGAAAAAAGGGAACAGGCACCTCGCACGCATCGTATTCCGGCAGTTTCTCGCGGCCGTCCGGAGCCAGTCCCCTTTTTTTCAACAGCCTACGAATGATACCACGGTCGAACGCGGCGGGCCACATTCTCGCCGGGGGAGGATTCGTGCCGTCGGGACGACACTCAAGGTTCACTCGCAATGAAAGCGCGATCACAGTGCCGCGCGACCCCCCCTGCCCCCCCTTCGTAAGGGGGGGAAAGAGCTCGATCGCAGTGCCTTGACGCCTCGGCCCGTAACCGAATACTGAGTAACAAGTCTTGAGTGCTCGGTTCCGCAGGCTGCTTCCACACTCTACCCGAAGGATGAACTCATGCCGCGTCTGGAGGGAAAAGTCGCTGTCATCACCGGGGGGGCCGACGGGATCGGGAAAGCCACCTGCGAATTGTTCGCCCGCGAAGGGGCGGCCGTCGTCATCGCCGACGTCAATGCCGCGAAGGGCGCCCAGACGGCCGGCGCGATCGCCGCCGCCGGCGGCCGAGTGCTGTTCGTGCAGACCGACGTGGCGCAGGAGCAAAGCATTCAACAGATGGTGGCGGCGACGGTGAGGGCGTTCGGCGGGATCAACATTCTGGTCAACAACGCGGCGGTGTTCATCCTCAAGGGGATCGACGCCAGCGTTGAAGAATGGCGGCAGATTCTCGACGTGAACGTGATCGGCGTGGCACTCACGGCCAAGCACGTCGTGCCTGAAATCCGGCGACAGGGGGGCGGCGCGATCGTCAATCTCGGTTCGATTTCGAGCTTCATCGCCCAGCCGCAGTTCGTGACCTACAATGCGACCAAGGCGGCGATCGCCACGATGACGCGCTGCATGGCGCTCGATCTGGCCCCCGATAACATTCGGGTGAATGCGGTCTGCCCCGGCACGATCTGGACGCAGATCGTCGAACGCATCACGTGCGAGAAAGGCCTGGACCGCAAAGCGGCCGACGCCGACCCCGGCTGGGGCGGGGCCTGCATGCTCAAGCGCATTGCCGATCCCAGTGAAGTCGCCTCGGCTATTTTGTTTCTTGTCTCTGACGACGCCTCGTACGTGACGGCGGCGCACCTGATGGTCGACGGCGGCTACACGGCAGTGTGACGAGCGCCCCGGGTGGATGACTGATAGCAGCTATCGTCGCCCGTGCCGCTTTGGTCGCGGCCTGAGAAAGAACAGCACCAGGCCGACGATGAAGGCGACCGGCAGCAGGTACCGCAAGGCTCGCCCCGCCAGCGCCACGAAAATCAGCGTCCCGACCAGCACGGGGACGAGCCGCTCCCAGGCGACACTCTCGCCTTGACGCGGCAGTGCCAGCCAAAGCGCGGCGAGCATGATGCCCACCTTGGAAACAGCGGCCAGAAAGGCGTTCTGCTCGGGATCTTCGGTGAAGACCCACAATCCGGCGGCGACCGCCAGGCACACCAGAGACAGGATGCCGACCAGAGCGCGTTTGATTGCCAACGGAGAGTCATTCACGTCGGCATTATGAGGGGACGGGCAGAATTCAAGCAAGCGCCGGGCGAGAAAGGCGATCAAAGATCTCGCGACCGGTCATTTCTCAAACGGCAATCATTGAGATGCTGTTGGCGAGCCGTGTGCCGTAAGGCCACGGGTTTCGTGCGACGATCAACAACCCGCGGGACTAACGCCCGGCGGCTCGCTGCGGTGAATCGATCATTCTGGACCGTGCGAGGTCTAACGCCGCGGGCGATTTCATCGAGGGGCCGCAGGCCTGGTTCCTCGAAACGTCCGGCGTTGAAAATGTGTGCAAATCTCCGCCGTTTTGTCAATTCGGGGTTTGCGCAAAGCCTCTTCGCGGTTACACTTCGCGTGCGAGCGCCTCGTTCGTTTCCATCTGGCAGGATTGCCGGTGCCCCGCAAAGGAAGGGAGGCCTATAGACGATGGGGTCGTTTCGGTTCATTCACGCCGCGCGACTGTTTCTCGACCATCAGTTGCACGGCACAGGCTCGCTGCCGGAAGCGATCCGTCCGGTGGTTGAAGACGCGACGCTGCTGGCGTTCGACCGCGTCGTCGAGAGTTGCCTGGCGCATCATGTCGACCTGCTGCTGTTGGCGGGTGACTCGATCGTCCCGGGGGACCACAGCGTCCGCGGTCCGGGCGCATTGATCCGCGGCTGCGAGCGGCTGGCCGAGCAGAAGATCCTTGTGGTCATCTCCGCCGGGTCGGGCGACCGGTGGGAGGCCTGGCCCCCCGGACTCCGCTGGCCGGCGAATGTGGTGCGGCTGACTGCTGAAGGCCCCGACGAAGTTCCTGTGCTGCGCGACGGCCGACTGCTGGCGGTGGTATGTTGCGATCGGGCGTCGCCGGCGGTCGAGGCCCCGCGAGTACTCAAGCTCGGGGCGCCGCCGAACGAACCGTTTTGCATCAGCCTGTGCGAAGAGGGGGGCGCCGTCCCGCCCGACGCCGAATCGCGGGCGAACCCCGGCCTCGCCTCCGATGGCACTGGCCGATTACGACACGCCGACTACCGGGCGACCGGCGGCGGCGCCGCAGCGCGGACGGTCACCGTCGGCCGATGCTTCGCCCATGATCCCGGGCCGGCGCAGGGGGTCGCGCCGCTCGAAACCGGTCCGCGCGGCTGCACGCTCGTGAGCGTCGACGAAACGGGTAAACTGCGGCGGAAATTTCTTCCGACCGCGGCAGTTCGTTTCGAGCAACTGAGCCTGTCGGTCACCCCCGAGCAAACCCGCGACGACCTGTTGTTGGAAATGATCGGGGCACTGGACCAATTGCCGCGCTACGATTGTGATCGTCTGTGGCTGGTCGCCTGGAACGTCTCCGGACGCGGCCCGTGCCGCGAACTGCTCGAGGAAGGGTCGGCTCGCGACTCGTTGCTGTCGGCGGTCGCCGCCGAACACGGGTTGCAGGGCGTCGTGATCCACACGCACGCTGTCCGGTTGCGACCGACTTCATCGGATAGGAGGGGGTCGTCAAACACCAGCGGGTTCTCGGCCGCAAACCCGGCCGCGACCGGGAATGATTTAATTTCCGCATTTGAGCGCTGTCTTGCCGAACGAACGGCGCAGCCCACGTGGTCGCTCAAGCGGTGCCTTGACGATTCGTCGCTGGGCGATGGTCCCTGGGCGTCGACGCTCGCATCGCTGATCGCCGAAATCGACAAAGGCGACGTCGCCCTCGACGTGCGGCGATTAGGCCAGCAATGGTTTGCACCGTTGGAGGAACGCACTCCATGAGACTGTCTGAAATTCAGATCGAACGCTGCGGGGTGTGGCGCGACTTGACGCTGCCCTTGAACCCGAGCGGCCTCAACGTCTTGTACGGCCCCAATGAAGCGGGCAAATCGACGCTGGTGCATTTCATTCGCGGCGTGCTGTACGGCTTCACGCCGGTGGCGGGTTCGGGAGCCGATTCGGCCTGGTATTCGACCTCGTCGGGTTCTCTGGTGGTCGAAGCCGGCGCGGGACCGCAGCGCGTCCATAGGGTGGCGCCGGCCGAAAAGCGGGGCGCCGCCTGCCTGATCGACGCCGACCGGGCGCGTCCGGCCGACGAGTTTCTGACGCACGCTCTGGCGGGAATCGACGAATCTCTGTTTCGCGCCGTGTATGCGATCGACCTGCGGGAATTGCAGGAATTGGGCACTCTGACCGGCGACGAAGCCGCCAAGCGAATCTATGGCCTGTCGCTGGGTCCCGACGGCCGCCGCCTGCTCGACGCCAACCACCGGGCGCAGGCCGCACGCAATCGGCTGGTCGACCCGATCCAACACGACGGCGAGCTGGTGCGACTGATCGAGCGGCAGGATCAACTGGCCGCGCAACTGGCGGCTCTCGATCGGCAACGACAGCAGCACTCGGACTGGTGCCATCGGCGCGAGCAGATCGAACACGACATCGCCGACCTGCGGCGCCGACAAGCGGGTTTGCAGGAACAATTGCGCGGCCATCTGTTTCTCGAGCGGGCCTGGGGTCCCTGGCACCACCTGCGCGAGTGGCGTCGCGAACTGGCCGAGCGGCCGGTGATTTCTGGTTTTCCCGATCGCGGCCTCGAACGCCTCGAACGCGTCGAACAGGCGATCGCCGCCGCATCTGAAAACTTCGAGCGCCACGCGGCCGAACTGAAACAACTGCGGCTCGAAATGCGAACGTCGGCGGCCGACGGCGCGGGTCTGGGGAATGCCGCAGCGATGCGGCGGTTCGTCGAGCAGCGCGGCTGGCTGGCCGAACTCGACAGGCAACGCACAGAATCTCGCGGTGCGGCCGAAACGGCCGAGCAGGCGTTCGACGCGAGCTTGGAATCGCTGGGGGTCGACTGGTCGAGCGAACGCATGTCCGAAGTCGATCTATCGCCGGCCGGCTGGCAGCGGGTCTCGGGAGCGGTTCAATCGCTGCGAACGGCTCAGGTGCGACAGGGGCTGCTCAAACGCAAATGCCGGCGATTGAACGCCGGCTTCCGCGAGTTGCGCGACTCGCTCGCCGAATGCCTGCACGACCTGCAGGGCCGATCGATCGAGACAGCCCTGACTGAGGCCCGCGAACGGTTACGACAAGTGCATCACCTGGGACGATTGCAATTGCGCGAGGCCGAGCTCAATCAGCGGCAGTACGGACTTTCAGAGGACCGCCAACGCATCGCGCCGCAACTGACCCTGCCGCGGTGGGTGTACATCGTGCTGGGGGTCTTCTGCTTTATGGGAATCGTCCTTGCCGGCTGGGGGCTGATCGCCGGGGTCGCCACCAGCGGGATCGCAGGGGCCATCTATGCCATGCTGGGCATCACCTGCGCCGGCCTGGCGTGGGGGCTGAAGACCCAATACGAAGGGGATGCCCGCCAGCGAATGGACGAAAACGAAACACGGCTCGCGGCGACGCTGGTCGATTTGCATGAAGTCCGCGAGTCGATCCGGACGGTCACCGGCGAAACGGCCCGCGCGCCGGCCGCCGACGGGGCAAGCAATGAAGCGACTCCCGACAGCGGCGACTTGGTCCGCCAGGCCGCCGAACGTGTGGCCGAACTGGTCGAGCTGACCCGGCATCAGCGCACGCTGCGTGCGTTGCGTCGCCGGCTCACAGACACCCGCCAGAAACTCGAAACGGCCCGCCGCGAGACGACGACCGCGCACGACGCCTGGAGCAACCTTTTGGCCGACTTGGGTTTTCCGGCCGAACTTCCCGTCGACCAGGTGCTCGACACATGGCAAAAGCTGGTCGTGGCGAGCGATCGCCGGCAGCACGCCGAGCGGGCGCGTGCCGAAGCCCAGGCGGTCGATCGGCTGTGGGATGGGTACCGGCAGCGGATCGCCGACTTCGGCCGTCGCCTGGGGTCTGTCGACTTCGACCACGATCGGCCGCTGGAAGTGCTCTCGGCCTGGGAAGGTCGACTGGCCGAGTTGTCTCGGTTGCGACATCACCGCCGCGCGTTGAAAAAACGCCGACGCGCGCTGCGGCGCGACGTTGTGGCGAATCAGGCGCGGGTTGCCAGGCTCAACGTCCAGCGGAACGCGCTGCTCGTGCAGGCGGGCGCTGCGTCGCACGTCGAATTCGTCGAACGAGCCGGGCACGTCGCACGCCGCGCGTATCTCGACGATCAATGCGCCGGCGCGCAACGCGACCTCGATGCAACGAGCGCCGAACACACCGAGCTGGCGCTCGTTGAAGAGGATTTGCTGTCGTACGAGGCGCAGTCGAATTCAGACAGTATCGATATTCTGCGGCTCGAATCGGCCGACGTCGAACAAGATCTGCACCAGGCGTTCGAGCGGCTGGGAGCGGTCAAAACGGAGATCCAGGCGATTGAAGGCGATCGTCAGGCGAGCAGCCTGCGACTCGACCTCGAACAGGTCCACCACCAACTGCAGCAGGCGGCCCGCGAATGGGCCGTGCTCGAGACGGCCGCTCAGGTCGGGGACGACGTGCGTCGCGATTACGAGCGCCGTCATCAGCCGGCGGCTCTGGTCGCCGCATCGAGTTTCATAAGTCGCCTGACCGATGGCCGCTTCGCGACCGTCTGGACGCCGCTGGGCGAGCGACGGCTGATGGTTGACGACGACCGAGGGCGCAGCCTGCCGGTTTCGGCCCTGAGCCAGGGGACGCGCGAGCAATTGTTTCTGTCGGTGCGGCTGGCCGTGATTGCCGAATTGTTGCGACACGGAATGGCGCTGCCGGTGCTGCTCGACGACGTGTTCGTGAATTTCGACGACCGGCGTGCCGCGGCCGCAGCCGAACTGCTCCGCGATTTCGCCGCCGAGGGACACCAGGTTCTGTTCTTCACCTGCCACCTGCATCTGGCGCAGATTTTCCGCGAACGGGGAATCGAGCCGTCGTGGCTTCCCAGCCTCAGACCTCCTGATCTGGCGGAATTTGCTTTGGCACCGAGTTTGGATTGGCGGGCGGTGCTAAGGAGGTGAAATGGAGCTGCAGCTTGGTCCCCGGATACGCGAAAGCAGCGTCATTGAGGGTGCCGATCAGATGTTGAATCG
>SIAF01000345.1 GCA_009691905.1 Planctomycetaceae bacterium | reverse complement strand
CTTCTTCCGAGCCATGAGCCAGATTCCTTTCTGACTGAAGTGTTTTCAGTTAGGTATGGGAGGAATCTGGCTTTTTTCATATTCCGACTTTCAGGGAAACCCCTGTTTTCTCGGCAAAAAATCCTTCACGGCGTTGCCTGCCGGGGCTGGGACCATACACGGGGCGGTCTCCAGGGGCTGCCGCCCCTGGCTATTACCACTACAGCGCACGTTCGTCGATTCAGTGGTCGAGCCGACCGAAGAATATGGACTTGCGTCGATTCGTTCTTGCCTAAACTCACAAATTGCATCAAGGTGCGCTGTAGTGTTACGTGCCGCCCTCCGGGCTAAGCATCTCGTTCGATACCGCTGAAATCACCGTGATTGCGTCAGCCTGGAAAGGCTGACCTACGTGACGGGCGATTGTAACTCGCGTCGCCGTCGTGAGTAACGACTGCGGCCCGGTTTTTCGGGAATTGGCCTTGGTGAGATGCCGGCAGTCCGTATAATCCGCGACCTCTCATTTCCCCTTTCGACTCATATCCCATTCGTTGCAGGCCGACGGTCGCCGATCGGCGAAGTCGCTTTCAAGCACTTCGTACTGCCGGCGCCCCCGTGCTGCGCAGAGCACTCCGTGCGATACCGATTGACGAATCTCGCGCAAGACGCGCTGACGCGCGCCTGGAAAAGTGCGCGGCTGATGGCCATCGCGTTTTCGGCCGCCGCAGCCCTGGGCTGGGGTACGTCAAATGCGTCGGCCCAGCCGCCGACGATGCGCGTGCGCGTTGAGTGGACGTCCTATGCCCCGGCGGTCTGGAGCGGGACGTTTGCCGTCGACTCGGGCGAATTGTCACACGCCACCTCGCTAGGCACGTCGGCTGACGTGGCGGGAACCCTCTGGAACGCCGGATGCGCCCTGAAGCTGGCGCGCCGCCGGGCCGCTGCCGATGACGGACTCGAATTCAGCCTGAAAGCTCCACCCGATTCCACATTACGGGTCGCACTGCAATCGACGGCGATCGACGGCGTCGCTGCGCCCATTGAGATCCGAGTGTCTGACCTGTATCACACGCCGCGCGTCTTCGAAGCAACCGGCGATCGACCGCGAATCGTCGTCCGCCGCGCACCGGGAGACGTGCTGCCGCTGCGAATCGCCCGTCCGCATCTGATCTTTGATCCCGGAGAGACATTTCATTTCGACGTCGGGCTCAACCTGCTGGAACCAAACCGATCCGCGAACAAACCGGTGCGTGCCGACTTGCGGTGGAAGATGTACGCTTACGGTGGAACTCGTTCGGTCGCCGAGGGTTCAACGACTCTGGCGGCCATCATCAATTCGGCCACCCCTGTGGAAGGCTCGTGTGACGTACCCCTTCCCGCGAGCGAAGGGGTCTACAAGTTGCGGCTGACGGCCGGCGGCCACGGTTTCGACGATGTCGAACGGGTCGTGCAGTTGGTCGTTCTCGATCCGCAAAGTGCCAAGGTGCCCGGGGCCGCGGAAGAGAAGCTGGTCGATGGATTCGACACAGCCAAGGGGGGCGCTCTGCGGCGCGTCTCATCGTCGTCGCGGCACGCAAGGGGCGAAGGCTCGCTGGCACGCTGGTGGAAGCGTCGGCCTCACGACGATGCCCGCGACCCAGAACCGGAAACCGGCCCACCGAATTGGAAAGCGTACCGCCTGCACGTCGACCATCCCGGCCGACCCCATCGCCTGAGCGTGCGGCTGGCAGCGGGAGAGACCGGCCCGGTCGGCCTGTGCGTCCTCGAAGCGGGTGCCGCAGGAAGATGGACGCCGGCCGGGCCTGACCGGTTGTGGCAGGCGGCTGCAAATCGAGCGGGCGGGACCGGTTCGTCCACCTCGCCGGAACTGATCTTCTGGGCCAACGATCGCGAACCGATCGTGCTGGTGCATCGCGTCGATTCCACGACGGCGCCCGAGATTGAACGGATCGAGTTGTTCGAGCTGGGAGAACGTCTTCCGGCGGCGCTTTCCGACGAGCTGCCCGCGACCGCCGGCGGCGAACAGGTCCCACGGCGGCTATGCGGCCCCTACTTTGCCAGGCCGTCGCTGGCAGAATATTTCGGCGCGCCGCAGGCACGCGACCCTGGCGACCAGCAACCGTTTGACGACTGGCAGACGTTTCTGGTCGCCGGACGGCGGCTGATCGAGACTTTGCACCAGCAGGGATCCAACGCCGTGCTGCTGGCGGTCGCGGCCGACGGTGCGGCCCTCTATCCCAGTCGCTATTGCGAAGCGACGGCACGCTTCGACACCGGATTCGCGGCGTCATCGGGGCCGGACCCGATTCAAAAGGATGTCCTGGAACTGTGGCTGAGGCAGTGCGATCGAGAGCAACTCATTGTCGTTCCTGAAATTCAGCTCAATTCGCCGCTGCCGACAGTCGAACGTCTGATCCGCGAAGCGGGGGCCTCTGCCCAGGGAGTTCAACTGCTCAATGCGGCGGGACAGACCTGGGCCGAAGCGCACCCAGACCGGGGAGGCGCGGGATACAATCCACTCGATCCGCGCGTGCAAGCGGCTGTGCTGGACCTCGTCGGCGAACTGGTCAACCGCTATCGCCGGCACCCCGCACTGGGAGGCGTGGCGTTTGACGCAGGCCACGAGAGCTGCCTGCAGTTGCCCGGCATCGAATGGGGCTATGACGCAGCCACGATCGGCCGCTTCGAACATGCCAGCGGAGTTCGCGTCCCAAAACGGGTCGGGCCAAAGGCCATTCAAACGCAGTACGAATTTTTGACGACGACCGCCCGCCGCGAGTGGCTCGCCTGGCGGGCCGCCGAGCTGACCCGCTTTCAACAGCAGCTTGCCGAAGCGGTCACCAGCCGGATGCCGACGGCGCGCGTGCTGCTGACCGGGTCGGGATTGGCGACCGATCGAGTCGACGGGACGTTTGGGGTCTCGACGCTTCTGCGAGGTGCGGGACACGCGGCGCAGCAGCTTTTGGAACGCGGTCTGGATTTCTCGTCGACAGCGGTCCCTTCGCAACTGACCGTCCTGCGCCCGTCGTGGACCGGGCTTCCAGCCGATCCGTTGCAGCAGGCAGCGCTGACCACGCTTAACCAAAGTCCGGTGATCGACACCGCCTACCGTTCAGTCTGCCGCGGCAGTCTGTCGTACGCGCTTCCGTTTGAGGCGCGAATCCAGGGAGCGGGTGCCTTGTTCGACCAGGAATCATCCGACGTGCGATTGCCGATGCACACGGTCTCGTCATCCGGAGAACTTCGGCAACGCTGGGCGCATGCGCTGGGTTCGCTCGATGCGCGAGTGATTTTCGAAGGCGGAGCCGTGCTGCCGGCCGCGCCGGTCGGACCCGAGGCCCAGACGCGCCGGGCGATCTCGCGGTTACCCGACGTGCCGTTTTTACAGGTCGGGACGACATCCCAGCCGCTCGTGATTCGACTGGCACGTACGGGCGAAGCCACCTGGCTCTGCCTGGTGAATCCGACGTCGTTGACCGTTTCGGGATCGCTGACGCTCAGTTGCCCGGTGTCGACCCGCATCGTCGACCTGGCGACGAACCGGCCCCTCGCGCTCGATTCAACCAGTGCCCAACCAACCAGTCCGCAGCACTGTCGTTTCGACTGGCAATTGAGTGCCTTTGAGATTCTCTGCTGCCGCCTCGACCATCCACAGACCAGCGTGCTCGAGACCAAAGTCGCGCTGGGCGATACGGCACTGGCCGGTTTGGGCGCACAAGTCGATCGACTTCATGGTCGCATGAGTTCCGTCGCCGAACTGGCAAGATCGTCGGTGGCACCCGTTTCCAATGCCGGCTTCGAAGACACCTCGGACGCGCCGGGGGCTGCAACGGTGCCGGGGTGGAATCTCCCGCTTGAAAACGCCGGCTGGTGGAGCCTCGACGAGACGAATCCTCGTTCGGGCCGGTACGCGCTGCGTCTGGCGACCGAGAGCGACCGCGGGCTGCTGGTCAGCCCTCCGTTGTCGCTGGATCGAGCGCGGCATGCAACCTTGACGCTATGGATGCGAAGTAATCGCTCGGCGGCTCAAGTTCAACTCACGCTGGCGGGTTGCGGGAATGACAGTCGCGCGCTCCAGCGGCAATCGATCGAAGTCGGCAAAGCCTGGAAAAAATATGAGTTCCGCGTGGCGGGGCTGCCATTCGACACAAGCAGCGAAGTGCAATTGCGCGTCGAGCCGCTCGACTCGGGTAAACTCTGGATCGACGATCTCGAACTCGACGTTCAAACGCTCAGCGCCGATGACTTGCGGCAATTGACCAAGACCGCCTCGGCAATTCACCTGGCGTGGGAGCAAAAGCGTTACGCCGACTGCGAACGCCTGCTCAGTGGCTACTGGGGCCGGTTTCTGCTCGAGGAGCCTGTCGAAACGGCTCCCAATGAAACCGTGCCCGGCGCTACCCCGCCCCCCGCTGCGAAACCCCGATTCGGCACGCGTGTGCGGCAATTTTTGCAGCAGCGCTGACAACCGAGCACACCCGCCGTTCGAACGGGCCGTCTCAACCCGCTTCAACGACATTCGCTGTCGTCGGCTTTGGATCAGCCGGCACCGCGCCGGCCCTGTGATCAGCGCTGATCTTTACCCACTGTTGTCGATCGGCAGTGCCGGTTATCATGAATCTCGTCATGGCAACTAAAGCCGAAAAGAAAGTCAAAGACTCGCAGGAACGGCCGATTTGCACGAATCGCAAGGCGCGGTTCGAGTATGAGATTCTCGAGCAAATCGAATGCGGGATCATTCTGACCGGCAGCGAGGTCAAAAGCCTGCGCGGCGGGAAGGCGTCGCTCGACGAAGCGTACGCGCGAGTTCGCGACGACGAACTGTGGCTGGTCGGTTGCGACATCGCCATCTATCCGCAGGCCAGCCTGATGAATCACGAGCCGCGCCGCATCCGCAAGCTGCTGCTGCATCGCCGCGAGATCGCGAAATTCGCCGAGCAGGCCGGTTTCAAGGGGCTGACACTGGTTCCGACGTCGATGTACTTTTCGCGAGGGATCGTCAAAGTCAAAATCGCGATCGGCCGGGGGAAGAAGCTGCACGACAAGCGCGAAACGCTGAAAAAGAATGAAGCCAAACGCGAGATGCAGCGCGCCATCGCCGCGCGCCGCTGAGAGCCAGCGTGTCACCCTGTGGGGATGCCGCGTGCCGTGCGCCATTTTCTGATTTGCTGAAGTACCGCCGGCCAGAGGTTGTCGACGAAGATTCGGCTGCCCTGGGCGGTCAGGTGGCAGGGGTCGACGAAGTTCACGCCGGCCTTGGGCATGCGATCATGCAGATCAACGAACAGAGTGTCGGGGTCTCCAGTCGCGAGTTTGCGGACCTCGGCGTTCTGAGCGTCGATGACCGGTCCGACGAATTCGGGGCGACCCCACATCTCGGCGCCGCAACTGCGGCCGTCGGCGCGATAGCTGTAATCGAGCAACTGCGAATCGAACCGCTCCCGCGTGTAGTCGGGCGGAATGTAGTACGCATACGTCGCCAGCAGCACGGCGTCACCCCGCTCCCGAGCCAACCGCACGATCTCGGCTACATTTCGGCCCAGAGACGCGGCGGTTTTGATCTCGCGGCCGAATTCGGCATGAGTTTCGTCCTGGGGCGCACCGCGTCCGATCGCTTCGCCGAGCGTTTCCAATTGCTGACCGATCGCCGCAGGCAGCGACATCGTTCCCGCCGCCAGGCGTTTCTCGAAACTGCGGTACCAGGCACAATGCGTGTAGTCGTCGCGGAATTGTTCGGGCGAGACGTTGTTCATCCGCACGTCGTTGATCCCGTCATAAACGAATACGAGATCGAACTGCTGCCCACTCAGGTGCGTGTACTTGAGCAAACTGTCGCGCGACGTGTGGGCCGAACGGGCAAGGTTGAACAGCCGCCAACGCCCGGGGCATTCGGCTTCGAGCCGTTCGCTAAGAAGCGGCTCGACCTCACCCCAGGTCGGCTCGAGAACCGATCCGCCCAGCAGCAGAATGTCGAACCGGTCGTCGTCGTGCCCGGGCGATTCTGTCAACGCACCGGTCGTACGAATCTCAGGATAGAAGATGTCCCAGACGTCGACGCGACTCGGCAGCGGTGTGCCGGTCTGCATCGTCCAATAAGTTGCCAGCGCTCCTGCCAGCAGCGAACTGCAAAAGAGCGCGTAGACGCTCAGAAACAACGCTCGTCGCCGACGACAATGGGGCAGGCGCATCCACCCGGTTCGGCCCGTGCGGGTCGAAGCCGCGGCTGTCGGCGAAGGCTTCGGGACGGTGGGGGGCAGGGTCGACATGCCGGAATTGTACCATTCCGAGCGTACACGGTTGGGCTCTCGGCATGCTTTACATGGCGGTGCAAGCGACGTCCGAGTTGCGGCCGGGCGACTGAACTTTGGGGAACTCTCCGCCGCGCAATGCCGAGCACACAATCCGCACGCCATCCACCGCCTGAATTTCTCCTTCCCCCACTTGCGGGGGAAGGGAGAAAAAGGCACAGCTTCGCCGACAGTTACGCTGGCGGGGCCGTCCCGCGCCACAGCGCTTGAGCGCGGTCGAGCGTCGCGGCAACGACGATGACCGTTCCGACGATGATCATGTTGTATTCCTGCCGCAGTCCCAGGATCACGATTCCATCGTAAATCAATTGAATGACGAGTGCCCCGAGCACCGCCCCGAGGGCCGTGCCGCGTCCACCGGTGAGGCTCGCCCCCCCGACCACGGCCGCGGCAATCACCCCCAGCTCGTAACCCGCGCCATCGCCAGAACTGGCCGCGCCGTGATAGCCGATGTTGATCATTGCGGCGACCCCGGCTGTCAGCCCGGCCAGCACGTAGGTCAGAAGCTTGAGGCGTGCCACGGGCAAGCCCGCGTAACGCGCGGCCAGTTCGTTCCCGCCGATGGCGTGCAATTTTCGCCCGGTAACCGTACTCGACAGAAAGAAACTGCCCCATGCCGCCACCGCGATCAGCAGCAGCAGTGGAATGGGGGTGATGAACTCGTCGCCTCCGATCGGCACCCGCCGGCTGATAAAGCCTTCGACGAATGCCGGATGAAACTCGCCGATCGACAGCGCTTTGGTCGTGACGACCGCTGTGCCGCGAAAGATGCTCATCGTTCCCAGAGTGATCATGAACGGATGCAAGCGCAGCCCGATCACCCCCAGGCCGTTAATCAAACCGCAGCACAACCCGGTTCCCAGACAAGCCGCGATCGCCAGGGGCACGACCAGCGCTCCTGAAACGCCCGGCCAGCTCCCTGCGGGACCGAACGCATGCAGCACGACCGCCCCCGCCAGCCCCGAGAGGACGTAAATCCCGGCGACCGACAGATCGATTCCGCCGGCTACGATAACCACCGTGGCGCCGACCGCCATGATCGCAAAAAACGACGTATTCTTGGCCAGAATCAGCAGCCGATCGACATTCAGAAACTTGTTGCGGGTGACCAGATATTCCTTGCCGGTCTCACGATCGCGAACGCGACGCTCGGTCGTTCCGCCGCAGACCGTCAGCAACGTCATCAGCAGGACGATGACTCCGATCAGCCCCAGTTCCTGCATGCCGGCCAGGCGCCACCGGGCGCGCGTCGTTTGCGCGGCGGAAGGGACGGTAGCACTTGGCGGCAAAGGAACCTCGGGCGTATTCACGGCGGCATTGTCGAAGAATCACCGAACGCGAGTCAAGCGACGAGAAACAGGACGAGAAACAGGGGGTTAACACTACAGCGCACGTTTGACATTCATCCTGGATCACATCGGGGCAGTTCGGAGAGACGAATGCCGAGTTGTCGGAGCTTTTTCTTCCGGCGTTTGACGTGGCTGCGGCGTGCGGTGGCGTTGCGCGCCTGCCAGTATTGGAGTT
>SIAF01000344.1 GCA_009691905.1 Planctomycetaceae bacterium | reverse complement strand
GATTTGTCTCAATAAAGGTTTTCACCCAATATCGCGGTACGAGGTTTCACTCCACGAATTGCGTCAGCGTAAAGGAGCGTAAAGCGGTCGGGAGTTTTTGATTTGGGGTCACGACAAGACTCCCGACTGCCTTTTTCGTCATCCGTTCGATCGTCTAAGTCGCATCGACGAATTAGTTCAGCGGGCCGAACAACTCGGCCAGCAGCATGCGGAAGCCGGGGATGACGTTTGATCCGTCGAGGCTGTCGTCATCGCCTAACGAAACAACGTCGGCAGGGCTTCGATAATCGCGGGCTGAGCGAGTCCCTCGATCGATCAGCCAGACTCGCCGCACTCCGGCCGCGAAATACTCGTTCACCTTGCGAAGCATTTCGGCCGGCGTGTTTCCCTGGCTGAGCACCTCAATTGCCAGGTCAGGCGCGAGTTGTGGAATCGGATCGTCGGGTACGACACGACCCGGAAATTGATTCCATGCGACGAAGCAGACATCCGGTATCCGCACGAGGCCGGGGGCGAGGCGAACCATGCCTGCTTCACCGGCAACGATTCCCAGATCGTGAGCTTTGACGTAGGCGCCGAGGACCTGGATGAGCGTGCAGGCAATAATCGACTCTTTGAAACCCATCGCCTTCTCCACAAGAACTCCGTCGACCAGTTCATAAAGACGTCGTTCGCACCGGTGCAACTCCAGCAGGTCGCGCTCGACCGCCTCGCCCGGCGCGGGGCGCAATCGAATCCGCTGTGGCGCGATATCCCCCAGGCGCGCCAGCAGATCGGCAAAGGTCAGGCCTTCTGCGGTCGAACTCATGATGATCCGTTCCTCGTCATACGATTCATACTGACGGATTGAGCAATCGGCAGCAAGGGGCCTTTGTCGCTCGCCGGGTAACAGCAAAACCACTTTCGGCTGTTCGGCACCACTCACGGTCCCGTCAGCCGTTCCGCAACATACTTTCGCACCTGCGCGGCGGTCGTCAGCTTCAACACCTCGGCGCCGATCCCGGCCATCGAGCGTACTGATAGATGCGTCAGCGAACGGATCACGCCTCGATAATTCGAGCGAGACACGCTCAAGCGACGCAGCCCAAGGGCCAAGAGCAGCCCCGTCAGCTTGGGGTCGCCTGCCAACTCTCCGCAGATCGTGACCGGCTTGTATTGCGCGTTGCAAGAGGCAATCACCTGCGACAGCAGTCGCAGCACGGCCGGTTGCATCGCGTCGTGATAGCGTTCGACGAATTCGTCGTCGCGATCGGCGGCCAGCATGTATTGTGTCAGGTCGTTCAGGCCGATCGACACGGCGTCGACAAAAGGCAACAGATCGTCAATCAGGTACGCCGCTGCCGGGACTTCGACCATTGCCGACAGCTTGAACGGCAACTGCTCGCGGGTCGCGCAGCCGACGATGCGGCACAATTTGTCGGTCGTGGCTTCGAGCGTGTCCAGCGAGTCGAGCATCGGAATCAGCACCGTCAGCGGCCGTTCGCGCCCCAGCCGGGCCAGTGCCCGCACTTGCGGCTGCAGAATGTCTTCGCGCTGCAACAGCAACCTGATCCCGCGCAGCCCCAGGCTGGGATTGCGATTGATCGGAATATCAGCGTACGGCGGACACTTCTCGGCCCCGAAATCGACCAGACGGATCGAAAGCTCGGCTTCTTCGATGGCGTCGGCCACCTGCCGGTAGATCTGGTAACTTTCGTTCTCTGAGGGCCACCAGTCGCGGTCCATGTACGGGAACTCGGTG
This sequence comes from Planctomycetaceae bacterium, assembly GCA_009691905.1. Classification (GTDB taxonomy): domain Bacteria; phylum Planctomycetota; class Planctomycetia; order Planctomycetales; family Planctomycetaceae; genus SIAF01. The sequence goes on along the minus strand of SIAF01000344.1, from coordinate 6,086 downwards.
CGAAACAAGCCCACACCGTCAGCGCCCAGCTTCAAAACGTCTTCTGCTTCCTGAGGGTCGCTGATGTTGAGCAAAAGTCGCACACGAACGCCGTCGAGCGTCACGGGGGCATCAGGGGCCACGTCTTCCTCTGAAATCTCGGCCGATTGGCGCACGAGAATTGCCTCGTAGGCGGCCTGTTCGGATGCCGTCGGGGCGAAAATCACGCGTCCCTCGGTGGCATCGACGATCGTCTCGGTCCCCTGAGGAATGTTTTCGCAGACCGACGCAATGCCCGAGACCATGGGAATCCCCAGACCGCGGGCTAGAATCGCCGTATGCGATTTGGGGCCGCAGGTCTCCAAAACGACGGCGACAATCCCTCGATGCGCAAAACGTACCAGTTGCGAGGGGGTCAGCGACTCGGCGACAATCACGGTCCCTCGATCGGGCTCGGCTTCCGACGGCTGCGCCGCCGTCAGACACCGCACGAGACGGCGACCGATATCCAGCACATCGGCCGCCTTGTCCTGCACCAGCGTCACCGGGCTGGCCACGAACCCCGAATGCAGGCGGCTGACGATTCGCGAGACGGCCGCCTCGGCCGACTGCCCCGACTCGCCGATCTCGCGCTCGATCTGCTGCACGAATTGGGGATCTCGCAATAAACCGGCGTGCGACTCGAAAATCGCCACGTCGGCTGCCTGCACGCGACCGCTCAGTTGCCGCTGCACACGGTCGAGCTCAACGCAGGCCCGGCCGATCGCAGCGTTCAGTCGCTCGACTTCCGTTTGCGGGTTCCCGGCCGAGGGCGTGTCGAGCGCTTGGGCGAGAAGTACCCGCGCGTCGGTCACGTGCGCAATGCCCCGGGCAATACCGGGGCAAATCGATTTTCCTGAGAGGATCATGGAGCCGATCACACTCAATCGCCGGGAAATTTACCGTTGCCGGCGTCGAAGATCATTTTCGCGTAGCCGGAAAAGAAATTGAAAACGATGTAGATGATGAGGCCGGCGACGGCCATCCAGACCGCCCAGCCCAGCGCGGCGGCCAGGGCCGACAGGCTTCGCCGGGCCTGATCTTCGAACTGCGGACTGAGCCGCTTCAGGGTTTCGGGGACAGTTCCCGAGGCTTCGGCCACTTCCACCATTTGCAGGTAGTCTTCAGGGAACAGGTTTGTGTCGGTGAGAGCGGTCCCCAGTTCGTCGCCGGCCATCACCCGCTGCTGCACGTCCTGTGAAGACCCGGCAAAGGCCCCATTGCCGGTCGCGCGGAAGCTCGAATCCAGCGAGCGGGTGATCGGCATTCCGGTCTGCTGGGTGAGCGAAAACGCCCACGAAAATCGGGCGATCGCAAACGATCGCATGCAGTTTCCGACGACGGGAATGCGCATCAGCAGGCTGTCGAGAAACCGATGCTGCCGAAAAACTCGCGAGATGATGTAGTACCCGCCCAGCACCGCGAAGATCGAGCCCAGCGACATGGCAAACCATTTGACGGCCCCCGACGTCCCGACCAATCCCAACCCCAGAATATCAACCGGCTTCCCGCCCGCTCCCGCTCCGCCGATGATTCCCAGAAACCAGATCAGTCCGCCGACAATCAAGATCGCGGCAAAAAGCTGAATCGCCGGCCAGGCGATCATCGTTCGCAACGTCTGCCGCAGCCGCACGTTGTTTTCGTAGTGATCGGCGAGGCCATCGAGCACCTCCGGGAAAGTGCCTGATTGCTCACCGACGTGGACCATGTCGATCATCAAGTCGGGAAAGTACCCGCGGCAATCGCGCATCGCGGCGGCGATATCGACCCCTTGTTCGACCGCCTGCCGCACATCGCCCAGGTGCCTCCGGCAACGCTCATCGCCCGTCTTGCGCGACAGGGTGTCGAGCGCCTTAAGCAGCGGGACGCCCGCGTGCAACATCGTCGCCAGCGATTTGCAAAGCACCGCCAGCGTTTTCAGTGCGATGTGATTGAACACGAGGGTGCTTCCTGCGAGTCGGGTGATCGAGCGAGCATTTCGCTTAATTATCCGTTCGCAGCAGCAATCGAGTCAACGCAGGGGGGCCGCGTTTCGCCGCCCCGGCTTGTCGGGCGTGTGTGTGTACCGCAGCGCCGCAATCCTCAGCGAAGCCCGCTTCGCAGTTTGACCAGGGCGCGTTCTTAACCGGACTGTCCAATCGGCGTTACTCGTCGGCAGCCCAGGAATGTCCGCAGGCGTCGCATTCGAATCCTGCGAGTCGGCCCGAACCGGGAACCGGCATGTGATTGCCGCACATCAACATCGGCTCAGAGTCGACAGGGACCACTGCCGCGCGGCTGCATTCGGGGCAGCAGCGGTTGTCGAAAATCAGGCGGGCACGGCTCAGCAGATCGCCTTGGCGATCACGGCCGAGGCCGATGCGACCGGCGATTCGCGGAAACGAGAGGATGACCGGATCGTCGGAACCATCCGAGTCGTCAGCCCATTCCGATTCGGCGGGCTGGTACAGCGAAAACGTCGGCGGCCAATGCAGTTTCAAACAGCTCATCCGTGAGCCTCCCTGGTTAGCGGCCATCTTGGCCGGGGTCAAAAATGTCGGCGAACGTGACAGTGGTCATCAACGCGAACGCTGCGGAGAACTCCGCCAGGCGGTCTGATCCGATCGCCACCGGACCGGGAGCATAATTTCTGTCGATCTGTCCCGCAAGGGGGATCGCGATGAAATCTCAAGTTGCCGGCGATTTTGACGATTATCGAAACGAGCTTCGCCTCTTCGCGAAACAAGGCGCTGCGAGCGTGATTCACCGAACAACCGCATCTCGCCCACAGCGCCCTTTCCCCGTTTTCCCACTCAACCGGCCTTGCGTCAGTCTCGCCTGTTCCGGTACAACACCCTCGGAAAGGATGCCCCTGATGATTGTCGCCACCCTGGAGAGCTTGGCACGGTGCGTCGACGGCGAGGTTGTTGGCAAGGCGGCCCTCGAGATTCGTGGGGCTGCGTCGCTCGACAAAGCCGGCCCGCAAGAGATCGCGTTTGCCGTCGACGACCGGAATCTTCGGTCGTTGATGAGTTCGCCGGCCGGTGCCTGTTTTGTCGGCCGCGCGCATCGCGGTCTCGAGATTCTCAAAGGTGCTCGGCCTTCGCTGGTTTTTGTCGACGACCCGCTCGATGCGTTTGTCGCGGTCCTGAAGCAGTTCCGACCGCAGGCCGCTCGCCCCAGTCTGGGTATTTCGAGCGACGCACACGTCGACCCCACGGCGGTTATCGGCCCCGATTGCAATATCTACGCCGGCGCCTTCGTCGATGCCGGTGCGGTGATTGCATCGCGTTGCGACCTGTATCCGGGCGTTTACGTGGGGCGCAATTGCCGGATCGACGACGACTGTGTGCTGCACCCCAATGTGGTCTTGTATCACGACGTGGTTCTGGGCCAACGCGTGATCGTGCATGCCTCGGCGGTCGTGGGCGCCGATGGATTCGGTTACCGGTTTCGCGAGGGGCGGTTCGAAAAGATTCCGCAGTTGGGGTGGGTTGAGATTCACGACGACTGTGAAATCGGCGCCTGTTCCACGATTGATCGCGGCATGATCGGCCCGACGGTGATCGGTGCCGGAACGAAACTCGACAACCTCGTGATGATCGGCCACAACTGCGAACTGGGCCGACACAATGCGTTTGCCTCGCAGGTCGGGCTGGCCGGGTCGGTCACGACCGGCGATTATGTCCGTTGTGCGGGACAGGTCGGCATTGCCGACCATGTCCATCTCGGGCAGGGATCGACGGTGGGCGCGAAAGCGGGTGTGCACAAAAGCATTCCGGCGGGCGAAACGCACATCGGTGCCCCTGCGCGGCCGGAAAAGGAAGAATTCCGAATTATGATGGCCACTGCCAAGGTTCCCGAAATGCGCAAGCAGCTTCGCGAACTCGAGACGCGGATGAATACCCTCACGCAACAGCTCGAACAATTGACATCGACGCCTCTCGACCACGGATGACCTGATTTGGCCTTGCGCATGGATGTTACGCGCCTACCCGAAGTGAATCGTGATCGACCGGTCGGCCTCCTGGCCGGCAGCGGTCGTTTCCCGATCGTGTTCGCCGAGGCGGCACGCCGCCAGGGGATCGCCGTCTGCGGCGTGGGGGTAGGCGGCATGGCGTCGGACGAGCTGGCACAGGTGTGCCACACCTACGACACGGCGCCCTTGGCTCGATTCGGCCGCGCGATGCGGCTGTTTCACCGGGCCGGCGTCGATCACGTCGTCATGGCCGGCAAGATCGAAAAAACGGTGCTCATTCGCCCGTTTATGATGTGGCGGCTGCTGCCCGACTGGCGAACGCTGCACATGTGGTACCGCTATGCCACGCGCGACAAAAAAGACGACACGTTGCTGTTGGCCGTCATCCGCGAATTCGAGCGCGACGGCTTGACGTTTCACTCGGCCCTCGATTACTGCCCGGAGTTGCTTGTGAAACACGGCTTTTTGACGCGGCGAAAGCCCAACCCGAGTCAGTGGAAAGACATTTTCTTCGGCTGGGAACTGGCCAAAGAGTTGGGACGCCTGGACATCGGCCAAAGCGTCATGGTCCGCGAAACGGCGGTCCTGGCGATCGAGGCCATTGAAGGGACCGACAACTGCATTCGTCGCGCCGGCGATCTGTGCCGCCGTGGCGGCTTTGTCGTCGTCAAGGTGGCCAAGCCCCAGCAGGACATGCGATTCGACGTCCCGACCATCGGGATTCAAACGATTCAGACGATGCGCGAGTGCGGCGCCAAGGTGCTGGCCATCGAAAGCGACAAGACCATTCTGCTCGACCGCGAACAGGTGATTCAAACGGCGAACCAGTTGGGAATCGCCATCGTCGCCCTCAATTCACAGGAGATGGAACTCAAAGCGACGGCGTAGCGCGTCAGCTTCGCCGCTGGCTTCAAACACAGCGAAACAAGACGGTTCCGGTGCGTTCCGCCCCGGGGGAAACCTAGTTTAGTAGTGCGTCCGAATCGTCCCGCACGATGACGACAAAGACGGAAAGACCTGAGAGACCTTTTCGTTGCACTGAGTTGATCCTACCCAACACTCACTTCCCACTTCCCCTCTGTCCCCCAATGGAACGGCCGGAATCGTCTTTTATTTTTTCGGGCTATTACTTTCGGACCGGCGGCTGTTTCGACCGGGACGGCGTGACGACGTTATTCGAGCAGGTCGTCGTTTTCGAGCGATTCGTCGGGAACGTCGATCGGGACAACGTCGTCGCGCTGGGCAGTGCTCTCGTCTTCGATACCGCTGGTTTGCGAAAAAAACATCGGCGCTACCGACAGCATCTGCGTTGGAGCGCCGGGGCTGACCGCAGCCGCAGCCGGACCCTCAACCGCCTTTGGGCTGGGACCCATCTGCACCAGAAATTTCTCGCCGGCAAACGAGAGTTTGTCGCCCGGCAACAGCGCCCCCCGCAGGATTCTTTGACCGTTGACCTTCGTGCCGTTGGTACTGGACAGATCGCGAACGAACAGCAATCCGTCCGTCCGGGCGATAATGCAATGAATCTTCGAGACGCTTTTGCGTTCGAGAACCAGGTCGCAATGCTCACGCTGCCGCCCCACGATCGTGACGTCCTTGTCGATCGTGATCGGATCGCCCCCCTGAAGCGGTATGAGTTGGGCCAGCAAGTGAGTTCAGGCGCAGAGCGGAAGAGCCCGTCTTAATCCGGTAGGGACCGCGTCAGGTTCCAACAATCGCTGTTGGGGTCAGGGGCGCGTTCAGCCGGCCGATCACCCTGCGTCGGCCACTGAAACCGTACCCCTTCATGCTGTCCGGTCGGGCGACCGCTGTCAAGGATGGTCTCATGATGCAAAGGGATGCCGCAGGCCGGGCAGGCGGCATCCTGGGGAGTCACCGGCTGAGTGCAGGCAGGACACTGGATCATGATCTTCTTTCAATAGATCTGGGTGCTGTCGGATGTCAGGGCTTACGGCCCGAAATCGGTAAACATTCGTCCAACCCGTTGTCCGAAGCAATGGACGGACGGTCTCCGGCCGTTTCGGTGGGGAAGATCTGGCAGGACAAAAGAGAGGATGACGCGTGTTGGGGCCTTGTTAGGAACTGTCGGTCGGTTCGAGAGCCAAGTCCC
>SIAF01000343.1 GCA_009691905.1 Planctomycetaceae bacterium | reverse complement strand
CCCCGAAAGGAATTCCCCAACAGACAGCAGACGACGAACCGAATCATCATCCGGCCATCCCCAAGGTCGTCCGCTCTTCGTCTGCGCCGCGCCCACTCGGCTGCTCGACCACAAAAGCGACACCGGGTACGCTTATTTAAGGGCTAGCGAAAAGGAATTGAACCGTCTTACAGGGGAGATTGCGACCAAGTATGACGATTTCGTGCGTACTGCCCGACATATATTAGGCGATCATGAAGATGTACGAGGAGATTGAACGATTGCGATCGCAGGCCTGCCTTCGAAGCTGGCGGACCAATGGCTATTGGCCAAGTTGTGGCGAACTACCACACGCCAGTCAACTCTCGTCGTCATTCTACCTCCGCCTTCGTCGATGGCGGCCACTCGGTGCAAATCCGACGTTGCGTGTAGGGGAGTGAGGCGATTCACACGCCGACAAACTCACTGCGTCGCGCCGTTCGGCGGAGACGGAATTGCGATTCTGTATGGTCGACGACCCAACCGGTCTCGGCAATACGGTAGGTCAACGCTTCAACCGACAGTCCACCGAAAAACGGTTTTAGGTAGAACGAGATTCGACGGCATAGATCAGTGTAGTCGGCTACCGTGTGAAAATGCGAGTGGCCGCGAACGTCCAAGCAGTATTGGCCCGGTCCGATGTACCGGAATTGGCGCCGATTGATTTTAAAAATCCGTTCTATCCAATGGTTCATTAACCAAGTGGGCGCGGCCATGTGCGCGGCAAACATATTCGCTTGCCTCTCAAGCACGTTTTCCGTTTCAAGATCGAGCAATTGCTCAGTTGTGACGATTCGTCGATTGCACTTGAGTCGCTTGAGTTCGCTTCGTAACCAGTCGCCTTGCAAAATGGCATGGCCACCGACTTCATGCGAGAGCGTAAATGTGCGCCGCGGATCGCCATTCCTCGGATGCAGTTCTTCGTCGATATAGACGGTGTTTGAAATGGGATCGAACTCACCCAGGATTTTCGATCCGTGCAAGTCAAATCCTAAATCCTGATCTTCATGAATCACGATGCCGAAATCCGGGTAAATGACGCGCTCGTACATGATGTCGATGTTCATGCCGAGTAGCGCCCCAATGCCTAGCTCTTCCGCGTATCGGTGCGTAAGCGCTTCGGCCTTGCGGATGATCTGCCGCATTGGAAGGGGAAGAGGTTTAATGCGATCGTTCCGTCTTTCGATCATCGCCGTTGCTTCCTGAATAGAGTTAGTGCGGTTGCGTGCCGATCATTGATTTCTTTTTCTGCGTTGGCCAACTGCGATTCCTTCGCGAGTCGGAGCAAATCATTAGGGTCGGCTTCCAGCAGTTCAGCAATTCTCAATAGCAACTCGGGGGAGGGTATTTCGCCACGAACTTCGATGCGCGAAATATAACCCGGCGTCTTCCCGAGCATGGCCGCAAACTGGCGGACGGAAAATCCGCGCTTTTCCCGAATTCCGCGAACTGCAATACCGAGCATTACTGGACACAAAGCCATCGTTTACCAAATCCAGTGAACGCCATACCGGGGTGTTGGGAAGCTGTCAATTCACTGTGGGAAGTTTCGGGCGCGACACCTTTTGACTATCGCGCCGACCGGCACACAACCTCGACATCACGGCCCGGTTTGCCAGGGTTGGACACTCCAAGGCGGGGCTCGGCGGGGAGAGTAAAGGTGTCAGGGAAAGCGCCGGTGAAAGCCGGAGGAGAGTCGCGGATGTAAGAGCCGCACGAATTAAGGGAGAGCGTACCGATTCGGCCCCGGGCCCCGAGTCATGCGCCGGTTTCCGCGAGGAGACGGGTGAAGCGTTGACAGGGGAAAATCCACGCCACCTGAGGGCCACCCATGATTGTATCGCCGTGTTCAGAGGTATCATGGGTGGCTCCGCTTTGCTGCTCCGAATTGCTCGTGAGAGTAAAACATTCGTGGCGGACGCTGCCAGCGTCTGCATTCGGCGCCGGCTGCGTCGGCCACGATTTTCGAACGTCGAAGTCGCCAATTGGTGCATCCATTGGATCCAATACGGACGAGACAGGACGCGATTCACACTTGATCCCGCAGCGGTCACGACGGACAATTGGAAGTACAGCGTCGTCGACGAAGCGAGCGAGAATCGCTATTCCAACTTCCAAATGGTCATATCCCGCCCACGGTTGCCGCAAGTTCGTAACGTCGATTGATTTCCACAGCGGCCCGTTTCGGGCTCGGCCCGGCAGTTGATGTTTCGCAGAGGTTGAAACAAATTCAATTCGCCCGGTCGCGATTCAGGCGCGCGGTCCTGGGCGTTGCAAGTCACACCACACGGGTGACACAGGCATTACTCGGCTGAAACAGCATGGTCCTCTCCACTTTTTCAATTCTTATCGCGGTCGTGACGGCGCTGATTGTGTTTGCCGTTTCGATTCGTTACCGAGGTTGGCGGCTGGCGACCACGATGTCGCTCATCGCGCTGGCAGCCGTTGCGTGCATGTTTCGTGATTCGCGTCAGCGGCGGAAGATTCGCGCGGTCCAATCGACCCAAGCCACCCGTCCACCCGGACTGTTGCAATTGGCAGGCAACGTCCCCGCTCAGGAACCGGCCGACGGGTATGTATCGTCCCAGGCGTGCGTGGAATGCCATACCAGCCAGTACGACACGTGGCATGCCTCGTATCATCGCACAATGACTCAGCGGGCGATCCCAGGCGCTGTCCTGGGAGACTTTGCCGACAAGCACGTCGAGCTGGATGGAGCCACCTATGATCTGTCTCGCCGGGGAGACGAATTCTGGGTGAAGGTCACATTACCGGCGACCGGGCAGGCGCTGCCGCAGGTCATTGAGCGTCCCATTGTGCTGACGACCGGCTCGCACCACATGCAGGTTTACTGGATACCGACGGGTTCAGGCCGCACCCTGGCCGAACTTCCGATTTTTTTCCTGCTTGAAGACCAGCGCTGGATTTCCCGCGACGCCTCGTTTTTGAAACTTCGCGATCCGGACCCCAACTCTCCCGGAATCGGCCGCTGGAACGCCGAGTGCATCCAGTGCCACGCCACGCACGGGCGGGCGCGGCCCAATCCCGACAGTAAAGACAACTCGTCGGATTCGCTGGTCGCCGAATTCGGCATTGCCTGCGAAGCGTGCCACGGACCGGGTGAACAGCATGTCCGAGCTCGCCGGGGCGAATCGGTGGAGGATAAAATCGTCAATCCCGCTGGTCTTTCGTCACAGCGGTCGTCGCAGGTTTGCGGACGGTGCCACAGCATTACGATTCTACGGTCGCGGTCGGATCGTGCCGACTGGCTCGAACATGGCTATCGGTTTCGTCCCGGCGACGCACTGGCCGACTCCCTGCACGTCTTGCGGCTTGATCAGGCGACGCGCGATCTCCTCAAAGCGAATATCCTGCCGAACGACAAATATGTCGATCGGGCATACGACATGCAGTTCTGGCGTGACGGCGTGGTTCGCGTCGCCGGCCGCGAATTCAACGGGCTGGTCGAAACCGCCTGTTACCAGAAAGGCGAGATGGCGTGCGTCTCGTGCCACGTCATGCACAAACCGGCCGGAGACCCGCGACCGGTTGCGGAATGGGCAAACGATCAGCTTAAAGCCGAAGCTCTGGGTGACACTGCATGCACACAGTGCCATTCGAGCGAGAACTACGCCACCGACGGCCACACGCATCACCTGGCATCATCGTCCGGCGGTCGCTGTTATAACTGCCATATGCCGCACACGACGTATGGCCTGCTGAAAGCGATCCGCAGTCACACGATCGACATTCCCAGCGCGGCCGCCAGCGCCAAAGTGGGCCGCCCCAACGCCTGCAATCTCTGCCATCTCGATCAGACGCTGGCCTGGACTGCCCGACACCTGGAGCAGTGGTACTCCATCGCGGCGCCTGTTTTGGATGAAGATCAGACGAATATTTCCGCGGCCGTGTTGTGGGCGCTGCAGGGGGATGCGGGCAAACGTTCGCTGGCGGCGTGGCACCTGGGCTGGGAACCTGCCGTGGAAATCTCCGGAAACCATTGGCAGGCGCCGTTTCTGGCCGCCTTATTGGACGATCCTTATCTGGCGGTTCGGTTCATCGCGCGGCGATCGTTGCGCAAATCGCCGGGGTTCGAAGATTTTCAATTTGACTTTCTCGGGCCTGTAGCCCAGGTTGATGCGGCCTTTGGCCAGGCACTGCAGGTCTGGCGCGACAGCCTCTCGACCCAAAACTTGAGCCGGCCCCACGGCCGCGCCCCAGCGCCGTTGCGGTTTACGGAACGTGTGCTGCTTTCTCCCGACGGGACGCTCGACCAGACCATTTTCGACCGCTTGAAGTCCGAGCGCGACGACAACCCGGTTTCGCTGGCGGAATAGGTCTCCGCGGTTCCGCTCCGGAGCCATCGCCTGCCGGTTCACTCGACCTCGGATCGTGCCTCGCGGTAGTATGATTTTTTGCCCTGAACGTGTTCCCGCAAGGTCATGGCTTTCATCGGACCACGGGCCGACTTGATGAGCTTCCGCAAGGCCGGGGCTTCGAACATGCGGGGTTCCCGCGCGTTGGGCTGCAGGAGCAATACCTTCTTCGACGGTTTGCGAAACGACTGCCCGTAGCGGATCGGTCCGGAAATCAGTCCCTGATCGAAGGCATATTTCATCACCACCCGAATGCGAGTCACCTCGCTGCCGAGCGCCACCGGGCCACGGGTCGTCGCCAGCTCGGCCCGGAACCGCTCGAAATCGTCTGGTCCGATGTCGTCGATACGCCGATCGCGGCCGAAGAACCGAACGATCCGTTCGCACGTGCGGAAGTAGTCCTGAAACGTGCGGGGCACGATCTCGCCCGTATCGAGGAGCCGGCGCTTGGACGTCAAGAACCGGTTGCACAGGTCGGCAATCCGCAGGCCATCGTCCTTCGCCCGCGGTGAGCGGCCCGCGTACAGATCTTCACGCTGGTCGACGAATCTCTGAAGGGCCGCTTCAGGGTCGGCCCATGCGCCGAAGTAATACAGCCGGCCGCGGATCTTCTTCGACCAAAGCCCGTTGGCGTGGGGGAACAGGGGAAAATCAGGATAGGGTTTGCTTCGGAACGAGCAATAATTCACGTGCCGCGAGGTGCCTGTCCCCCTTTTTCAACACGCTGCTATGCACGGTGGCAGACTTCGCTGGTGCCATAGACCGGGGTGGGAAGTCCTTCCTGGCGGGCCTTGATCTGCAAGGCTAAATACAGCGAATAATGCCGCGATTGGTGCAAATTGCCGCCATGAAACCACAACGCCGGCTGCTGTGTCGGCTTCCACAAATTGCGCAATTCACCTTCCCAGGGACCGGGGTCGTTCGTGGTGGCCGAGCCTAAACCCCAACACTTCCCCACCCGGTCGGCGACTTCCTGCGAGATGAGCCGGGCCGCCCAACCGTTCATCGATCCGTAGCCCGTGGCATAGACAATCAAGTCGGCCGGCAAGACGGTGCCGCCCGTCAGCACCACGGAGTTTTCTTTGATGCGCTCGATGGTCACGCCGCTGTGCAGCTTGACCCTGCCGTCGGCAATCAGGTCCGAGGCACCCACATCAATATAATAGCCCGATCCTCGTCGCAGGTACTTCATGAACAGCCCCGAGCCGTCGTCCCCGAAATCCAGCAGGAACCCAGCTTTCTCAAGACGCTGATACAGGTCGGCGTCTCTTTTGGCGATTTCCTGATAGATGGGAATATCGAACGTGTGCATGATTCGATATGGGATGGAGGCGAACAGCAAGTCGGCGATGTCAGTCGTGATGCCCGCCTTGACGGCCGACTCTGAGTACAGACGGCCCAACCCCAATTCCATGAGCGTGTCGGACCGGGCCACATGCGTCGATGAGCGTTGGATCATCGTGACGTCGGCGCCCTGCTCCCACAAAGCGGCACAGATGTCGTGAGCCGAATTGTTCGAGCCCAGGACGACGCACTTTTTGCCGCGGTAGTCGTCGACGCCGCGGAACTGACTGGAATGGTATTGCGCTCCTCCAAACGTGTCGGCCCCGGTGATCTGCGGGACATTCGGCATGCCGGACATGCCCGTCGCCAGGACCAGTTGCCTGGGCCGCAGCACCACCGTCTGGCCTGCACGTTCGACGGTCACCGTCCAGTCGTGCGTGTCTTCGTGATATTGGGCGCTGCGGCAGAGGGTGGAATGCCAATAGTTCAACTCCATGACTTTGGCGTACATCTCGAGCCAATCGCCGATTTTGTCCTTCGGCGAGAACACCGGCCAATGGTCGGGAAACGGCAGGTAGGGCAGGTGGTCGTACCACACGGGGTCGTGCAGGCAGAGCGACTTGTAGCGATTCCGCCACGAATCTCCGGGGCGATTGTTCTTTTCAATAACGAGCGTCGGCACGTCCAGGCGTTTCAGCCTCGCCGCCAGGGCGATGCCCCCTTGTCCGCCGCCGATAATGACGCAATACGGTTGAGTGGAATAACCCAATTCGGCTTCTTCCTGAGTTTTTCGCTCCAGCCAGGTTTGCCGATTCCTGAAGACGCCGTGCTGCGCGCCGGGCACGCGCGTCGCCCCGTTTTTTTCTTCGAATCCCTTGAGTTGGGTCAGCGTGGTGAGCAGTGTCCAGCATTTGCCGGCTTTCAAACGCAAGTAGCCTTTCCCCCGCGCGAGGGAGGTCTCAAAAGTAAACCAACCGGCTGTCACGTCGTTCTCATGGGTTGCCTCTCCCGCGATTTGCCAGTGACAAGGCTGCACGTCGGAAAGCGTCGCGGCCAGCATGGCCTGGATTTCGTTTTTCCCCTCCAGTGTTTTGATGTTCCAGGTGAAGGCGATCAAATCGCGCCAGTAGCACTCGTTGCCAAACAGGTCGGCCGCGGCGGCCCGATCGTTTCGATCGAGCACGGCGCCAAATCGCGACAACCATTCGGAGACCTGTTGCGTCGGGGAACTCGGACGATCAGTCATGCTTCTTTCCTTTGATCAGACGTGGGTCGCGATAACTACAGTTCTATCACTCAGCGGAGCGCCGCTTCACCCCGCCATCCACCGATAGACGATGTACAGACAAACAATGATCCCGGCGAGAATCCACCACGGTTTCCGCTGGGGCGGCGCGTCCTCTTCGGAGAGGTAGTTCTCGCAATACGGGCAGCGTGGCGTGTCTTCCGGAATGTCCCGCCGGCAGTAAGGGCAGGGCATTGTCGCGTCGTCGTTCTGGGGGGCGCCGTCGAACTCATCCGAGTCGAGTTGCCAATCGTCGTCGTCGAATTCGTCGCTTTCGATGATTCGAGGGGGCATGTTACCAATTCACAACAACGTTTGGCGCGATGCGCTGAAACCGAATAATTCCCTCAGTGGTCACTGTCGCATCCTGAAGATAAACAATTCGCAGTTTCGGCAGCTTCGCCAACTCGACCAGACCGGCGTCGGTGATTTGCGTTCGTTCGAGGTGGACGACTTCGAGCGCGGGAAACGCCTTCAGCCGATCGATTCCCGCGTCGGTGATTTTTGTGCCGTTCATATTCAGTCGGTCAAGCTGAGGCAGTCGTTTCAAGTGCTCAAGTCCCGCGTCGGAAACCGCCGTGTCGGCAAGTGACAGAAACGTTAACGCCGGCAATTCGGGCAGTGCTGCCAATCCCGCATCCGTGACCCGCGTGCCGTCGAGTTCCAGCCGCGACAGCCGACGCATCTCGCGCAGGTGAGCCATCCCGTCGTCGGTGATCGCGGTTTCCGACAGGTTCAAATTTACTGACTCTGCCGGATTCTGTGTCTGAACAAAAGCCGAGTTCTCGGCGAGCGAGGCATATGGCATCCTTTCTCTGCTCAAGGAGGAGGGAGCCAGCATGGATGCTGTTCAAAGAACTCGGCGGTGTTGTCGTAGTCGCGAGGAAAAGG
>SIAF01000342.1 GCA_009691905.1 Planctomycetaceae bacterium | reverse complement strand
CGAATGGACCTACACCGGAAAACCGATGCAAAAGGAACGCCGACCCAAATTCGTCTCGCCGCATCGGCGCGTTAAGCTGAGCAAAAACCAGAGGCTGGCAGAACCCGTCACCTCATGCACCTCTGTTTGAGAGATGTGGCACTAGCAGCCTGTTAAAAAACTTCGAAACTCATTCGGCCCAGCCCGGCGGCGGCTTCCTCCGCGGGCGGCGGGCTTGGTAAATTGTTGCCGCGGCACATGGATGACCGGCCAACGCGGCCCGAGCGAGGGAGTCGGCAATGGGAATGGGACCGCGAAACACCGAGCGGCAGCAGGAATTCAGGCGTGAAAACGGTGCCTGCCACCTTTTCTCTCCGCAATAGCGCAGAATTGCACGCGCAGCGAGCGCACCCTGCCTTACTTCCGCACCTCCACCTTCGCCCGCAGGCCGCGGTTCTCGAATGTCACGTCGAAGTCGGCTTGCTTCACGCCTCGCAGCGCCTGCGGCAGCGCCGGACCTGTGCGGGGCTGGCCGGGATGGCCGTAGACTGTCGACTCCATCGTCTGGAACTCCTTGTTCCACACGTACCGCCCGCCCCCAGGGCACAGCAGCGCTGTCCCCCACACCTGCTGATGCACGGCAAGCGGATCCCGTTCGGAGTACAGCCGCTTCCACTCGTTGAGGATTGGCAGGTTCGACCATGCCCGCGCCTGCATGATGGCCTGGTATTCCCTGCGACCGAAAATCGGCTCCAGCAGTTCCAGCACTTTGCCGTCGACCCGCAGCGCCATGCTCTTGCCGGCCCAGGTCGGCGGATGATCAGCCGCCGGATCGGTACCCTGCCTGCCGTCGGCCGGTTTTCCCTCGCCCGAGTCGGCAACCGCGGCCTTGCCGGCCTTCGCGTCCGCGCCCTGCTTTGCGGCTGCTTGACGATCGAGCGCCCGCTTCAGCAAATCCTCGTTCAGCGTCAGCACCAGCATCCGCGGTGACGCCGCATAGAAAATCGCCAGCTTGCTCGCCGCGGGCGTGAGTCCGACGGCGGCCTCCGTCGCCCGAATCTTGACATACGGCAGGCCTTTGTGCTCCTGCGAGGTCCATTCCAGCATCCTCGGCGCGGTCTGTTCGATGAACGCCCGGACGCCGCTCAGGAACAGCGTCAGCTTCAGCGGATCCTTGACCTCAGCGGTGAACGCCACCGGCAGCCGGTGAATGTTCTGTTCGACGAATTGCCCCAGAGCCGCTGACTCGCCCGGCTTAAAAGACTCCGGCGCCGCGAGCGCCGCCTGCAGGTCCGTCCAGAATGGATCGGCGTCCGCATAGAACGAAATCGACTCGCCCAGCCAGCCCAGCAGGCTCACACGCGTCGGACCTTCGAGCAAATTGCCCGCCCATCGCATCCGCTCGGAATTCGTGTTGACGGCCAGCGCCCAGTGCAGCAGGCTGCCGGCGTGCGGATCGCCCGTGCCGGGCTTCAGCTCGACGCCCGAGGCAATCTCGACGAATTTGCGGTAGTCGCTGGAGGCAATCAACGGCATGACGGTCATGTCGGCCGCCAGCAGTCCCTCTCGAACTGTGAAGCTGACGGCGATCGGATCGAAGAACTGGCTCCAGTTGCGCTGATAGCCCTGCCGCCAGCGCTCGTACATGTCGGCCTCCGACTTTGTCACTTTGGTGCAATCCAGTTCGGCGATCGGCGTTTGAAACTCGAGCGTGCCGTAGATCGACGACGTGATGCCCCCCTGCCTCACCCGCAGACTGCCCAAATCGGCAATCGGAAATTGCGTGCGGATCTCGTGCGGCTCTACCGTGCCCTCCACGATCTCCCGCAGGAACTGGGCTTGGTAGTGCGACATGACGGCGGCCGCCCGCGTCCGCCGCGAGGCGGCGATCCGCCATTTTGCTCCGCACCAGCGGCGTATCGTCTTATCGGTGATGACCAAGAGGGCCGAGTCGTCCCTACGCTGCGGGTAGCGGTCGCGGAAGAATCGATACTCCGGCTGTGACACGATCGCTTCCGATCGCCCGGCCGCCGTGTCGGCCAGACGCTGCAATTGCGCCAGTGAGTTGGTGACGACGACAGCCTGACCGATCTCCGCCAGATACGAACAAACCACGCGGTCCGGCGAGAGCACGCCCATATACTTCACTTCTCCCACGGCGCCGGCGACCTTCTGACAGCTTGGCTGGTTGCGGAGAACGAGCGAGTGCTGTGCCGCGAGGTGCGCCTTAAGGACCGCGGCGTTGCGGGGCTGGAACAAGAGCGCCACATCGCTGCCAGTCCGCAGGTACGGGTCCGAGCCTGTAAACGCCACGCTGGCGACAACCTGCTCCCCCAATAACCGGGCGAGCGCCGTCGTCTCCAAGCACAACTGTTTTTCATAGCGCTCCCGCGTGCGGGCGCTTTCGGCCCGTGGCTCGGCAGCCTGCAGCACCGGCGTGCCGTTAATGTCCGCCTCGTCCATCAGCCGCAGCAGGGCGTTGAAGGTGGGAAATAGCAGCGCGTGCTGATCCGCAGGGATGATCTGGGCCAGCGGATCGGCTTCAGGTTTCAGGTCCTTGGTGAGAGCGGTCCAATCCATTTCGGCGACATTGATGCCTGCCAGCGAGGCCACGTTGACCGTCGGCTCTTCGGCGGCGGCGAGCGGCAGCACCCGGTCGAGCTGCAGGTTCTCGCTCACGGCCCGGCCTCCTGAGAACAGGTCAAACGTTTCGCTGAGCTGCGTCGCGGTGGTTTCGTCCCGCGCTATCGTCGTCCGCGGATCGAACTCCGGCAGACTCTTGCCCGCCAGCGCCGCTCGGACTTCGAGCGCCTGGTAGCGGAACCAGGATCCCCCGGGGATGCGGCTGCGCAGCAGCCGTTCGTAGTATTCCGCCTTGCCCTTCAAGAACGGCGTACGCTGCTGGGGATCGGCGGCAGCGGCGGAGACGGAAAACTTGACCTGGCTGAGGCCATCCCGGTCTGGTTTCGGAACGTACAGCGTGCCGGTGATGTCGCGTTCCTGCGGCACCCGAAAGAGCAACGCCTGCACGGCGGCCACCGGGCTGGTTTCCCACGCGCCGGTGCTGGTCACGTAGGCTTCGCCCGGCCCATCCAGGACCACATAGGGTTGGATTTGTTCTCGGGCGGGATTGAATCCCCGGAAAAAGACGGGATCAGCGGGCGGCGTCTTCGGCAACTCGCCCGCCGTAATCTTGAGCTCGTCGATGGGAACGCGAAAGTACGCATCTCGCGCTGGGGCGGTCTCGGCCGCGAGCGGCCAGCCGCAAAGTGTCGCCAGGCACACGAGGCTCGCGCAAGAGACGCACTTCCGCATGGTTGCCTCCATCATTGGTTTCGAATCGCAGTTTTGCGTTCCGATCGGCTTCAGGAAAGACAAGCGTCCGCTGCAAGATTTCCGCCGACGTTGCGGCAAGACGCGGCAAACCACGACTGCCGAACATCGCCCGGTGACCTATATACCCTTAAAGAGGGGACGTTGTTTCGGGATATAACGCGGAACTCCGGATTGGCTCGGTGGCCTCTGTGACCTCGGTCGTCAGCTTGAATTCGATTTGTTTTGCCGAAGAGGTCACGCCGTCGCGATAGCACACGGATATCTAAAAGCTGTCAGAAACCTTTATCGCATATGTTCCTGACATCTTCTCCGCTGCCAGATTCGGATCGGTTATCGTTTCGCGAACCGAAGTCTCACCAACCAGCGAAGTCGCAGACAATGCGATTGGACGCATCCGTTGATACGCCAATCATGAGTGGTCCCGTTTTTCCCCCATGCGGGTTCCAACACAGCGCGACCCGGATGGTGTGCCTGCGCTCGCTGCGCGAGCTGGTCACACCCTACTTGCCGCCGGAAGCCTTGGCACGGGTCGGCTCGGCGACAGGGGCCGACTGTTGTGACAGGAGAAACGCCAGCAGTTGCCGGAAGTCGGCCTCGGGGATGCTCTTGTCGAAATTCGACGGCATCGGAGAGATCGACGAGAGCTGCGACTCGTCGATGTCGTCGGCAGAGATCCGCTGCTCTTTCCCCTCGATGTCGACCAGCACCGTCACCTGCCCCTCGTCGCGAAGTTTCAATCCGGTGATCGGCAAGCCGGCCTTCGTGACGAGGATCGTCGCCCGGAACGCGCCGTCGACGTTGCGGTTGGGATCGAGAATATCCTGAAGCAACCGCTCGGCCCCGCGCTGCCCGATGCCGTCCAGTTGCGGGCCGAACTTCTTGCCGACCTCGCCGATTTTGTGACAGGCCGCACAGTGCGTATTGAACAGTGCCGCTCCCTTTTCGAGCGAGGCGCCGCCGCCTGCCGAAAGGCCTTTCAGGCGCTCGGCAATCAGGTCGCGAATTCGCTCGTCGGCAGGGGGTAACTGGGCGGTCAACTCGGCAATGCGCTCTTCGCGCTGGGGATTCAACCGGGGAGCCAGGCGTTCGACGATCGGCGGATCCTGAAGCAGTCGCGGCGAAGCTTTGCCGGCGTCGATGCCCTCCAGCAGCGCATCGACGCCATCGGCCGAACCAGCCAGCGCCAGAGCGAGCGGCTGTTCGAGCGCGGCGGGCGCACTGCCAAACGCGGCGACCAGTGCCGAACGGGACGAGGCGGCATTGACCGTCCCCAGCGCCTGGGCCGCTTGAGACCGCAGCGAAACCGGTTCGGTGGAATCGACCACCAGCCGTTCGAGGATCTCGCTTCCCGCCGCGACATCAATTCGCATCGCGGCTCGCGCCGCCGCAAGCCGCACCGACAAGGCCTCGTTTCGATCGGCCAGAAGCCCGAGGATGCGAGAAAACTGCGTGACGAGTTTCAATTGTTCGACGAGATTGACGGCCAGCGTGAGTTGATGAGCGCCGGTCGTGAAATCAGGCGAGGGTTCGGCGACCACCGACGGCTCGAATCGGCTGACCCCCAACCAGGCAAACGAGGGCCCGGCATCGGCATCGACCACCTCCAGCACCCCTTTGCGACCTGCCCACTGCTCGAGATTCCAGGTCGTTTTCTGTGCGGTGTCGTTTCGCGGCGGGATCTGCCGGGCGATCACTTCGCCCCCCTCGACCAGTTTCAGCCGGACGTGGTTGACCGGCTCGGGATTTGTTTCCGGAAGGCCGTTGTGTCCGCAAATCCAGAAACTGAAGTGCTCGGGAATCACGAAGGGCCGCGACCGCAGGATGCCCGTCAATTGTTCGCCGCGGACAATACTGTCGAAGAACAGCACGTCATTGCGGCCGTCGGCACAATTGCGCGGTCTGACGCCCCAGGGATCCTGAAACGCTGCCTTGGACGAACTGTTTTCGAGCGGGTGGACGCTCCAGCCCGAGACGAGTCGGCTGTCGGGTTCGAGGACGGCTGCTGCCAGGTCGCTCCCCCATATTCCCAGAGCCGATTCAGCGCGAATCGTCGCTCCTTTTTGCGAAAGACCGGCGAAGACCGCCTGAAAAAGCGGAAGCTGCTGCGACAGATCGGCACGGAACTTCTGTTGCACGAACTCGGCCACCGCATCAAGGCGCTGTTCGCCGACGTGCCGCGCGACGTGCGTCAGGTAAAGTGGCAGAATCTCGGGCGCAACTTCGCTTTTCCGAACGAAGTCGAGCAGGTACGCAGCGGCCGCCTCAGTCGGCACGGCCAGAACAATCTCGGCCAAGCGGGCACGCTCTTCGTCTGAGAGCGGCAGTGTTGCCAGGCGCTCCAGTCCCGCCTCTGATCGGAATTGATTGCGAAGTGCGATTTTGACGGCGTGCGCAAACAGGGTGTCTTCCGTCGAAATAATGGACGAGACGGCGACGAGCGGTTCGATGTAGTCGGCCTGCTGCTGCCTCGCCAGGGCTTCTACAGCGATGCGGCCGACCCGGCGATCGTCGTCCCAAAGCATTGCGACAACTTGATAGGAGATCACCTTCCTCCAGTGCGGGAATTCGGCCGCAGCCCGCAGCCAGTTGGCCCTCACGATCGGGTCCTGCCAGACTGAATCCGGAAAATCGGCCGAAGTCATCAACTCACCGGCCCGCAGGGCGGCGTAGCTCAAATGTCGTGCCGGAATGGAATCGTTGATTCCATCTTTCAACTGGGCCTTCAACACTGGAATGAAGTCGGCGCGCTGCGCCAGTTCATTGACGACCGCCGTCCGCACGATCAAATTCGGGTCGGCCAGCTTGCCGAACAGCCTGGCCGTCGGCAACTCGGCCAGCGCCAGAATCGGGCTGGGGACGGCTGCCTTGCCGTCGAGTCCCTTCCACACGACGCGCCAAACCCGCCCGCGAAAACGATCGCGACGCGGATGCTTCAGGTCGACCTCGTAGTGGCCAATGATGCAATTGTAAAAATCGGCGATATACAGCGCTCCGTCCGGGCCGATCTGCAAATCGACGGGGTGGAACCACCAGTCGTCGCACACGAGAAAATCTTCGGGCTTCTCGATCCAGGGGGTCGACCCGCGCCACTGCGGGATATCGCGATGCACGCGATTGGTGACCACGTTGCCCACAAACAGGTTGTGGCGATACTCGGTGGGAAACTGCGGGGCGTCGTAATAGACGATTCCCGCGATGCCCGTCGAACCGTGATCGTCGCCGGTGATCGGCGGCGTGAACCCCAATCCGTCGCTCGGTTTGCCGAAGCTCTCGATATATCCGCCGCGCAAAACCAGCGACACCGGTTTCGAATGGCAATCGGCGTTGAACAGATTTCCCCATTGATCGAAGCAGCTTCCGAACGGATTGACCTGCCCCCAGCCGAACAGTTCGATTTCTGAACCATCGGGTTTGAAGCGGTAGGTATTGCCCGATTGCAGTTCGAGAACGACCGGGCCTTCGCCTTTGCGGCGAATCTTCGAGTCGTTGCGGAACCCATGCTGCGCATAGACCCAGCCATCCAGCCCCAGCTTGAGCGAATTCTGATTGCCGTGGGTGTCGACGTAGTCGTAGGGGCCAAACAGAATCTCGCGCTCGTCGGCCTTCCCGTCGCCGTCGGTATCGCAAAGTTTCCAGAGGTTGGGGATCGACCAGGCGATGGCCTCGCTGCCGTCACCAAGCGGCAGAACGCCGATCGGGATATTCAGCTCTTCGGCGAACTTGGAGATTTTCGTAGCTTTGCCGTCGGGACCGATCCCATCGAGAATTGTGATGCTGTCGCGCCCAGACGCTTCGGCGTCGGCGGGCCACGGATACTCGATCGAGTGCGACACCCACAGGCGGCCGCGCGAATCGAAGTTCAGATTCATCGGCTTCTGAATGTCGGGCTCGCTGGCCACCAGTTGAATTTCGAATCCGGGGGGGAGGTGAAACTTCTGCAATTGTTCTTCGGGAGTCAACGGATCGGTCGGCGCCACGGGCGGCCCGGCCGAAAGCGCTCGACCGGCGACCGCCAGGCCGATCGCCACCAGCAGCAACACCCATGACCCCAACAGCGGCCTGCGGAGGACGGCCGGGCGGCATCGAACGGCAGTGGTCCAACGGTTCGCGGCGAGAAGCCGAGGGATCACCATTCGAGGCATGGAGGGTTCCTGATTTCTTCTGTATTCATTGATCGACGCCGACGTTAGTCTTCGCTTGTACCGCCGGTCGAGGCCACCATCAATCCCGCGCAGGAATTCGAACCGGGCGATGGCCGGGGCGATGCATCATCAGGCTCTCAGGCGAGCGCACCGTGTCGATCATCCGATTTTGGCAGAATTCTAAAACGCGGATTTTTTTTGAGTTTTTTTATTGTAATCTTCCTGTTTCCGGCGTCAGAATGAAGGAATAAGAAGAGACTGTAGCAACGATACCGGGTTTCTTCACCCTGCGCGAGCGTGGTGCAGGGTTTTGACAGTTTCGGATCGCGATGCGGCATGCTCCTCACGAACCATGTCGAGGGCGATTCGACCGTGAAGTTGATCCTTGTTCCGAACACGGTA
>SIAF01000341.1 GCA_009691905.1 Planctomycetaceae bacterium | reverse complement strand
GTCTCCCACCTCGCAATCCGCATTCAATTCCAGCACCGCATCATCCATGATGACGCGGCTTGTACTTCACCCCGGTGTCACTCGCCAAGATCAAAATCCAGCACACAACGGGTTGGACGAATGTTTACGCCAGCTTCAACGCAAGTCATCACGGCAAAAGAGTCTATGACCCAAAGTCACGGCAAAATTCCATGTTAAAATGCAAAGGATGAAGAGTTCAAAAATTCACAAGACCGTGACATTTATGAAATTATGAACCGTTTTTCGCAGTTTTTCCGCGTGAAATGGCAGTTTTGCCCGATTCCCGCGGCGCGAAAGTTCGCAAACGGAGACGCAAACAAACGGAAACGTGCCACCCACTTTGTAAAGACGCGGCTCTACCCCGCCTTGGCACGCAATCGCGACACTTCCCACCGCGGAGGATCTCCCCCCGCATCCAGGAATTGGCGCGCGAGGGCGTTCACGGTTTCTCCGGTGACCCGGTCTGTGCCGTCGCCGGTTGCGGCAAGCAACGCCAGGTTGCAGACGCGGTTGATGTCGCGAGGAACGCCGCCGGTGACGGCAAAGGTCGCATCGACCGCCGACTCGTCGAAGGTCGAGCGGTCGCGGCCCACGCACGCGAGTCGGGCCGCAAGATAGCGCCCCGTTTGCCGGCGGTCGAGCGGGGTCAGTTCGATTCGAATGTCGGCCAGCGGAATCAAGCCGGCCAGCGATCGGCTCTGGCGGGCGACAAGCAGCAGCGAGATGCCAGCGTTGCTTGCCTGCGATGTTCGATAGATTCGTTCGATCGCCGACAGACTCGACGAATCCGCCCGATCGAGATGATCGAAGCAAAGCAGCGTCGGCACCCCAACGTGACGATTGGCCAGTAAGTGGTCGCCCAGCATGCGCCACAGCCCGAGAGGGTGCTCGCTGCCTTGCGGACACAATCCCAGCGACGAAGCGGTTTCCCACAGCAGTTCGTGGGCCGTCCGTCCACCGGCGTCGACGAGTACGACACGAATTTGCATTCGCGTGGCTTCGTCGCGTGCGACGCGCAACACAAGCGATTTGCCCGTCCCGTCTGGCCCGCACAGCACGCCGCACCCGGGGGCCTGCTCGGCGAGGTACAGAATTCGTGCCACCGCCTCTTCGTGGACGGGAGCGGCAAAGAACGAACGAACATTCAGCGCGTCGTCTGCTGGCGAAGCGAACCGTCCGGATAGGGGCAGGGGCATGTCGAGCGATGACTCGTGAAAGGGAGTTCTTTGATATAATCGTCAAAATCAACGTCACCACATCACGGGCCGCCCGGTGGAATCGAGCGCTGAAGCCGCAAGCTCTTGCCGGCAAATGGCATATGTTGTCGTGCCGCGTTGTCGGCGAAACCCTCACGAACCCTATTTGGCGAACTCCAACCCGATTTCCGCCGATGTTCACCCCTCGAACCGGCAACAATCTTCTCGATTGACTTCATGTCCCGCCGTTTTTATCTGCCGCAATCGTTCGAGGCGCCCACGCTCAGTCTGCAGGGAAGCGAGGCGCATCACCTGAGTCGGGTATTGCGGCTGAAAGCGGGGGACGAAGTGATCTTGTTCGATGGCCAGGGGCAGGAAGCGCGTGCGCGAATCGAGGCCCTCGCTGACGACCGGGTCGAACTGACCGTCTGCGAACGGCGCGCGGGGCGAAACGAATCGGCGGTCGCGCTGACCCTGGCGGTCGCGGTTCCCAAAGGAGATCGCTTCGATTGGTTGGTCGAAAAGGCGACCGAATTGGGCGTGACGCGATTGGTTCCGCTGATCACATCGCGCAGCGTGGTCGACCCGCGGGCGGGGAAACTCGATCGCTTGCGGCGAACGATCGTCGAGGCCAGCAAACAGTGCGGTCGCAGCCGATTGATGGAGCTGACGGCGCCGACCTCATGGACCGATTTTGTGGAGCAAGATCGGGGCGGGGGCGGCCTGTGGGTTGCCGATCCGTCAGGCGAATCTCTCTCGGGTCGCGGCCTCGTCGATGCGGGCGTGGTGACAGGTGCCGTGGGACCCGAAGGAGGCTTCACGCCCGACGAGTTGGAACTGGCCTGCCGCCATGGGGCGCGGCTTATCTCGCTGGGTCCGCGCATCCTGCGAATTGAAACGGCCGCGCTGACTCTGGCCGTGCTGGCGAGTGTGACACGGATCGACAATTGACAATTGTCAATTGTCTTCCGCCTTGAGCTTTTCGATCCGGGCCTGGGTTGCGGCAAGCTCCTGTTGCAGACGCACGACTTCCTGGGGGTCGTCCAGTTGCTGTTTCGCGCCGGCAAGTTGCAACTGCAACGTCTTGAGTTTCTTATGGTCGAGATCGAGCTGCTTTTTCTGCTTTTTGTTGAGCGGCATCCGCACGGTTTCCCCTGGGTGTTGCCTGTCGGCACGAAGCTCTGGCAATGGGCGAGTCTGGCAAAGAGCCTTTGCCACTCAGTGTATCGCGGCTACGGGGCGGTGTCAGCGTCGCGTGATATTCGACGATCGAGTCGGGTGGCGGCGCTGCTGCGTGCTCGTATCTCCCTTGCCGGCAGTCCGACAACCACGAGCGCCCTCACCCGAAACCGGAATCTGCTGAAGATCAATGAGGCGTACCTCGCACAAACGGCGCATGGTACGATGGCGTTTGAACACTCTGTCGAGTGCCTGCTGCTTTCATCCTGTGAGGCGATTTCATGATTCGGTGCCTGATCGTCGCGTTTGCATGTTTGCTGGCCAGTCCGGCTGTGTCGGCCGAGCCCGACAAGTCGGAGCCGGGTCTGGAGGGTCTCTGGGAAGGAAAACTCAAAGTCAACGGCGGCCTCGAACTGCGGCTGGCGTTCAAATTCGTCCGAAAGACTGACGGCGGTTTTACGGGGACAATGGATAGCATCGATCAGGGTGCGAAAAACCTGGCCCTCGACGAGGTCACGCTCAGCGAGCGCGAGGTCGCGTTCACCTTCAAGGTCTCGAACATCTCGTACACGGGAACGCTCGACGCGAAGGCCGAGGCGATTCAGGGAACCTTCCGGCAGGCGGGAGCCAAGTTGCCGCTCGAGTTGCGGCGCGTCGAAAAAATCAGTGTCGTGAGTCGGCCGCAGGAGCCTAAACCCCCCTTTCCTTATCGTGCCGAAGACGTGATCTACGAGAATCCCGCGGCTGAAATCAAACTGGGGGGCACATTGACCATACCGGAGGGGAACGGGCCCTTTCCGGCAGTCCTTCTGATTACCGGATCGGGACCGCAGGATCGCGACGAGCAGTTGCTCGGTCACAAGCCGTTTCTGGTGCTGGCCGACCATCTGACCCGAAACGGGATCGTCGTGCTGCGCGTCGACGACCGCGGCGTGGGCCAATCAACCGGCACGTTCGCAAAGGCCACCACGCTGGATTTTCTGGAGGACGTTCTGGCGGGGGTCGCCTTCTTGAAGGGGCGTCCCGAGGTCGAGGCGAAACGAATCGGATTGGCCGGACACAGCGAAGGGGGGCTGATTGCTCCCCTGGCGGCTGTCAAATCGCGAGACGTGGCGTTCATCGTGATGCTGGCCGGACCGGGCACGACCGGCGCCGAAATTCTCGCGGCCCAGTCGCGGTTGATCGCGAAAGGGATGGGGGCCACCGACGAGGTGATCGCCTTCAATACGTCCATCCAGCGGCGGACGATCGCGGTGGCGCTCGACGAGCGGGACGACGCCGTCGCGAAACGGCAAATCGCCGCTGCGATCCGGGAAGAATTCGAAAAACTATCGCCGGTATTGAAACTGCAAATGCTGATCGGCGCGGGGACGCCGGCGGCTGATGTCGACGATTCGAGCAGCGACAAACCGCCAACACCCGAAGAGCGGCTGCTGGCGAGCATCGAACAGTCGGCGGCGGCGCTGTTGACCCCCTGGTTTCGATATTTCGTGGCCTACGACCCGCGCCCGACACTGGCGCAGGTTCAATGCCCGGTGCTGGCCCTGATCGGCGAAAAGGACTTGCAGGTTCCGGCGGAAGACAACCTGCTCGAGATCCGAAAGGCTCTGGAACAGGGAGGAAACCGCGATGCGACGGTGCTGCCCTTGCCCGGTTTGAATCATTTGTTTCAGACCTGCAAAACGGGTCTGCCCGCCGAGTATGCGCAGATTGACGAGACCATCGCCCCCGCGGCTCTGAAGCTGATCGCGAAATGGATCGCCGATCGAAAATGATCGTGCGCGAGGCCTGTGATCCGTCGGATTCTTTGGTAAGATTCGGCTTTGCCCGCCTTTCAAAATCTTATCAATCGGAGGGCGTTTGGGGGGGCGGTGGCGACTCCCCGATCTCACCGAATCAGGAATCCAGACAATGGCCGCAGACGTCGATGTCTATCAAAGCTGTCCGTGCGGCAGCGGCAAGAAATTGAAGTTTTGTTGTCACGCGATTGCCGGTGACATTCTTAAGATCACCGACATGCAGCGGCATCATCAGTACCAGATGGCCCTGGCGGCCCTCGACGGCTTGCAGAAAAAGCAGCTCAATGAGGTCTGGAGCCGGGCCTGGGTCAAAACGACAAAGGCCCTGATCCATTCGACGCTGCATCAGCCCCAAGACGCCCGGCAGATGATCGACGAGGTGCTCGACGAACTTCCCGAGCATCCGCTGGCGACGGCGATGAACGGTGTTTTGACACTCGCCGATCAGGGTTATCCTGCGGCGAAACGCGCGATCTACGACGCCTTTCAGGTTGCGGCCGAACGAAACACCGCACTTCCGTCGCACCTCGCGCGCACGCTGGGGATGCTTCTGGCGGCGCAAGGGCACTTTCTGGCAGCGCGGGAAAACCTCGGACTGGCGGTTTCGTTCGATCGGGAAAACCAGGAATCGATCGAGCGCTTCGTCGAATTCGAGAGAAATCCATCGATTCCGTACCCGCTGCGCAGTCACTATCGGCTGTCGCCGTTCGTCGGCAATGAGACCCTTCAGGCCGATTACGACCGCGCCGCGGGGCTGGCTGCAACCGGTTGTTTCAGTGATGCCGCCAAAGAGTTCGGCAAGATCGCGCGTCAGCATCCCGATCAGCCGGGGTTGTGGTGGAATATCGCCTTGTGCCACGCCTGGGCGGCCGAAGACCCGCTGGCGTGCCAGGCCTTCAAGGCGGCGGCAGCGAACGATCCCGACCCCGAGTCGGCCGCAAACGCGCTGCTGCTGGGACGGCTGCTGCAAGCCCCGGTCGAGGGCCAGCGCGTCGAGCGCGTCGGGCAGGAATATTGCATTCAATCTGTTGGAAAACTGCTGACGTTGCTCGATCAGCAGCCGTTTCTGGTTCGCGGCAAGCTGCCGGCCGACGATGAAGACGACGATACGGACGACCCGGTGTCCAAGCCGATCGCGTGGTACGAGATTCTCGATCGCGATCAAAATTCGGTCTGTGTCGCCGAGCTGACCCTGGAAACCGTTGCCCTGGTGTTAGGACAGGTTCAGGTGTTCGACGCCGATCCCGAGGCCGAAAAGCCGGCGCACGCCTTTCTGGCCTGCATCGGTCGCGAGCGCCTGGCCGAATTGACGCAGCGATTGTCTCAAATCGCCCAGGCGGAGGTCGAACCGACCGGCGAAGTGATCGTGATCGGCGTGTTGCGGCCGGAAATCGCGCCCCTGCTGGAGGCCTGGTATTTTCCCGAAAAAATGCACCCCAGCCAGCTCGACTCGCTGCAGTGGCGCCGGTGGGAAAAAATCATCAACTCGACCTGGCCTGAAGTCCCGCAGGAGTTTCTGGGGGGCAAGTCGCCGACCGAGGCGGCCAAGGTGCCCGAGCTGCACAACGCGCTTCTGGCGGCAGTGCTGGCGCTCGATGTGTTTTGCGAACAATCGGGATACACGCTCGATCAGTTTGAAACCCGCCGACGACTGGGCCTGACACAACTCACTCCGCTCGACCTGGCGCCCGACGACAAGCCAGAGCAGTTGTCAATTCTGCAATTGCGGCGGTTGCCGCTCGATCGGTTGACCGACGATCAACTGGTCGCCGTCACGAATCGCGTGACGCGCCTGGGACACTCGGGAATGAGTTACGAGATGCTGCAGGCGGTTCTGTCGCGTCCGACACTGGCCGACAAAATCGAGTCGACGCGGCTTTACAGGTCGCTGGCGGAACTCTCCCGCCGACGGTTCCGGGCGAGCGACGCGCTCCAATGGCTGGTTCAGGGCAAGCAGCAAGCCAAGGCGCGAAAGCAGCCGCTCGACGTCCTGGTGATGTGGGAGATGGATGAAATCGTGCTGCGTTCGTACGACCGGTCCGACCCGCAGTTGGCCGAATTGGCCGCCACATTATGGAACTATTACCGCCCGAAATTGCCGGGTTCTGACGAGGTGATCGCCGCGATTCTCAAGCAACTCGAACTGCCCGGTCCCTGGAATCACTCCGGGGAGAATCTCGCCGGGGGCGCAATCGGTGAATCGCCGTCGCTGGCTGCCGCGGGAGCTGCGGGGGGCGGCATCTGGACCCCCGACGCTCAGCCCGCAGGCGAAGTGTCGAAATTGTGGTTGCCGGGACAGTAGCCCATGTCGATATCACAGGCCGCGGCGGTCGATGTGATGGGGTGGGCCATTGCTCTGGCGGGTCGCGGCGAGGGATGGGTCGAACCCAACCCGATGGTCGGCGCGGTGGTCGTCGATGACGACTGGCAACGGTTGGGCGAGGGATCTCACGAACGATTCGGCGGGCTCCATGCCGAAATTGTGGCCCTGCAGCAGGCGGGCGAACGGTCCCGCGGCGCGACATTGTTCGTAACACTCGAACCATGCTGCCACGCGGGGAAGACTCTCCCCTGCGTCGACGCCGTGCTGAAAGCGGGGGTGCGGCGGGTCGTGATCGGCATGCAGGATCCCTTTCCGAAAGTCGACGGACAGGGAATCAGCCGCCTGCGGGAGGCCGGGGTCGAAGTCTTGGTCGGGTTGCTCGAACCGGAAGTCGGGCGGCTGAACGCCCCTTTCTGCAAGCTGATTGAAACCGGGTTGCCCTGGATTCACGCCAAGTGGGCGATGACGCTCGACGGCCGCCTGGCTTCGCACAGCGGCCATTCGCAATGGATTTCCAATCTCGCGTCGCGCGCCGTTGTGCACCGGCTTCGCGGACGAATGGATGCCATCGTGGTCGGGATTGGCACGGCGCTGGCCGATGACCCGCTGCTGACGGCACGCCCGCCGGGACCGCGCGTCGCCACGCGCGTCGTCCTCGACAGCGCCGCACGATTGCCCCTGGAATCGCAACTGGTCAAGACGGCCCGCGAGACGCCGCTGTTGGTCGTCGTCGGTCGTGACGCCGCGCCCGAACGAATTGCGGCGCTCGAGGCCGCCGGGGTTGAGGTTTTCTCATGCCGTTCCGGAGCAGCATGTCCGCCGGCGCCGGCTGCGGCGGCGGACGAGAATCGACTCCGCGCCGGCCGTCCGCTGTTGAAAGAGTTGCTTCTTGAACTGGGTCGTCGGCGGCTGACGAATGTGCTGATCGAGGGGGGCAGCCGCATTCTGGGGGCCGCTTTCGACGAGGGACTGATCGACGAAGTGCATGCGTTTGTGGCCCCCAAGCTGCTGGGAGGCACTCACGCCGTGCCGGTATTTTCGGGAGCGGGCTTGGAACTCGTTCCCGAACTGCCGTCGCTCGACCGGCCGGTCGTCGAAGTGCTTGACGGCGACATCTACCTGCGCGGCATCCTGCGGCATTGCGGCGATCGGGCATGAGACCTGCGCGTCGACGCCGGCCGCCAGGGTGGTCGATCTGACATTACCTCGCGCGGAAATCAGAAAACGCAGTCCAAAAAAATCAACGACCCGCCAAACGATCAGGACGTGTTGGAATTAACGTAGCGTGTTTCGAGTTCAGCGAGAAGTCGTGGTCGCTGTTTCCTGGAGCGGGCGCGACGCATCGTTTTACGTCTGCCGATCGCGTCCTGCTGAGATTGCGGCGG
>SIAF01000340.1 GCA_009691905.1 Planctomycetaceae bacterium | reverse complement strand
CCATCCCCAAGGTCGTCCGCTCTTCGTCTGCGCCGCGCCCACTCGGCTGCTCGACCACAAAAGCGACACCGGGTACGCTTATTTAAGGCCTAGGTCTGACCGTGCGCGCCAAGCGTAAAGCCACTTACCAAGAATTCAAATCCCAAACAAAATGCGCAACAACTTCTTACCTCTTGAGTTAGACATTTCATCAGGCCAGACTAGGGCTCAGGGCCGCCGTCATCGGGTGCCACGGACAGCGACCAACGGGAGTCGTCCGTGCGAACGTCTCGGGAGGTCAATCACGACTTCCGAGATTCAAGTGTCGGATGATAGTCATTCAACCCGATAGCAACTCGTCGGACGCCATCAGCGGAAGTTGGCCTTATGGCAGGGGTCAGCCACACCGTGAACGTCATTGAAGAGGCTCGACGGCACGAGCGCTTTCGTTTCGAATTCGTCGACCTTAACGACGAGTGTCCCCCAGCACCGAGTGTCCCCCGATCCACCACGATTGAACTCGAATCTGTCGGTTCGACCATTGTGCTTGGAAATACAGGAACGACATACAGTCGACGATGAGGCAGATTCCGTGCCGAATCTGATCGAAGTCTACCGCAACCGCTTGCCGGGAAAATGTCGCAAATGGTCGTTTGAGGTGCTATTTGGCGCCCTGCGCAAAGCGAAAGATCCCTTTGCCGTCGGGAGTGACGATCGTGAAGTAAACCTCACCCTGTTCATCTTCGCCGAACGAGATGACCGGCAGTTTCGCGCTGGGAATGGCCTCGTTCGAGATCACTTTTCGGGCCACCTCGTCGTACTTGAGAGCCCACAGTTTGCCGGTGACGTAGTCGGCATACAGGTACCTGCCAACCAGTTCGGGAACCTGCTTGCCGCGGTAGACGACCCCGCCGGTGATCGACGAACCGACCTGGTGATCGTATTCCCAAATCGGCTCGATCAGGTCGGCACGCAGGCTGGTCCCCTTGGCACCGAACGTGTGCGCCCCTTCGCGCAGGCTCCAGCCGTAGTTGCCTCCCTTGACGATCAGGTCGATCTCTTCCCACAGATTCTGCCCGACGTCGGCGCACCACAGCGTGCCGGTTTCGCGGTCAAACGCCATCCGCCACACGTTTCGCAGGCCATAGGCGTAAATCTCGGGTTTGGCACCCGGTTTGTTGACGAACGGATTGTCTTTGGGGATCGCGTAATTGCGAGTCCCTTCTTTGTGAGCAGGATCGATTCGCAGTATCGACCCCAGCCACGTGCTCAGGTTCTGGGCGTTGTTGAGGGGATCATTTGCACTTCCGCCGTCCCCCAGGCCGACGTACAGGAACCCGTCAGGGCCGTACACGATCGTGCCCCCGTTGTGGTTCCAGAACGGCTGCGGAATTCTCAGGAGCTCGATCTCGGATTTCCGATCGGCCCGATTGGCGTCGTCGGCCGACACCCGAAACTTCGAGACGATCGACGTATGCGGCTCAAGTTTTTTCGACGTGTAATAGACGCAAAACTCGCCGCTCTTTTTGTATTCGGGAGGGAAAGCCAGCCCTAGAAACCCCTCTTCGTTTTCCTGATCTTTGTAGGTCACCTGATCGCGGATGTCGAGAAAGACCTTGCTCCTGGCGGCCGGCCCTTCGCCGTTAATCACATAGATCAACCCCTGCTGAGTGGCGACGAAAACGCGTTTTGACCCGTCGGGGGCATACGTCAGTACGATCGGGCGGAATTCCTGCGCCTTGCCGTTATCGTCGATCGGTACCCAATCCTCCCAGGTCAGTCCGGGGAACGCGGGTTTAACCGCCACGGCCAGCGTCCCGTCGATCGGTTCGGGGGCCGCGCCGTCGGGGCCGAGCTCGCGAAGCTTGATGTTGCGGAACGAGACCGGGTTGCCATGGTCCTGCAGGCACAATACGCCCTTCGTCGGCTTGCCGAACTGAGGGTATTGGGCAAACTTGCTCTTGGCGACACGCTCATTCCATTCCGGGCTGCCCTTCTGGAACAGCGCGTATCGAATCCCGTTGACGTTGATTTCGCAAATGGCCGGGGTGACTCGCAATTGCACGTGATTCCATTCGCCCGGTGGTCGCGTGGCGTCGGGAATCTTGTCGGTAAACGGCACCGGGCCGGGCTGATAGAGCTGATACAGCCAGCCCGACTTTTGCGGGTCATGGCCGTCGATATTGTCCTGCACCTGGACTTCGGGGCCGGTTTGCCACGGGGCGTCGGCCTCTTCCGTCACGTGGAACATGATCCCGCTGTTGCCCCCCTTCGAGATCTTGTATTCAATCTGCAGCTCGAAGCTGTCGTACTCGTCGGCGGTGACGATGTCTCCCGCGCCGGCCCGGCCGCGTGTCAACGCCCCGTCTTCAACGAGCCAGCCGGCGCTCAGCTTATCCTTTTTGTAATTGCGCCACCCCTTGGTTGACTCGCCGTCGAACAGCAGCTTCCAGCCCGAACGTTTTTCCGATTCGCTCAATGTGTTTTCGGCGGCGCGGGCCGATCCCGCAGTCAGCGCCAGACATCCCACGACAAACAGCCACGTAGGGCGCAACGCAACGATCATGATGAATCCTGGTTCTGGCGGGAAGAAGCACTGCTTTACGACCGCCGGATTCTATCGCCATTGAGACCGGTTCGCCAAACGTGCCCCGAAATAATTTCAGAGCGATTGCCCGTAGTGTGGACTTGAGTCCACACGAAGAATTCAACCGTTCTGGATTTTGGCGAGATGAAATGATTTTCGTGTAGACTCAAGTCCACACGACGGGTTGCGGCCGGCCAACTTGACATTTGACCGTAATCGCGCAGCACGCCGACGCGCCTCAGCTCAGGCCGGCGACCGGCGTCCCTTCGCTCAGTCGTTGCCGCAGGTGCTGAAAGTCATCGTGGTATTCCAGGGAAGGGTCGATCCCCAGGTGCTGCAAGATCGTGGCGGTCAGGTCGGCGGGCGTCACCGGCTGATCGGCGACGTAACCGCCGGTGGGCGTCGTGGCGCCGTACACTTGCCCCCCCCGGACTCCGCCGCCGGCCACGAGGGCGGTGAAGGCATGCGGCCAATGGTCGCGTCCGCCGGCCTTCGTGTTGGCGCTTTGCGTGAACTGGCCGATGCGCGGGGTGCGGCCGAATTCTCCCACCGCGACAACGAGCGTCGTTTCCAACAGGCCCCGTTCGTCGAGATCGTTGATGAATGTCGGAAAGGCCCGATCGAAAATCGGGCACAGCAGCGTTTTCAACTTCGGGAAATTCTGCTGATGGGTGTCCCAACAGGTATTGACCCCGTCGGTTTTGGTCTCATCTTCCCAGTTGACCGTGACCAGCGGCACGCCCGCCTCGACCAACCGCCGCGCCATTAGCAAGCTTTGCCCGACGGCCGATTCGCCGTAGCTCTGCCGCACCGCGGGTGTCTCGCGATCGACATCAACGACATCATACACCCGATTTTCGAGCAACGAGTAGACTCGCGCACTTTGCCGTTTGAATTCTTCAACCCTCGCCGCCACGGGCAGCCGGGTTTGGCTTTCGATCGTCCCCAGCAATTCACGGCGGTTGCTGACGCGCTGCCAGGGGACGTCGTCGGTCAGCGCCAGCCCGCCCAGCCGGAACCGGCCGGCATCGGCTTCGAGCAGCATGGCGTTATGCTGTTCGCCCATGCGACCGCCGCTCTGCCCGGCAATGCGCAGCGACTGCCCTGGAAACTGCAAATACCAGGGCAGCACGACCGATGGGGGCAAACCGCGCGGGGCCGGGCCGTAGCGCATGGTCATCGCGCTCAGCGACGGCCAGTCTTCGGGACGTGCCTGATCGGTCACCGGCGGGCCGAAATACTCGCGGCCGCTGAAAATCTCACTGCATGCCGGGCCGTGGACGTTCATCCGGTGCGTCATCGACCGCACGAGGCACAGCTTGTCGATCGTCTGCGCAAACCGGGGCAGGTGTTCGCATACATCGATACCGGGGATGGCGGTCGCCACCGATTGAAACTCGCCGCGGATCTCGGCCGGCGCTTTGGGCTTCATGTCCCACAGGTCGATGTGGCTCGGGCCGCCGAACATGAACACAAACACGCACGAATTGCCGCGATGGCGGGCTGCAGGTGAAGCCGCAGCGGTCGCGGCCCGCAAACGAAACAGGTCGGGCCACGTCAGCCCCAACAGGCTGATCCCCCCGATCTGCAACGAGCGGCGACGAGTGAGCATCGTGCGATTCCCTATCGGCTTCCGCGAAAATCGGACGTTTTGCCGATTATGGCTCGCCCCCCCGACCGTTCAATCCGGTGACCGGGAAAGCATCAATTCTTTCTGATAGGTTATCGCACGCGTCAGGGTATGACAATCAGAACGGTAATGTTCCCGTCGCAGCACGCTGATCCGGCCGGGGTTTGACACGTCGCGTTCGGGTCTCGATGATGCATGACTACGGAGGTGCAATCGTGCCACCGCCCGAGCCGAAACCGGCCCAGTCCCAAGATAAGGCCAGTGCCGAAACCGGCCCAGTGCCAACATCGGCACAGTGCCGAAACCGGCTCGCTCACGTGCTCGCGAGAACCAGTCCATGAAATTCGACGACGGCCTGATCCTGAATTTCCCGCTGTTCACGTTTATGATCTCTCCCGGTCCGGTGCCCGGGGCATTGCAAAACCCGAAAACCGGCAGCCTGGTGGCGCCTCTGTGGACGGGGCTCGACAAGTTCGAAGAGTGCCGCCGCGAGGGAATGCTCCCCGAGCAGATCTCGGTTCTGCAACTCGATACGCCCCGCCAATTCCTGGCATTTCTGCGGCAAATCTACGGGCTGGGGATCAGCCAACTCGCAATTGACGTTCAGCCCACCTCGCCGCAGGCGCCGGTGACCTTCGAGGTCATCAAGCTGCTGCACGAACTGGCGACAACCGAGCCGGATATGCCGGACGACGAGAAATTCGCGGGGGAAAAGCTACCGGGCTAGGATTCGAAGCACGAGAGTTGGGAGCCGAAAACACCCTAAAACCACGGCGATTTGAGCATTCTACGCTCATCGGCGACATTTGCAAGGGGTTGCATACCCATTCAAAAAGTCGCGAGAAGTGGTGGTATTCTGGGCTGAAAAGGGTATTGGAACCGATTTCGGCAATCGGGCACGTAACGGTGCTCAACGCCTCGCGGCGTCGACGAAAAACTTACCGACCACTCCCCTGGCCGCACAGTTGTCGGCAAAGCGACCGGCCCCCCCTCGTTCGGGCGACGACAATCCGCCGGCGGCAGGCGATGGTTCATCATCCCCAATGGTCGCGTCCCCACCGCCATCTCGCCCCTTTTGCAAGAGGGAGCCGGCGGGGATCTCGTTGGAAAATACCTCCGCCCGTTGCCGCTCGGTCATTGGCCCCAGCGTCGCTCGCCGCTCGGCCAGCCTTTCTTCTTCCGGCAGACACACCGGCGCCAGCGAACAACGGACGCACATCCGCTCATTGGAATGCACGGGGGGCCGGTCGATCGTCTTGTGCAGCTGGGCGCACGACGCACTTTGCGCGCGGGCTTGGTATGTGGTAAGACAGCGGGCGGGAATTCGGCGACGGAGTCGCCATAACTCGAAAGGGAGAGCAAGGATGCCAATTCGTTCCGTAGGACCGTCCAAATTGACTCTGGAGATGAGGCGGCGGTTAGCCGATGTGGCAAACGAAGCGCGGCGGTTGGTGTATGGGGAGAAGGGGCACCCTGAATGGGGAACGTCCTTTGCCGAGATCGAATCGGATGCTCGGGAGGTCGGTTTCGAATTCATTCGTCTGCTGATGGAGCAGACGACCCACGGACAGGCCGGGGACATGCCCTCAGCCGCCCTAACGACCGACTCAGGAGAAACGGCGCAGTGCATTGGAACTCAACTGCGGGACATTCAGTCCGAATCGGGCACGGTCAGTTGGGCCGAGCCGAAAGCCTACCTTCCGAAATCCCGGAAGGTTTTTTTTCCCTCAGACAAGAGCATTGGGCCTGCAAGTCGATCAGGAACTGTCCCCCTCGCTGGAGCGGAAGTCGGTGCAACTGGCGACCCGCTTGCCGTCGTTTGAGGCGGCCCGCGACAGCATCGCGGAGACCCTGGAAGTTGAACTGACAACGAAGCGGGTCGAGCGGCTGACAGAACGTATTGGTGGCCGACGTGTTGCCGAACGGGAGGCCGGCATTGACGCTTGGGAAGCGCAGCCATTGGTCGCAAAGCTCAAGGCGCCCCCAAGCGTCAAGGCTCCCGCCGTGGTGGCCGTGAGTACCGACGGCGGCCGCTTCCAGCGATGCGATCTCCCCGACGGAGCGAAATCACACTGGTGCGAAGACAAGATCGGTGCGTTGATGGAACTGGAGCCAAATCCGCGGGATTCCGACCCATGTCCCGAGGTGCCTGACAAATTTCTGGAATTGGGCCGGGTCGACGAATTGACACGCGAGATCAAGCGAACCGCACCGAAAGCAAGCGTGTTTCATCGGGACCTCGAGCAGAAATCCACGATGGAACCCCCTGCCGAACACGCTGTCCCATCACGAGAGGCAATCATCGCCGAGTCCCCCGTGATCGTAAGTCGCGATGTCGTGGCTTCCCTGGTTGACAGCGCGGCATTCGGCAAACTGCTGGCGGCCCACGCTTGGATGCTGGGGTTCGCGGGAGCCTTGCTCAAAGCGTTCGTGGCCGACGGTCAAGCCAGCAACTGGACGATCTGGGAACGGCACTTCAAGCATTTGGAATTCATCCCCATTCTCGACTTCATTCATGCCCTAACGTATATCTATTCGGCCGCACTGGCGGGCCGATCGGCCGCGGAGGGGTGGCCGATCTACAGGCGTTGGATCACTTGGGTCTGGCAGGGCCAGGTGTCTGTGGTGATCGGTGAATTGGCCGAACGCGTTGCGGAACTGGGCGCGCCTCCTTCCGACGCGTCGAAGACCGATCCGCGCCAGATCATCGCCGGCACACTGACATATCTTCGCAACCAGCAATCGCGGATGAACTACCCGGAATATCGCAAGTTGGGCCTGCCCATCACCTCAAGCCCCATCGAATCGACGGTCAAACAAATCAATTACCGCTTGAAAGGGTCTGAAAAATTCTGGACCCGTGAGGGAGGGGAGGCGGTTCTGCAACTCCGAGCCGACCAACTCAGCGATACCGCCCCTTTTGGACGTTTTCTGGACGCGCCGTGCTCGACAAGCCTCAGGCGTCCGAACCTACGCCAAGGCCGCCTGACATATTCGCAGAGTGCGTCGCACGCCCTGTGCAGCTCGCGAGCGCGTGCAATCGCCTGGTGCAGATCGGCCCTCGGCGCGTCGTCAATCGCGACGATCGCCGTGACGTTCTCGGCATGATATCGGACTCGCGCCTGCGGCACCGGCTCACCCAGCGCCTCTTCGAGCATGACGGCATACGCGATCGCCTGAATCCGATCGCTGGGCCAGGGGAGAACCTCTTTTTTCTCTCCCCGCTGGCACCGCCCGCGCTTGTGCTCATAGGCGACCCAGACTCCGTCTCGTCGCCGCACGGCGTCGATGATTCGGACCCCGAACTCTCGGCTCGAACCAGAGAGTTTTCGCCCGGCGGCCAAATCGCCGGAAACCCTTTGGGAAAGCCAAAGAACGACAAAACGCCGGGAGTCTCGACTCTCGGTGTTTCGTGTTATACCTCACGCGGACAGAAGTGAGACGTTTTCGAAGGTCTGGAAATTGAGGGTCATGAGCGAGGCGATGGCGGATTTGTGGGTGGTGGGAAGTTGTTCGATTTCCGTTTCAATCGCGGTTCGGAAGCTGGCGAAGTCGGGGTGGTAGCGGGCGTAGAGCGCGCGGCGTTTCAGGAACTTCCACAGGCGTTCGATGAGGTTGAGGTTGGGCGAGTAGCCGGGCAGGAATTCCAAGTGGATGCCCAACTCTTTGGCCAAGGCTTTCACGGCGGCAGCATGTTGATATTTGGCGTT
>SIAF01000339.1 GCA_009691905.1 Planctomycetaceae bacterium | reverse complement strand
AGTACGTCGATCCCGGCCAAAACTGGTACGAGGCGCAATATCGCAACCGCGTGCTCAATTCCCTGACCCATCGTGCGGCACTGCTTGGGTTCCAACTTGTTCCCGCCGTTCCCCCACCGGTAAGTTCCTGAGAAGGCTGTACTCCAGCGCTACAACCGATCGGTGTACGTTTCGATCGTCGCCTTCTCGGCCAGGTCGTCGAACAGATTCTGCACGGTGCGTTTGAACTCGTTGGACTTGAGTTCGAGCTTGATGTCGGCCTGCACCGATTCGAACGCTTTGTAACCCGCCTCATGTCGGTCGAGAACCATTACGATGTCAATCACGTCGGGACCTTCGAGCATGGCGATCTCTTCGCCGATCGGCATCTCGAACAAGAGCTGATCGAGTTCTTTCGATTTCAGGCTGCCGGTTTTGGTCCAGTCCCAGTAGCCGTCGTTGGACTTGGTGGCCCCGTCCGACAGTTCACGAGCGAGCGTCGCAAAGTCTTCGCCGTTCTCGAGTCGATCGCAGACTGTCTGCGCCAGTTTTTTGGTGGCCGGCTTGCCGCCGTGCAGGGCGCATTGCAGGTGGATCTGCCGCCATTTGACTTCGGCCGCCACGGCATAGGTGTCGGGATTGCCCTTCCAATGCTCGAGCAGGTCGGGGCGGTCGAACCCGTCGACGGGCATGGCTTTGGACGATAAATACTGCTGTGCCAGGTGCTTATTGCGGAAGCTGGTCTGCAGCACTTCGATACTCGAGCCGCTCTTTCGCAATTGCGCTTCCAGCTCGCCGATGGTGCTGACCTTCAGCTTCTTCATCGTATCGTTGAGCTCTTTCTGGAACTCGGCATCAATGTGCTTTTTCAGACTCGTCAGATTGTCTTCCTTAAGCTTGGTTTTCAGAGCCTGCAGCAGCAGCTCCTGCTCGATGTGCGGCTGGAGTTGTTTTGCGACCAGCGCCCTGCGCCATTGGCGAAACACATCGGGTGGCATTTGCTTTTCGGCCTGGGCCACCATCGGGGCCATCGGCAGCAGCACGTCGTCGACGAAAATCGGAGTGCCGTTGACGGTCGCGGCGACTTCACCCTTCTTGACGCGCTGCCCCGCCCCTTCGGTCTCGGACGAGAATTTCATGGCCGTCAGATCGTCGGCGTCCGGCCGCGTGCCTGAAGCGGGTCGAACGGAACCGGGTCTAACCGAAGCAGGTCGATCGGGCCCTGATTGCTTCGATTGCGGACGCGCCGCCGTTTGGGCTGTTTTTTGGGCCGGCGACATCGACTTCCAGCCGCCCGCAGCCCGCGATTTGCGCGGCGTCTGGTCAGGCATCGCCAGCTCTGACTCGCCGGCCACGTCGATTTCTGACGCCGAGGATTCGGCGACCTCATCGTCAATCGGTTGTACGTCGTCGGTTTTCGGGGCTGATCGGCGTTGCCTCCGATTCGGTTTGGCGTCGTTATCAGCCTGCGATCCCGACAGCGCCGACGAGGCCAACGATGCCGTGCCCGCGGAGGCTTGATCGGCAACCGTCCCGCCTCCGCCGGTCGGGGGTGCGGCTTCGTCTGTGAGCTTGCCGATGTGGCGCGTCCGCGGCGGAGGGGGGACAACGGGGTTATAAGCCTTTTTCGTCGTCCCCAGCGACTCGCAGCCGGCCAGACAAATGGCGATCACGGCCCAGAGGGCCGCTCGATTCCGGGAGCAGGCGCGGAAGAACTCGTCCATAAAGGAATAACCGCCCCGGTGGGGCGATTCCGCCATCCGTGGCAGATCTGCGCGTGGGGAACTGAAACAGTGAAAGTCGCGATGGAGCAGAGAGCGTCCGAAGGGGTGAGCCGCGGGATTATACAGGAACCGCCGATTGCTGCAACACCGCTTTGAGCGTGGTCAGCAGGTCGTTTCCGGCTGTTTCCCCTGACGGCAAAACGAGATACGCGCTGCGTCCATCGACGACTCGCAGTCGATTTTGCGACTGGGCCTGACACTGGTCCACCAGTTCGCCGATGCGCTGTGGGTTGCGGTACCCGAATACGGCGAACGTGTCTTCCAGATGAATATCGTCGATTTGCCAGGCTTGCGCCAGCAACTGCAGCCGTTTGAGCTCGATCAGATTCAGTACCGCGTCTGGCGGGGGACCGAACCGGTCGCGCAGTTCGGCGTCGAGTTCGTCGAGTTGCGGCAGCGTCTCGACTCGGGAAAACTTGCGGTAGACCTCGATTTTCGGCCGTCCCGGCGGAACGTACGACCCGGGCAGAAAGGCCGGCAGGGGAAGATCGATGGCCACGTGCCGGGACGCTCGGATCGGCTGGTTTTTCAGTCGTCGGACCGCGTTTTCGAGCAATTGGCAATACAGTTCGTAGCCGACCGAGGCGATGTGGCCGCTCTGTTCGGTCCCGAGAATGTTACCCGCACCGCGAATTTCGAGGTCGCGCATGGCGATTTTGAACCCGGCCCCCAACTCGCTGAACTCTTCGATCGCTTTGAGGCGCCTCGCCGCGGTGCTCGAAAGGCTTTGTCCCTCTTCGAGCAGCAGATAGCAGTAGGCCCGGTGCTTGTAGCGCCCCACACGGCCGCGCAACTGGTGCAGGTCGGCCAGGCCGTACTTGTCGGCCTGGTGGATCAGAATCGTGTTGGCATTGGGAATGTCGAGCCCGCTTTCGATGATCGTGGTCGCCACCAGCACGTCGAGCGCCCCGTTGACGAACGCCACCATTGTGTCTTCCAGTTCGTGCTCGCCCATCTGACCATGCACGATTCCGATCCGTGCCTCGGGAACAATCGACTGCAGCCGGTCGGCGATGGTCTCGATGTCGTACACCCGGTTGTGGACAAAATACACCTGCCCGCCCCGGTTGAGTTCGCGCACGATGGCCTGCCGAATCAATTCGGCGTCGAAGCGGCAGATGCGCGTCTCGATCGACAGCCGGTCGTGCGGGGGGGTCTGCAGGTTCGAAATATCGCGGATTCCCAACAGCGACAAATGCAGCGTGCGCGGGATCGGCGTCGCGCTGAGGGTGAGCACGTCGACCTCCAGTCGCAGGTTTTTCAGCATCTCTTTGGCTTCGACGCCGAAACGCTGCTCTTCGTCGATCACCAACAGCCCCAGATCATGAAACCGCACGTCGGGTTGAATCAAACGGTGCGTGCCGATCACGAGATCGACGGTTCCCTCGTGCAACCCAGCCAGAACCTGGCGCTGCTCGGCCTTGGTGCGGAACCGCGACAGCACCTCGATCTTAAACGGAAATTCGGCCATCCGCTCGCAAAACGTACGATAGTGCTGCTCGGCCAGCACCGTGGTCGGAACCAGCACCGCCACCTGACGGCCGGCATCGATCGCTTTGAACGCACCGCGCATCGCGACTTCGGTCTTTCCGTAGCCCACGTCGCCGCAGATCAGCCGATCCATGGGGCGGGGCTGCTGCATATCCTGCTTGAGGGCGGCGATCGACGAAACCTGATCGATCGTTTCTATATATGCAAAGGCAGCCTCGAACTCCTGTTGCCAGTGGCTGTCGGGCGGAAACACCAGCCCGGTTTTCGCGTCGCGGGCCGCCTGCAGCATGATCATATCGCCGGCCATGTCGGCCACCGCTTCGGCGACCGAGTTCTTTTTGCGCTCCCAGCTTCCCGAACCGATTTTCGAGAGCGTCGGCGCGGTCTTGCTGCCTCCGACGTATTTCTGCACGAGATGAATCAGCGAAACCGGTACGAACATCCGCACCGAGTCGCGAAATTCGAGGGTCAGGTTTTCTTCCTGCTGCTCCCCCTCGGTCAGCATCTGCATGCCGCGATAACGGGCAATTCCCTTCGTCAGATGGACCACCAGGTCGCCTTCCGACAATTCGAGAAAGCTGTCGATGGCCCGACTCTCGAGCTTCGCCGTTTTCGATTTCACCGTCGTGCGGCGGATGTCGCGGCGACCGAAAAGCTCGTGGTCGCTCAAGACGATCAGCCGTTCGTCGGCCAGCCGAAACCCGCGCAGCAGATACCCCTGGCAGAGTTCGACCCGGCCGGTTGCCGGCAAGTCGGTGGCCGCCAGCAACTCGGCCAGACGTTCTTCTTCACCCGGGTTGTGACAGGCGATAAGGACGCGTTCGTCGCGACCGACGACTTTCGCAAGTTCACCGATGACCTCGCCGGCCGGGACATCGAAGCGCTCGACCGATTGCACCCGCAAATGGCAGCTTGTTTCGAACCCGTCTCCGGCGAGGGCGGCGATCGTGACGGTCGGTCGCTCGACGCAGCGCTTGAGCGTCGCGTCGACTCCGAAAAAACCGCGGGGGTTGTCGAGCCGCCCCAGATAGTGCCGCCCTTCATCCAGCATTTCCGCCAGCTCGACCAGCCCGATCCAACTTCCCGCCGGCAACCAGTCGACGAAGTGGACACTCTGTGCGTCCTCCCCTTGCGAAGGAAGAGGGCCGGGGGGCGTCGCACGGCGCGGTACATCGCCCGAGGTCTCATCGGGAAGCGGGACGGTTCCCGTGGCGCGGACGACGGTCAGCCCGACGCTGGTCAGGTCGGCGATCTTGCGCTGCGTCGTCGCATCAAATCGGCGAATCGACTCGATCTCGTCACCGAAAAACTCGACTCGAATCGGCTCGGCGTCGGCATGCGGAAAGACATCCAGAATGCCCCCGTGCATGCTGAATTCTCCGGGCAACTCGATCGCCGTCGCCCGCTCGAAACCCTGCTCGACCAGCCAGCGCAGCAGTTGTTCGGGGTCGATCGACTCGCCGACACGCAGCGTTCGCGTGGAACTCCGCAATTCGTCGCGCCCCGGAACCGGTTGCAGGAGTGCCGGAAAACTCGTGACGATGACCCGTGCGGGAATCGGACCCCCGACGGATTTCCCCTGTTGCGCTGGGGACGGGGTCTGGTCTGCACCCTCCAGCAATTCCCGCAGCACCCGCATTCGCCCGGTAAACACCGGGTCAGTTGCCGTGTGTTCCCGCGGCAACGTCTCCCAGGCGGGGAAGATCGACAGATCTGCGTCCAGAAACCCCGCCAGATCGACGGCGAAATCGTCGACCTGGCTGATCCGCGGCAACACGATCACCAGCACCGGCCGGCTGGCGAACTCAGGGGCAACGACGTTTCCGGCACGAGGTTTTGCCTGCCGTCGATGCGGCTGATCGTCTCGCGCCACCAAGGCGGCCGCGGCCAGCGCGCACGACGAACCCCAGGCTCCGTCGATTGCAGCGCTGTCGCCGCGAGAAAGAGCCTCGATCACGTCTGCGAACCCGTCGGCCCGGCGCATAAGCGGCACGAGACCGCGCAGGCTCGCGATCTTGGGTTGCGTCGACGACATAGCAGTCGAAACGATTCTAAGAATGTTGGCAGAAAAAGCTATGCAGCTTTTCGGCTAAGTTTTGGCGCAGGGTGCCGGGGTCAGAGCGGTGCCGAGATTGACCGTGTCGCGGCACAAAACGCTTCGCACGGTCGGGGGACTCCCGGAGCAAAAAGGCCAGCGATGGCCCCGTCGCGCGCAGGACGTCGGCAAGTGTCAGTCGTGTCTCGTCACCCCACGGGGCCATCGCTCGACTGGATTGCAAGGAATGTCTCGCGATGCTCGATGCTTCAGCCTCCAAGTCACGTCGCAGCTACACCTGATCGCTCTGACCCCGGCACCCAGTCGCCGGCACCCAGTCGCGAAATCAGCGGTGGGCTGCGTAAAATGCATTCGCGGCGGCAACTCCGGCGCCGGGGGGACATTTGCCCCCCTGGTCGAGCAGGCAGCGTTCCAGTGCCGCCAGCAATACCAACACGTTTCGCGAAGTCGACGTTTCCCCCATCAGACCGATTCGCCAGGTCTTGCCTTTCATCGGTCCCAGCCCGCCCCCGATTTCGATCCCGAATTCATTCAGCAACTGCTGGCGAACCTTGACGTCGTCAATGCCCGCTGGGATCACGACGGCGTTGAGCATGGGGAGTTGATAAGGCTCGGCGACTGAGTAAGTCAGGCCCAGCGCATTCAGTCCCGCCTTGAGCGCCAGGTGATTCTTCTTGTGTCGGGCCTGACGGTTCTCCAGCCCCTCTTCGAGAACCAGCGCCAGTGCCTCGCGAAGGGCGTAATTCATGTTGATCGGGGCGGTGTGATGGTAGGCGCGGTCCTGCCCCCAGTAGTTGCGGACCATCGTCATGTCGAGATACCAACTGGCAACCTTCGTCTTGCGGGCGTCGATCGCCGCCACGGCGCGGGGACTGAACGTCACCGGCGCCAGCCCAGGAGGACAGCTCAGGCATTTCTGGGTGCCGCTGTACACGGCGTCGAGTTGCCAGCCGTCGACTTCCACCGGAATTCCTCCCAGCGAGGTGACAGTGTCGGCCAGGAGCAGCGCGCCGGCTTCATGGACGATTTTCGAGATTTCTTCCAGCGGCTGCCTGGCGCCGGTCGACGTTTCGGCATGCACGAGCCCCACCACCTTGGGTTTGACGCGCTCGACCACGGCGGCCACTTCTTCAGGAGAAAAGACTTCGCCAAAGGGTCGCTCGATTTTCGTCACTTCAGCGCCGGCACGGCCGGCAACGTCGGCCATGCGGCCGCCGAACACGCCGTTGACCCCCACGACCATTCTGTCGCCCGGCTCGATCAGGTTGACGACGCAGGCTTCCATTCCCGCCGACCCGGTGCCGCTGACCGCCAGCGTCAGTTCGTTTTGCGTGCGAAACACCTGCCGCAGCATCGACTGCGTTTCGTTCATCACCTGCAAGAAGTACGGATCGAGATGCCCGACAGTCGGCGCCCCGAGTGCCGCCAGCACTCGGGCTGCCGTGTCGCTGGGTCCGGGCCCCATCAGGATCCGTTTGGGAGGGGTCAATGCGGGAATGACGTCGGGCATGGCGCGTGACTCGTCGGTGGACTGCGGTATTTCTACGGATTGAGGGCCCAACGTGTCAGGGGGCAACGCTCCCCCCGGTGGCTTCGTTCCTTTTCCCTTTGACCAATTGGGACCCTTTAACCAATTGGCTGATCT
Source organism: Planctomycetaceae bacterium (assembly GCA_009691905.1). Taxonomy (GTDB): domain Bacteria; phylum Planctomycetota; class Planctomycetia; order Planctomycetales; family Planctomycetaceae; genus SIAF01. Next base: position 976 of record SIAF01000339.1, on the reverse strand, counting down.
GCTTGAATTCCGAGGTACCCGATCGCTCACACCACTCGAACAGCACCGATTCGGTCGTGACGATCGTTGCCCCGCAACCGGCGAGGCGATCGAGGGCGACTTGCCAGTCCAGTTCGCTGCGACTGGAAACGGCGTCGGCCGGGACGAAAACCTGAAACCCGGCCGACAACAGATCCAGCGTCGTTTGTAATACGCAGACGTGCGCTTCGATTCCCGCAACGACGATCTGGTGTCGCCCGTCGGGCTGCTCGGCCGCCGTCCCCCAGTCGAGAACTTCGGCACAACTGAAACGCAGTTTCTCTGCCGGTCGAGTCAGTTTTTCACCCAACGGCGGCACCGTCGAACCGAGTCCTTTCGGGTACTGCTCGGTCGCGAACACCGGAACACCCAGGATTTTGGCGCCATCGATCAGCCGGCTACAGTTGGAAACGACCCGCTCGGCCTGTGCGATCAGCGGGATCAGCTTTTCCTGCACATCGACGATCAGCAAGCGGCTGCAGTCGCGCGCCAGCAGTTCGCCGCTGCGAAGGTACGGGGCTTTGGAAGAGGACATGGAGCGATGCTATCGGCGGTACAAAGGGGGAGCAAGCCGCCGAACCGGCGATTGTTTTCCATTTCAGCGCACTTTGAGCAGATCCCGCCTGCCGGGCGGGACCTCGCGCGTCTTGACAGCGTCCATTCGCAACCGGTCCCCTCCGGCAGAGGGGACCTACTACCTCGACAAATCTGCATTTTTCCGCCATCCCGAACAACCCAGTTTTCCCGAATCTCCCATTCTTTTTGTCGCGCCGTTCCAGGCGGCCGTGCGGATTACTTCAAGGGGGGCGGGGGGTGGCCGGACGAAACTGCGGAGATTGGGGGAAACTGGGGTTGCCAGGAAATTAAAAACCTGTTGCGCACCTTCGTGTGTGTTTTTGGAATGGGAATCCAAAGCGAAGGAGCGCAACAGTGAGAGTATCTTGGTCGATTTGTGGGG
>SIAF01000338.1 GCA_009691905.1 Planctomycetaceae bacterium | reverse complement strand
CCCCGCCGTTTCCACCCCGACCGCCGCCGAATTGACCGCCGCCGCCGAACAGCCCGCCGCCGAACGGGTTGCCGCCTCCACCGCCAAATTGCCCCCCGCCGCGCTGTTGTAACTGCATCAAGACGGCCGGGTTCATCCCGCCGCCGAAGGGGAATTGGGTGCCGAATTGTTGCTGCGTTTGCTGTTGTTGCGGCCGTGACGCTTCCCCCAGGCGGGCGACGCTGCCGGTCGAACTCACGCGAACTTTACCCAACAGGGGCCGCAGGGCTTCCTGCACGAGTTGCGACCCGGCACTGCTGACCGACATCACACGCACTGTCTTTCGCTGTTCGTACGCCGAGCGATCGAGCGATTTCACGAGCGTTTCGACTTCCCGAAACAACTGGTCGCTGGCGGAAACGACCAGGGTGCTCGTGCGGACGTCGATCCCGATCGAGAGCAGCACCCCCTTCTGCTTGCCTTGCGGCGCTCCCCCGCCGCCCATCAGCATCGCCAGCGGGTTGAACCCGCCCCCTCCGCGGCCCCCCTGGGCCATTTGATTCTGCGGCGGCGGTTCGAGTTGCTCTTTGTAAACGTCGCGCACAATTTCGGCGACTTCGTTCACGTCGGCATGTTCGACGACGATCATTCGGGCCGAACGGTCTTTCAGCGACTGCGGCAATTCGGCCGTGTCGAGCACTTCCAGCGCCTGCAGGACTTCGTTGACCTGGTCGGACGATCCCGAGATGTACAGCGCATTCGAGCGGGGTTCAGGGACAATTCGGAGCGGCTCGCTCTGACCCAGCGAACCCAAACCCGACGCATTCGCGAGATTGTCACCCAGTGACGAAAGACTGCCGGTCAACCCCCCCAGAAAGCTGGAACTCGACTGCTCGGCCGTGCGAGCCACTGATCCCGTGGGAAATAACGAGCCGAGCACCGCCGCCGTTTCGGTCGCGTCGGCCGAACGCAGGTAATAGACATTCCATTTCGACTTGGCGGGAGCCGCCTGAACCAGCGCCTGCAGCAGTTTTTCGAGCCGGTCGAGCGCCGCTTCGTTTTCGGAATACATCAAAATCTTGCCGCCGTAGGTCGTGATCGTGACATCGTCGGTCGACAGGCTGCCCTCGGGATCGGCCGCCGTTGCGCCGACCTCGGTGTCGTCTGCCTTCGATGCCGCCGCGGATTCGCCCGGCCGACCGGCCTCTTCGTCGTCGACATTCGCATCGACGTCGTTCGAATCGTCATCGACCTCGTCCAGTTCGTCATCGCCTTCGAGGGCCGCTTCCAGTTCCCGCGACAAACGCTCGATCTCAAGCGCTTCGGATTTTTCGGTTACCGACGGGCTTTCGATCGACGGCGCGGCGGCCCCGCGGGGAGTCGCCACAGCCGAGCGGCTCGAAGAGGGCCGACCTGGGATTGCGGCACCATTGTAGGGAGCCGCACCCGAACGGCTGGGCTCCGACCGCAACGCGCCGCCGCGGCGAGGGGGCGCGCTGTCGTCAGCGTCGGCGTCCCTGGGAAAGATTTCGTCGCGCGAGCCGCGTTCGTAGGGCGATTCGCTCGTGCGCGGCCGGAAGGACGGCATCCCGCTGGTCGAAGGGGGCAGCACGCGAATGAAGCTCCCCTCTGATTTCGGCATGAAGCGCTGCACCAGCGCTACCAGTTCTTCCGGCGAACGCGAACCGACGTCGATCCGCCGAACGGGACCCCCCGAGCCGGCGACATCATTGGTATTGCCGTCTTCGCCCAGGCCGGCCAGCGCTTTGCGAATCTGCGAGACCTGCTCGGCAGTGCCCCGCACCATGACCTTCCGCCCGACTGTATCAGCTTCGATGCTGGGGGCGTCAGCCCGATTGCCGCCGAACAAACCGCGCAGCGAAGTCACGACCACCAGGGGTTCTAGTTTTCGAAGCGGTATCACGGACAACGTTTCGCCGCCGCCGGCGGTATCGAGCGACTTGATGATGCCCCGCACTTGTGCCAAGTCATCGGGCGACGCATAGACATAGATTCGCCGCGTTCGTGTATCGGGGTACACGGTCAACCCCGGCACCGTCGCGTACAGCAGGTCAACCACCACCTGCACATCGGCATTCTCGACCGGAAAAGGCTCCAACTGCGGAACGTTGTAGCCGCGTGCGATCGGCGCCCGAAATGCCGCGCCTTGCGGCACGTCGATCGTCTTAATCGCCAGGTCGATCAGCACCATTTCGTCATGGTTGGCGGTCACCAGCAGGCTGTTCGTCCGGGTGTCAATCGTCATCAGGATTTTGGGGGTCACAGCGGCCGCAACGGCAGCGGCCGCTGGTTGTTGTGGCTGTTGGTCGCGTCCTCGACCCCGGTCGCCACCACCGCCGCCAGCATCGCCTCCACCACCGCCAGCACCACCCCCACCCCAAGGTCCGCCTCCTCCACCCCACTGACCTCCACCGAATTGACCGCCACCGAATTGGCCCCCGCCCCATTGACCGCCACCCCGCCCCTGGCGTCCTTCACCACGATCGGAGTTTGTCGGCACGGCGGGAACAGGTGCGGCTGCCGTCGTCGTCCGCGACGCCGCTCCCCGAATCGGCAGGTTGAATAAATCGCGAACCATGCGCTCGGCTTCACCGGCGGTCACGTGAATGATTTTGAACGATCGGAAGTTCGTTCCCTTGGGGTTTTCGATAACCCCCACTTCCGACAGCCATTTGTTGATGTCCTGCAGGTTCGAGCCAAGGTCCGAAATGAGCAACTGATTGGCCCGCAGCGCCACCACCTTGCCATGCGCTCCAAGGAAATCTTTGACGTCGTCCAGAATCGCCTGCGTGTCGCCGTTGGGGATGGGCATCACAACGCTCATGTACTCGAACTGCCCCCGTTTCGGCAAATCGCTGAGCGTGACCCGCGGCACCAGATAGGGGGGGATTCCGTTATCGAGATTGACAACGACGAGGAACCGATCGTGGCGGAACAGCAAAAAGCCGCGCCTCGAGAGATAGGCGTTGAGCGTGTCGATCACCTGGGTCGGCGTATAGAGTCCATCGTCGTAGTAGTTGAACGTCCCAGGGGGAACCTCACTCATATCGAGGGTCAGCCTGGCTTCGTCGGCGAATCGCTTGAGCACCGATTCCCAGGGGGCGAAGCGCATTTTGAACGACAATCGCGGAACCTCGGGGTCAGCCTGGCCGGCATTTTCCGGGCCGATATTTCCCGGGCCCGCTTCGTCAGCCTCTGATGCCCCGTTGGCCTTGAGTTCCCGGGCCGCCTTGAAATCAACGACCGCCTCGTCCGCCTTGGCTTTGTTGTCCTTTTCGCCTCCCCGACTGGTCCGACCGCTGCGCTTTGGCGGTTCGGCCGGCTTGTTCTCGGCCTCACCCGATGCGGCCTCTGACTTTGTGCCGGCTTCGGCTTTGTCGGCCTCGGCTACAACTTTCGCCGGAGCGGACTCGTTGTCTTTCGTTACCGCAGTGCTGCTGGCGGCAGGCTCGTCAGCCTTCGCTGTCGAGTCCTTCGCATCGTCCTGGGCGACCGCGGCCGGAGACTCGTCGGCGGTCGCAGGAATCTCAACCAGGCCCAGAACGCTGCACCCCACCAGCAACGACAAAACCTGGCCGAGCGAAGCCAAATCGCGTTGAATAAGTGAAAGTCGAGTCATTGTCAGGCACCAACACTTGAATAGAATGACGAATCAACGGTTACACAACGGCTATAATCAAACCGGGACAGGAAATCTCGATTGGCCGGTCAACTCGGGCTGGTTCGGGGTTTAATCGGAAAGCGATCACGTAACCCTGAGAAGACAGCCAAACATTCCCGATACTGCCGATTGTTCCTGCATTGGTGATTGCAACTCACAAAGCGACAAGATGTTACGAGTCATCGAAAATCTCGCGCCCGGGGCTGCCCCGCACTGGAATCACCGTTTCGGCGCGATAGCTTTGATTCAGGACTTCACGGCACAAAACGCCCTAGATGATGATACCACAATCGTTTGCGATGTGTTTCGGAATTCTGCTTCTGACACGGGACCGATTTGCGCCGATCGACCTTCCGCGCGAATGGGCCTATTCGCTATCTTAATTTAACACCGGTCGAGGGTCGTCCGGACGCATCCGAACAGGAAATTCGAACGTGAACCGTCAATTCCTTCCGCGAAGTCTGCTGGGAGCGACGCTGATTGCCGCAATGGCAGCGGTTGTGACGGCCCAGGGACCCGGCGGGGGATCGGACGATACCTTCCGTCAGTTGGATCGCAACGGCAATGACGCGATCGATCCCGAAGAATGGGAGGCGCTGCCTGCCACCTTTCGCAAAGCCTTCGAAGATCGAGGCGTCGACCTGTCCGTCAGCATGGAGTACGACGACTTCGTCGAAACGTCCCGCGCGATACGCGAAGAAATGATGGCCCGTTTCACCCAAGGTGGTGGTGGCGGTGGCCGACGGGGACCGCCAGGCCCCCCCCCGCCGGCAGCACCTGCCGCTGACGCGATGCGATCGGAGGAAAAGAAGACCGAAAAGGTGGTGATTCGCGCCTCAAAGCCGAAAAACTCCATGAACGTCAAACTGCCCGAGGCGTATCGCGCGAAAGACACCAATCGCGACGGACAAATCGGCCTCTACGAATGGTCACTGTCGGACTACAAGACCTTTCGAAAACTGGACTTGAATGGCGATGGCTTTCTCACGCCGCAGGAGCTGATCAAAGGACCGCGGGCTGTCGTCGAGGTCAGTCGTACCTCGACTTCGTCTTCGACCACGGGCCCTGCCTCAGCAACCACCTCGTCGGACAGCGGGACGGCAAGCAGCACCACGGGCAAAAGCGAGTCGCCCTCATCCGGCCCATCCGGACCCAAGAACCCGGCCGACACCGCCTTCAAACTGCTCGATAAGGACAACGACGGCATGATCTCTGAAAAGGAATGGGGCAAGAGCATGAGTACCGGCCCGAAATTCAAGACCGCAGGAGTTCAGGTGACTTTTCCGCTTCGTAAAGAAGTCTTCCTGCAGCTTTACCCGCAAGCCTATCCCAGCGCCGCTAAATGAAGAAGGATCAAACGAAGCACTCGGAGAACCACGGCTCCCGACGGATTTTCCTCCGACAGATGGCGGAAACCGGGCTGATTATGCTCGGAGGCTCATCCGTCTCTCGATGCGATTCGGCGGAAGTCGAAAAAACTTCTGCCGCGACGGGCCAGCCGGGTGTGATCGGAGTCGAGTTCCTTTACGATCAGGCGTCCTTTCCCTCATGCCATGCGTCGACCATCGTCGACACGAAATCGGGTTTGGTGGCCGCCTGGTTCGGCGGCAGCGACGAGGGGAACGACGACGTCGGAATCTGGCTCTCGCGTCGCATCAGCGGGGACTGGTTGGCACCCATTGAGGTCGCCAACGGGGTCGATTCCGATGGCCGCCGCTATCCCTGCTGGAACCCGGTGCTGTCCCCCGCCGCCGACGGCTCGCTATTGTTGTTCTACAAAGTCGGGCCGAGCCCCAGCCGCTGGTGGGGGCTTGTGAAGCGCTCGTCCGACATGGGCCAGTCCTGGTCGAGCTACGAGCACTTGCCGCTGGGACTGTTCGGGCCGATTCGAAACAAGCCCATTCAACTGACCGACAAAACGCTGCTGTGCGGATCGAGCACCGAACACGACGGCTGGCGAGTTCACATGGAACGGGCCAGCCCTGACTTGAAAACGTGGGAAAAGACCGCCCCCCTCAACGACGGGAAGACACTGGGGCTGATTCAGCCGACGATTCTGACGCATCCCGGCGGGCGACTCCAAATACTCTGCCGCAGCCGACAGAAGCGCGTCTTCGAACTGTGGAGTTCGGATGCCGGGAAAACCTGGTCGACTCCCGAAGCGCTCGACTTACCCAACCCCAACAGCGGCATCGACGGCGTCACGCTCGCCGATGGTCGGCAGCTTCTGGTCTATAACCACACACAGCGCGGCCGCTCGCCGCTGAATGTCGCGGTCTCGTCCGATGGCCGGAAATGGCAAGGGGCTGTGGTGCTGGAGAACACGCCGGGCGAGTTCTCGTATCCGGCGGTCATCGAGTCCCGCGACGGTCAGGTGCATATCACCTACACCTGGAACCGCCGACGCATCCGCCATGTCACCATCGACCCGGCCAAACCGGTTCTGGCCGACCTCCCCCCGTAGAATCGGCGTCCTCGCCGGTTTCGTCTGTCAGTTTCGTCGGTCAGTGCGACCTCCGCGCCCTGCTTTTGGTCGTTGTCGCGTCCATCCACCACCGCATCATCACGCTGGCCGCCACAAGATCGCTGCGATACAACGGCAATATGACCGCAGCCCCAGCCACACCGACGACTCAGGCCCTGGGTTCTCCGCTGCGACGCAACTGGGTCTGGCTGACCTGCCAGACGATTTGCCGCCTCGTGTTCGCCATTTGGCTGCGGTTTCGAGCGCGGGGCATCGAGCGCCTGCCGGCGACCGGGGGGGCGCTGCTGCTTGGCAATCATCAGAGCTTTCTCGACCCCCTACTGGTCGGTCTGCCGCTCGACCGCCCCGTCAGTTACCTCGCCCGCGACACGCTGTTTTCGATTCCGTTCGTCGGGTGGATCCTGCGGCACACGTATGTGGTTCCCCTCAACCGCGATGCCGGCGGCTCGGGTGCCATTCGCGAAACCCTGTCGAGGATGGAACAGGGATTTCTCGTAGGGGTCTTTCCCGAAGGGACGCGGAGCGCCGACGGCACACTGGGACCCTTCAAACCCGGTTTTGCCGCGCTCGTGCGTCGCACCAATTTGCCGATCTACCCGATCGGTATCGCCGGCGCGAACCGAGCCTTAGGTCGCGGCAGCCTGTGGATCAAGCCGCGTCGCGTGTGCGTGGTATTCGGCGAACCGCTCGACCCCGAGCAAATCGCCCCGCTGAAACAACGCGGCCGCGAGGAGGAATTGGTCGAAGCTGTGCGCGCGCGAATCGCGGCTTGTCAGGTGGAAGCCGAACAGTGGTTGCAAGGAACGCGCCGGCCCGAGGTATAGAGTTGCCGGCCCGTGGATCGTCTAAATCGCGGATGGCACATAGTGCGGGTTAGACGAACGAACGGGGTCGAGCATCTGAAAACAGAATTGCTCACACGGACCAGTTCTCGACTTTTAATTCCGGAACGGCTGAGAGGTCGCTGTCGGTTGTGACAACGATGCAGTTACCTAAGCTCAGTGCAATCGCAGCGATGAGGATGTCCATGGTTTGCATCGGACGCCCGCGCCGTCTGAGCTCCGCATACAAACGAGCGTATTTTCCGGCGGCTTCGCTCGTCAGAGGCCAGACTCGAAACAGACCGATATTGCGGTTCAGAATCTCCAGGTTTCGCTCGCGGGTGTCACTCAACTCAATTCCAGCCAGGAGTTCGGCCAAGACCGGAATCCCCATGCCGATCCTGTGGCCCGCAAGACGCGCCTGCTTGACACGTTCATGCACCCCTTTGCGACGAAAGATGCAATCGGCGGCGGCGTTCGTATCGAGCAGGTAGCGATTCATTCCCACATCCTGCGCAGCGACTCGGCACGATGGTCAAACGTCGCTGTGTCGAATTCTCGCTGTGCATTCCGGGCACTCTGCCACGCGGCCTCTTCTTCGGCCGTCATTTCGAGCGGCGGGATGGCATCGAACGCCTCAATCCACCGGGCGATTGATTCAGGGTCGTCCCTTTGCTCTTCTTCGGTCATGCCAACAAACGAGGGGTATGGCTCTGGATCAATCACAAGCCGGCAACCGTCCGGCCAATCCACCGGTCCATCGGGCACGATCTGTCCGTTTTTCCAGGTTGCTCGAATCGCTTGCATAAGACGCACTCCTTGATTACTGGTTCCTCTTCCGAATTCGTGGGTCGTTTTCGGGTTCTTTCGCAGCGTCTTTCGGAAGGTTGCGACGTCGGAGCTCAGCTCAGGCTCGACAGAAGGGGGCCGCCCCCTCCACCTTCGCCTTCGCATCGCCCCAGCATTTG
>SIAF01000337.1 GCA_009691905.1 Planctomycetaceae bacterium | reverse complement strand
GCCCGCCAAGCCGCCCGTTCGATACGCGGCCACATGGCGCTGCACAGTCGCCCGAGACACCCGTAGAATCTCGGCAGTCTTCTCCCGAGTCTCCCCACAATGCAGCAACCACAACGCCCACATCCGCTGCCGCACCAACCGATCGACATGACAATCACAATGGTCCAAAACCACCCGCTGCTCGACTTCCGACAACTGCACCCGAAACCACCCCATCCTGGACTCCCTTCTCCGGCTCCGCCGAGGAGAGCGTCATACACGCAAACTCAATCCCTGACAATGTCTCATTTCAGCCCGCGTGAGGTATAACGGCCGGAGAGCCTTCACGTCCGGTCAGGCGCCCGTTGGACGATCCTCGGAAGGTGATGCCTGAACAACCGGTCACGCGGTGGCAGCCGAAATTGCCCAAAGACGCATTGCACCAAAACGGTCCTTTGTCACAAAGTGTCGTTCAATTGCTTTCCGATTGGGCCGCCATCGTCGAAACCTGCCAGACCGACGACCAAAATTCATATCGAGGTTCAGGTTCCCTCTATTTCACCTGTAACCGATACTCCCAAAAACTGGCCCGGTCCGTCGCCGAGCCCGGTGCGATGACGTCAACGGGAAGGTGCGGCGCCCTGAGCGTGGCCGTCTTGCCGTCGACTTCCCATTGAAAGGGCTGGTCGGTCAGAGGATCGAGCGGGATGGAAACATCTTTGATGTCGTCGAGCGTTTCCGGCAGTTTGCCGTCGTGCGTGGCGAGATGATGGCGGACCGCTTCGATAATCCGCAGCGCCTGGATCTTGCGCTTCAGCGACCAGGCTGAAACGTAGATGGAGACGGGATCGAGGAAGTCGTATCCCTTGGCTCCCGTCATCTCCCGCAGCGATCGAAACTCTTCCTGCACCTGCTTGAGCTGCGGCCAGGCCTCGCGCGGTGACAGCGAGAGAACGGCGGCCGCATGCTGGTCGCGCGCCAGCCGAATGTGCACGTACCAGCGGACGCCCGCTTCGTCGTCCGACATGGCCGCCACATTCTCTTCCGAAGTCCGGAGCAGCTCCGGCAGTTCGGCGCGGGCCCGCTTGATCAAGCTCGTGAGATGCGTCTTTCCCGCAGGATGTAAGCGTTGGACGAATTGCTCGACCACCGACGCGTCGCCCTTCGGCTGCTCCTGCTTGGGAATTTCTCCGAGCAATTGGAGCAGTTCGATGAGCTGGCTGGCCATTTTGCTCCATTCTTTGGCGTCACGCGGGCGATCGAGTTCGTTCACTGCCGGGAAGGTCATCGCGAAGCCGCTGCCTTCGAGACTGGCGGCGCGATCGAGCTCAAGCAGCGAATCGGGTAGCGTGCTAAGCGCCCAATACAGGTTCGGGCTCTTCGGCTGAGAGATCAACTCGTCCGTCCGCTCCAGCATGGTCCGATGAATCGCCAGCACGACGACCTGGTTAATGTAAAACGGAGTCCGGGCCAGATGTCGACCGTTGGCCAGCCCGACCAGGATACCTTCGCGGGCCTTGTCCAGCTCACCTCGGGAAAGGTGATAGCGAATTCTGGCCGAAAGACCCATGCCGAGGAAGCCGCGCAGACCCTGGACGTCGGGAAGGAGAATCAGGTAGGGGGACTGCGTCTCCTGGATCGGGTATTCCCACGACGCCTCCCGGCGGAACGCGGCTCGCTTCATTTCGTTGTAAAACGACTCCGGCAAAACGCCACCCAACGATTCCCATTCCGGCGCACTGAGCGGGAGAGACTCCCATTCCGACAGCGTCGGATAGACCTTCGTCATCCACGGAGTCTGCTCCCACGGCAATCGCAGCAGGATGGGGACCGCGTTACCCGGCTTGAGCTCCATTTCAGACGGGAGAAGCCGATATTTGAGGACTGGTGTTTCGATCGCGCGCGCATGGATGACTAGCTCGACCGGCTCTGGTTCTTCGGCGGGCAATAAACCACTGAGCAAGAGCACAAAAGCGGCGGAAATAGGCGTGCATCGCATGCCAGGGTCCCCTGAAAAAACGGTAACTTATGGCTTCAGAAACGCGCGGCTTAGCGTGCCCACGGCGAGCGAACGCAGATGAGGATCAGTTCTCTCGAAACAAGCGAGCTCGTCGGTCAACAATGCGCTTGACGACGGCTGCGTTTGCCAGGCATCCAGCTCAATCGTCGCGGATTGTCGCGCAATGATGGGGATCTCCGACTGCGCCACCATTTGCTGAGGCGTGACTTCAGCGGGAACGATCGGTTCCACCGTCCGCTTCGCAATCAACAAACGGTCTTGTGCGAGGGGGATGCTCACCCCCAAAAGCAGGACGACAAGAGCGGCTGCGAACGCTTGCCAGCGCCGTAGCGATCTGCCCGCCGTTTTCTGGCCTGCCGCGAACGCGCATTGATACAACAGGTGTTGCTGCTGAAAGGGTGATAATTGCGGAACTTTTGCAGCAAGCCGTGCTTCGAAAGACTGCAACTTCGGGTCATTGAGCGAGTGTTCATTCATCGTCGGCTCCCACATTTTGATTCAACCTTCGAGCGAAGCGCTTTGAGGGCCGCTTCATATCGACGAAAGGCAGTGGCGGTCGAGACGCCGCATAACTCGGCAACCTCTTCGAGCGACAACTGGCCCCAAACGCGGGCGACGAGCACCTCGCGGAGCTCGTCGTCAAGCTCCTCGACCGCGGCGATTGTTTCCTCAATTTCAATTCGATCGGCCCGATCACTGGTCGCGACCTCCGACTGAGCCCGTGCTCGCTCGCGTTCCCGGCGGCGCTTGTCCGACAGCCGTTGCTTTCCCGCGAGGTTGCGACAGACGCGATATAGCCAGGCCACCGGGTTGTCCGGCGGTGGCTCCGCAGCGGCAAGCCGGCAAAAGGCCTCCTGCACGACATCCTCGCACGACGCACAGCGAGAGCGAACCCACAGACGCAATGAAGCGGCCTGACTCTCGATCAATTTCGCCAGCTCCGCTACGTCGAGTGGCATACATGGCTACCTGTGCGGCTCAGAGTACGAGAGTATGACCTCGCTCGGAAGTTTTTTTTTCACGAATTCTGTCGAATGACGTGGAAAAACAGGAAATTTCCTTCGGGAAACTGTAATGGGGGACCTTTCGAGCCATCAAACGGAAGAGACTGCCGCAAAGTGCGGCCGCCGTTGATGCGTCTGTCAAGCCGCCCCCATGACCCAGGACGTCCTGCCCGATTCCGACCGCCCATGACTTACGTCAATTCCGCGCCCCTCCCCGAAAGTGCGATCGAGACGCAAAATGTAGCATTACCCAACCTTCTGGCGTCTCGACACGTCTTTGCGCCGGGGTTAAGCTGGCCTGTGATGAATGTCTTTCGCCTGACCGCTGCGCTGACTCCGGCCGCCGGCATCCTGTGGTGTGCGGCATGTCTGCTCGTCCTGTCGGCCAATGACGGGGATGCAGACGATCGCCCCGGGGTCACAGGAAAACCCGGGGTCACAGGAAAAAGCGTCACTGCCGAGCAAGCCGAGTTCTTCGAAAAGCGTGTTCGTCCCCTGCTGGTCGAGCATTGTTTCGGCTGCCACGGCGAAAAGAAGCAGGAAGGGGGGCTGCGGCTCGACTCCCGTGCCGCGGCCCTTAAAGGAGGCGACAGCGGCGCGGTCCTCCTGCCGGGCAAGCCCGACGACAGCCCGCTGATCGAGGCGATCGAATACGACGGGGCCTTGAAAATGCCCCCGAAAAAAAAGTTGGGTGACGACGATATCGCCGCAATCACGCAATGGGTCAGGCTGGGTGCATTCTGGCCGGAAGCGACGGCCGATGTCGAAAAACACCGCGCGTCGGCAGCCGGCAGCCACTGGGCCTTTCAACCGGTCGCGCGGGTCGCTCCACCTCAGGTGCGTCAGACGAACTGGCCGCAAGGGGACGTCGATCGTTTCATTCTCGCGAAACTCGAACAGCACGACCTCATCGGCGGGCCGCCGGCCGACCGGCGAACTCTGATTCGTCGGGCCACTTTCGATCTCATCGGACTGCCCCCGACGCCGGAAGAGGTTGCCGTGTTCGAGGCTGACTCAGCGGCTAAGCCGCAAGCGTTTGCGAAGGTCGTCGATCGCCTGCTCGATTTGCCGCACTATGGCGAACGCTGGGGCCGCTACTGGCTCGATGTGGCCCGCTATGCCGACAACAAGGGCTATGTCTTTTTCGAAGAACAAAGCTATCCCTGGGCGCATACCTACCGCGACTGGGTGATTCGGGCGTTCAACGACGACTTGCCCTACGACCAGTTCATCGTCCAGCAACTTGCCGCCGATCAATTGCCGTTGGGCGTCGACCAGCGTCCGCTGGCGGCCCTGGGCTTTCTGACGGTCGGTGGGCACTTCATGAACAACGTGCATGACGTGTTCGACGATCGCATCGACGTGGTCACACGGGGCCTGCTGGGGCTGACGGTGACCTGCGCCCGCTGCCACGATCATAAGTACGATCCGATTCCGCAAGCCGACTATTACAGCCTCTATGGCATCTTTCGCAGTTCGTCCGAGCCGCTCGTCCCGCCGCGGCTGCAAGGGGTGCCCGCCACCGAGCAATTCGAGCATTACGAACTGGGTCTGGCGCAGCGGCGGCTCGCTCTCGAGCGATATTTGTCGGGCAAACAGGACGAACTGGTCAGCGGGGCGCGAACGCGCGTCGCCGAATACCTGCTGGCCGCTCACGCCAGCCGCGACCAGCCCACCACCGAAGACTTCATGCTGCTGATCCCCAAGGGAGACGTGCACCCGACGGTCGTCCAGCGGTATTGGCACGACTTGCAGCGGAGCAGGCGCCAACACGACCCGGTCTGGGCCGTCTGGCACGCGCTGGCCGCGATTCCAGAAAGCGAGTTTGCCGCCAGGGCACCGGTGGTGTGCGACGAATTGCGCGCCCAATTGCAACCCGGCGGCAATCCCACCAGGCCCCTCAATCCACTGGTCGTCGAGGCGGTCTGCGCGAAGCCGCCCGACTCGATGAAGGATCTCGCCCAGCGCTATAGCGAGTTGTTGAACCGGATTGATGCCAAGTGGCAGAGGCTGCGGCATGCACAGGTTCTCGGTGCCGTGGACACGGGGGATTGGCCTGATTTCAGATCTCAAATTTCAGATCTCAAATTCAAGGGATCAGAAAATGAGGGATCGACGGCTCTTCCCGACCCCGCCGCAGAGCAACTGCGCCTGGTGTTCTACGCACCCGACGCACCGGCCAATGTGCCGCGCGTCGCCGGATGGGGCGTGCTGACCCTGCTTCCCGATCGCGAGGCGCAAGCCGAGTATCAGAAGCTTCTCAAGGAACTCGAACAGTGGATGATTCACGCGCCGTCCGCCCCCGAGCGCGCGATGGTTCTCGCGGATGAGCCGACCCCCTACGCGCCGCGGATTTTTCTGCGAGGCAACCCCAACCGTGCGGGTGACCCGGTGCCGCGACAGTTTCTGCAGGTGCTGACCGACAGGCCGCGGCCCTTCATGCAGGGGAGCGGCCGGTGGGAACTCGCCAGGGCCATCGTCGACCCAACCAACCCGCTGACGGCACGTGTGTTCGTCAATCGCGTCTGGCAGCAGCATTTCGGGGCCGGCCTGGTCAAGACCCCATCGGATTTCGGCGTCCGCAGCGATTCTCCGTCGCATCCGGAACTGCTCGATCATCTGGCTGCATCTTTCGTTGAGAGCGGGTGGTCGATCAAAGCGTTGCATCGCAGCATCATGCTTTCGGCGGTATATCAACAGAGTTCGGCACCCGTCCCGGCGGCCGAGAATGTCGATCCTGAAAACCGGCTGCTGTCGCACTTCTCTCGCCGGCGGCTCGACTTCGAGGCGCTGCGCGATTCGATGCTCGCCGCCGCCGGCACGCTCGACCGCACCGTCGGCGGTCCGCCGGTCAACCTGCTCGCCGGTTCACACCGCCGCACGGTCTATGGCTTCATCGACCGCCTGGCCCTGCCGGGCCTGTTGCGGACGTTCGACTTTCCCAGCCCCGATGCGACCAGCCCCGGCCGCGACCACACGACCGTGGCGCCGCAGGCTCTGTACCTGATGAACGGCCCGTTCGCCCACGACTGCGCTCAAAAGCTTGCCCAGCGACCCGAGGTCGTCGGCGAACCCGACCTCGCCCGGCGCGTCGATCGCCTGTACCGGCTGCTATTTTCGCGTCCGGCCACCAGCGACGAGAAACAGCTCGCGACCGAGTTTCTCGACTCGGGCGGCGACACGACCCAACTCTGGATGCGCTACGCGCAGGCGTTGCTGCTGACCAACGAGTTTGCGTTCGTGGACTGAGCCTTCCCGAGCGAGTACCCCATGCCCCCTGCTCCCACTTCTTCGGCCCCCGTGCGGCTCAGCCAGCGCTGGCAGTGGGGCAGCAAGCAGCCCATCAGCTTTCTGATCGAGCAGGCCGTCCAGAATGTCGGCGTCATCTCGCTGGCGGCGGGGCTGGTCGATCAGCAGTCGTTGCCGGTGAGTGAAACTCGCTCGGCGGCTGCGGCACTGCTGGCTGACGAGACGCTGGCCCGCGCGGCACTGCAATACGGAACCACCCAGGGGTCCGAACGGCTCCGCAAGCACCTGCTGTTGCACCTGTCGCAACTGGAAGGCTGCCCTGTCGACCGGTTGGGGATCGACGCCGAACAGCTCGTGCTCACGACCGGTTCGCAGCAGTTGCTCTCGCTCGTGGGAGAAGTGCTGCTCGATCCGGGCGATATCGTTCTCGCGGCTGCGCCGACCTACTTTGCCTTTCTGGGGACGCTCAACGGCCTGGGGGCGCGGACGATTCCCATCGCGGCCGACGACGACGGCATGCAACCCGCGGCCCTCGAAGCCGAGTTGACGCGCCTCGACCGGGCCGGCGAACTGTCGCGCGTCAAGTTGATCTACGTCGTCAGCTATTATGAAAACCCCAGCGGGGTGAGCCTGTCGGCCGACCGCTGCCGGGTGCTTGTCGAACTGGCGCGACACTGGTCGAAAAAGCAGCGAATTTTCATTCTCGAAGATACCGCTTATCGCGAACTGCGTTACGACGGTCCCGAGCTCCCCAGCGTGTGGAGCTTTGATGCTGCGCGCTCGAGCGTGATTCTCGCTCAGACCTTTTCCAAAAGCTTTTCACCCGGCCTGCGCGTCGGGTTTGGCGTCGTGCCGAACGAGCTGATCGCCCCGATTTGCGACCGTAAAGGGAACGAAGACTTCGGCTCAGCCAACCTCAACCAGCACCTGCTGGCCACCGTGTTCGAGCACGGATTGTACAAAGGCCATACCGAACTGCTGCGGCAGACGTATCGTGGCAAACGGGATGCGATGCTGGCTGCCGCCGACCGGTATTTTTCGGAGATCGCCGGAGTGACGTGGGTTCATCCGCACGGAGGCCTGTATGTCTGGATGAGCCTGCCCCCCGCGATCGACACGAGCTTCGACGGCCCGCTGTTCAGGCAGGCGACGCAAGTCGAGAAGGTGATGTACGTCCCCGGCGATGTCTGTTATGCCGGCCCCGTTGAAGGCCGACCCAGGCACCAGATGCGTCTCAGTTTCGGGACGCAAACCGGGGCAGGAATCGACGAAGGGATGCGGCGACTGGCACAGGGAGTTCGCGCCGTGAGCGGGGCTGAAAAAACGAGATTCACGTAGGTCAGACTTTTGAGCCTGACGCGGATGGACCGATTCCGCTGAAAGCAACCTGATCCCGTCAGCCTGGAAAGGCTGACCTACGTCAGTGGCGCAGTCGTACTCAATTCCAATCCCGCTTCAGGATAAATTGCGCATGCGATTCTTCAAACAATTTCTGATCGTCGTCTCTCTGTGCCTCTTGGCAGCCCGGGCCGAAACAGCAGCCTCAGACCTCCTGATCTGGCGGAATTTGCTTTGGCACCGAGTTTGGATTGGCGGGCGGTGCTAAGGAGGTGAAATGGAGCTGCAGCTTGGTCCCCGGATACGCGAAAGCAGCGTCATTGAGGGTGCCGATCAGATGTTGAATC
>SIAF01000336.1 GCA_009691905.1 Planctomycetaceae bacterium | reverse complement strand
CCGCGCCTCCCGCCAGTCAACTTCAAGCCCTCGCTCGACGCAAACTCATGCGCCGCGCCCGCTCCACGAAACAACGCCCTCTCCTCCTTGCCGAACTCGAGGACCGCTACCAAAATACCACATAGCCTCCAAGCGGGCCGTTGTTATTTTTCAGGAGCTTTCCTCTCCGGTTGATAAATGTCGACGCGCCGGCAGGCTAAAGCCTGTACTCCAACAATGCGCACGGTCATTCCGCCAGCGGCTTTCGTTCCACCAGATCGTACGCTTCCCCGGCCGACACCGATTCGTAATCGGGCTTTCCCTCGACGATCGGTTGGCGCCGGTCGTAGAAGTGAACCTGGCCTGCGCCGATCACCTCTGCCCGCTGTCCGGTCACGACCATCGCCGTTGATTCATCGAGGCCGATCCCCAAAAGCTGCGGGTGCGCGGCGACGACGCCGGTCATGTCGGCAAATCGATTCCGCTGAGCGAAGTGCTGATCGATCGCCGTGCCGGGCAAAAACGCGAAACCGCGTTCGTATCCCGGACACATCATTTGCTCGTTGCCCAGCGGGCTGCCGCGGACGAGGTAGTCTCCCTGAATCGTGGCTCCCGCCGAGCTCCCCCCAATCACGCCCCCCCGCTGCAAAACTTCGTGAAACGCGGCGACCGCCCGCGTCCCCTCGTAGGCGTCGACGAATCGCCACTGCCGTCCGCCGCCGAACCAGATCCCCCGCGCCTCTTTCAAGACGTCGAGAAATTCGGGGGATTCGACATCGCTGCGGCGCCGTGCCACGAGGACGCGCAGGTTGCTCGCCCCGGCCTGTTCCAGGAATTTTCCATCGGGGGGTTCGGGGCCAAGCGGGTCGGGATTGGCCGTCGGCAAAACGACGATCAGCGATTGCGGCCCTCCGGCAAGTTCGATGAAGCGCTCGGTCACTTCCTCAGGCAAGCGGCCCCCCCCGACGACGACCAGCGCGCCACGGGCGACCACCGGCGGCGGCGGGCTTTCCGGAGGAAACGGCGGCAGCGTTCGAGCCAGCGCCTGCCGGCGCAGCATCGTCAGGTCGGTCGATTGGCCCGCTTCAAGCCGTTGCTCGCCTGCCGGGCGACCGGTGCTGGCAGCGAAACAAATCGTGACGCTCGAATCGCCGATGCATTTGAGCTGCCGGCCGTGAACGATCAGCGCCGTCCCTTCGTCGATCCCCAGGCCGACCAACCCTGGATGTTGGTCAAGAGCCTCCAGCAGTCGCGCCTTTCGATCGCGTGCCAGAAAGTGCTGATCGACGATCGCCCCCGGAATCAAACCCAGCCCCGGCGTGTCGTGAATCTTGCCGCGAACGATCATCACTCGCGACTGGCAGGCCGCCCCGGCCGACGTGCCGCCAACCACCCCGCCGCGATCGAGCAGGGCCAGCAATTCTCGCTCGACGAGGGTTCCCGAATACGCTGCAGCGATTTGCGACTGCCGGCCGCCGGTAATCCACACGCCGGTCGTCTGGGTGAGCGGGGCAACGAAGGCCTCGTCGTTGGCCTCGTCGCGCGATCGCGTATGCAACACCGTTGCCGAAGCGGCGCCGCGCGACAACCAGATGTCCACCACTTCGGCGGCATCGGCGACAACCGTATCGTCGCCGCTGGCGGTGGGAACGATCACCAGCCGCGCGTCCTTGCCGCCGGCCCGTAGTAGAAACTCGTCGCGCACCGCTTCGGGAAGTCGACCGCCGCCGCACAGCACGAGCGACCCGCGGATGCCGGAGGGGTTGAAGTCGAGTGTCTCGTCGGCGGGCGCCGCGCGTCCGGCCGTCGCGGCGAATGTAACAGCGTACGCGAGAATCGGCATCCATCGGCGTCGGTTGACGTTCATGGATCAGGCTTTCAGGAGAAATCCGTGGACGGGGTCGGCAACAATTGTCGCCTTTCGCTCCGCGAAAGATCTCCCTTTCGCGGAGCGAAAGGCGACAATAGCGGCAATCGGGGTCGATTCAATCAACAGTCAGCACCTGTTTCCAGTTTTCGTAAATCATGCGATCGATCGCCTCTTTGGGAAACGTCGGAAAGGCCGTTCCCTTGACCACATCGTTGACTTTATACAGTCCGGCGATGACCTGCTCGGGGGTCGCCGAAGGAAAATCCGATCCGAAAATCAGCTTGTGTTCGACTCCGTATTCGAGGGCCGTCATGAACGCCTGGTAATGCCTGAGCGGCCGGTAGTGCAGGGCCGAAACGTTGGCGTACAGATTGGGGTGTTTGCGGATCAGCACGACGCACTCGGTCTCCCAGGGATGCCCCATGTGCGAGATGATAATTCGGAGATCTGGGCAGGCGATCGCGATATCTTCGAGCTGAATCGGGTTGGAGTACTTGAGCGGTCCGGGACGGACGAACGATGTTCCCTGGTGGATGTTGATCGGAATGCCCAGTTTCTCGGCCATGCGAAACAGGGGCAGGTGCCGCGGATCCTGCGGATCCCAGTTTTGATAGATCGGCGAGACCTTGAGCCCCTTGAAACCCAGGTTTTTGACATAGTGCTGCAATTGATCGACGCAATCCCGATCGTTGGGGTCGACCGAGCACCAGCCGATGAACCGGTCGGAGTGCTCGCGGACGAACCGGGCGATCAATTCCTGATCGGCGTTGATTCCGGTGAAGGGGGCTTTGATCCCGAACACGATGACTTTATGGCAATTTTGCGTCGCCTGCAGCAGTGCCTGGGGAGTCGAGTCGAAGGCATTCTTCTCGGGGGTTTCGGGACCGGCAAAATAGACGTCGGGCGTGATTCGCATCTTGGCTTTTTTTGCCGCCCAAGCGAACTCGACGAATTCGTCCGAATAATGATCGGGATACCACATCAGGTTGGTATGCGTGTCGAATAGCATGTTCGTGGAAGCTCCCGGGACCGATTTCAACGGCGCGTCACGTGTCGCGAATGGGACGTATGTTAAACGCCGCTCTTGAATCTTCAAGCCATCGTCGGGTAAATCAACTGCGTGTCGTTATCTGCATTCGCACCGTTCGAAAACGGTGACTCCGGTGTTTTTCACGCTTGGACCATTCCCGAGAACTTTACCTTCGCAGCGTTTGCACAGTGCCGACAGCCTGTCACACCGACTCGAAATCCATTGCCATCACGCCCCGAGAGCCTCTGGTGAACTGCACTTCCGAAACCCCGGGCTTTGCTCCGCACGACGCGCGCGTTGGGTTCACCGCGCTCGTTGTGGTGTGGACGCTGGCGGGTTGCTTCGGAAAGCCGATGCCGCGGCCTGAGGATGCTGCGACGTTGATTTCAGGCCGGATCCCGGTCGAGACCGCCGGCCCCGACGACTCGGCGGCACAGGGGTTGCCGCCGCAGCCCGAGGATTGGTTCGAGGAGGTCGCTGCGGCAGCCGGAGTTGAATTTGCCTATAAGAACTGAGTCGAGGGGGGCCAATTGCTGTTGCTCGAGATGGTGGGCGGGGGGCCGTCGCTGGTCGACTACGACGGCGATGGACGGCTCGATCTGTTGCTCACCGGGGGAGGGACGATCTCCAACGCGGTGCCGATTGAGATCGCCGGGCTGCCGCCGGCGTTGTACCGCAATCTCGGCGACTGGAAGTTCGTCCCCGTCACTGCCGACGCCGGTCTGGCAGGACCGACGAGTTATTCTCACGGAATCATGGCCGCCGATTACGACAACGATGGGTTCACCGACCTGTTCGTCAGCGGCTACGGGAAGGCGCGATTGTTACACAACGACGGTGCCGGAAGTTTTTGCGATGTCTCGCGCGAGTCGGGCCTGCGCGACGAAGATCGGGCGCTGGGCTTTGTCGCCGCCGATATGAATAACGATGGCTGGACCGATATCTACGTCGCCAACGATGAAGCGGCCAATCGGCTGTACCTCGGAGGACCGAGCTTCCCCTTGCGCGAAATCGGTGAACTGTCAGGAGCGGCGCTCAGCGAAGATGGCGCGGCCGAAGGGCGCATGGGAGTTGATTGGGGAGATTTCGACGGAGACGGCCGCGGCGACCTGTTCGTCACGAATTTCGAACTCGAAGACAACGCACTCTACCGTCAGGAACAGCCCGAGTTGTTTCGGCATGTCTCAATCCCGATGGGGCTGGGGGGGCCGTGTCGATCGCTGGTGGGGTTCGGAACGGGCTTCGTCGATTTCGACCTCGACGGCTGGCTCGACCTGTTCATCTGCAACGGCCATGTCTTCTATCGCACCGGCCGCAGTCCCTGCCGCCAGCCCGCCTTCGTGTTTCGAAACCGCGAGGGCCGACATTTCGACGACGTGTCACGCGCGGCGGGCGACTATTTTCGCCGAGTGCACGTGGGCCGCGGCGCAGCGCCCGGCGATCTCGACAACAACGGAACGCAGGATCTGGTAATCGTGCATCAGAATGATCCGGTGTCAATCCTCAAGAATCGCCAGCAGAGGGCCGGTTGGATCAGTCTGCGGCTGATCGGTCGGAATTCGTCGCGCGACCCCATCGGCACCGTCGTGACTTATGAATTCGAAGGGCGAAAAATGGTTATTGGAACAATTGATCCTCGTCGGCGATCAGGTTGCCGCCCGGCACGAACTCGACCGACTGCTGGCCGAGCCTCAGCCGTCGGCCGAGGTTCACCTGAAAGGGGCTTATGTTCTGCGGATGGAAGGCCGCGGGGCCGAAGCGCTGGCCGCGATCGACGAAGCCCTGGCCCTCAAGCGGAGTTTTCCGCGGGCGCTGCTGCTGCTGCTGCGCGGCATGCTGCGGGTCGACGCGGGACAATTGGACGAGGCCGCCGTTGACTTCGAGACGGTGACGAAGGCCGAGCCGAAAAACCACGAGGCGCACTACAAACTCGCCCAGGTCTGCCGGTCGCTTGGTCGCGAAAGCGAAGCGCAGAAACATCTGTAAATCGCCCGCGAATTGGCCGACTTCAACCGAGACATCCGGATGCTCAGGGAACAGTTCAGACGCGATCCCTCAAACGACGCCGTGCGCCGACGTCTCGTGTCCTTGCTTGAAAAAGTGGAACAAAATGCGGAAGCCGATCGCGTGCGAGACGCACCCCGCGCAAGCGGCCAGGCGCCCGCCGGTCAAACCGGACGTTGAGCGCGACGATCGGCCTCGATCCCCGAGAAAACAGCCTCGATCGTTCTCGCGATCTTTGAACCCTGCGGCGAGACAACGGCCAACTCAATCCCGAGTCGCGATCCCTGACCCTGGCCGACCGTTGCCCCTCGTGTCCGAGTCTGGTGAAATAGTCGTGATAGCAACTCGTGGATCGATCAGTTGGCCCCCGTAGCTCAGTTGGCCCCCGTAGCTCAGTTGGCCCCCGTAGCTCAGTTGGATAGAGCAACAGATTTCTAATCTGTCGGTCGCAGGTTCGAATCCTGCCGGGGGTAGTTTGCTTCTTGCACTGATTCGCACTCACCCGCATAACCCTGCAAAACAAGGGTACTGGCGTTGTCCGGTCGGGTTGATTGCGAACTCATGCGGGGCGATTCGGCGGGTTGCTGCGCCGGAATTTGCGCCGCCTGCCCTGCGGCCCGCTCAAAGTGCTCGACCGGTACTTGAAGATAATGCCGCAGGGCAACCGCCGGAGAGTTTCCAAGCCATGCCACGACGGTCTGAATCGGGTAGGTCTCTGTGAGTTCGGTTTCGCGTGATGCTCGCAGGTTATGGAACAATTTGCCCCACGGGGTCAGCCCCGCTTTTCGGATGATCCGCTTCATATGGGTGCCAGGATTCGCGCTACCGATCCCGCTAATGCAGCAGACCGCCCCGTCGGGAGCCGCGTCGAACGCCGCCTCAAGGTGGGGCCTGAGTTCAGGGAAGATCGGAATCACTCGGCAATCCTTCCCGGCATGATGCTCGGTCTTGGGGCTGTTGACCGTGATGCGGTTCCGTTCCCAGTCGATGTCTTGCCAACGAAGTCCAAATGCTTCCGATGGGATACGCAGCCCCCCAAACCGTGCCAGCGCGAACAGTAACCGCCATTCGGCATTCGGGCAGGCGTCCAAAACGGCTTGGGCTTCATCGTGGGTGATAAACCGGTCTCGACTGCGGTTCGCGACCAGCGACGAAACCAGTTCGGCAAATGGATTCGCGGGGATCAGTTTCCGGCGCACCGCCGCCGCGCAGAACTGCCGAGCGCGGCCGATGTGACGACGTGCAGTATTGACACCCATTCCCTTGCCGGTGGGCTTTGCGGTGCGCAACCAGTCGCGCCAGCCGGTTGCCAGGCCGGGCGTGATTTCCGTTAAAGGCAGACCTTCCCCGAAGTGCTCGGTCAGCAGATCGGCAGCGCGCCTCAGGTTCACGACGGTTAGAGGCTTCGATTCCCGACTCCGGATGTACTCGGACAGGAACGCTTCCAGTGTGACTGTGGCGATCGCCTCGCGCTTGGGGATCAACCCAACCGCCGCCAGTTTGTCGGCCATCGCGGGTTCCAGTTTCGCCACCCAACGGGCCGTGTCGGCTTCGACGGCGTGGCCGGTCATTTTCGCACCCACCAGTTGCTCCACCCGAGCCTTAATCGCTTGGGCCGCGTGCTGCGGTACTTTACCCAGTCGAATTGTCCGCCGCTTGCCATCGGGGGCCATAAACAGAATTCGACGAAAGCCGTTCGGGTCGCGTGAAATGCTCGCCATAGTTCAATTGCCTTTCGATTTGCTCGGCTTCCGCCGCATGGTGATCGTCAATTGCAGGCATCGGCCCAAGGCGTTCAGGGCGTCCATCGAAAGGCCCCGATGTCCGTTGTAAAACTGCGACAACGCGCTTTCGCTGATGCCGGTTTCTTTGGCGATGCGGTAGCGCGTCAGGCTGGAATCGTCGATTGCCTGCCGCAGTTGGTCCGTCAATAGTTTTGTTTGCCGCTTCGCCATGCCGTTATCGTACCGTGTACTGTTCATTATGTATAGTATCGTCTACTCCCCGGCTTTGGGATTCTCTCGTTCGTCGTTGACCATCGCCACGGCGTCGGCACAGGGCCAACAGGCGGAACAATAGCGCTCGCCCCAAACGTGCCGCCAGGATCGGCGGGACGCGCAGGCTTCCCGCTTGTGGTGTATCCCCCCCAGGACGACGGGCCGGCCGGGGCAGTACCCGTTGCTCGAATCCCAATCGAACGTCGCCAGTGGGTGCGTCGGGTCAAACGTGATCTGTCGATTGTCAGCGATTCCGGGGCGCAGGCTCGCCAAGATTTCGGCCTTGTGGGCTATCAGCCGGTTCGCCAGGTCGGGCGTCAGGGCCGACCGGGGATGATACCGCAGCCGGTTGCCGGAGGCTTCCAGCCGGATGCCCAACCGGGCCAGGTCCAAGAGCAGTTCGGTTGCGCTCACAGTTCCCCCCATTCGCGTTCGGTTTTCAATTCGGGGGCGTCAACAGCGCCAACGTCAACGGTATTGCAGTTTTCACCGGGTGATGGCGTATTACCGTTGACAACCGATGCCGTTGACAGGCGAAACCGCCGTGTCGGTTGTCCACGTTGGCCCGGTGGCGTCGATTCCCAGGTACCCCAACCGGCCTTGGTCAATTCATTCAGGGCCGCTTCCGCCGTGCCGGCTTCGCGCAGCCATCGACAGCCCATTTGCACGTCGCGGGCCGTTACCAATCCGGCCTTGCGTTCGATCCATTCGATAAGCCGGCGTCGGTCGCGGTCATTGTCTGATTCGCCCAGAATGCCGTACACGCGCCGCGCTTCCCCCTTGAACCACGTCGCCAACCGGATACCGGCCGCCATGCTGGCCACGTCCACGGCATCGGCGGAATGCACAGTCGGATCGTCAGCCGCCCAACGCACGAAGTAAACCACCAGCGCCAGCCGGGCCGCGTACTCCTCCAGTTTGCTCCACGCCGCCGACAACTCGCCGGCCAGGTCGGTTTGCTCTTGGGCGTGGGCGTTGTAATACCCCTTCCACGCCGCCTTGGCTTCGGGCGTCAGGGCGACCACCACGGAGCGCAACTCGCCGTCGTCCCCAACGGTC
>SIAF01000335.1 GCA_009691905.1 Planctomycetaceae bacterium | reverse complement strand
TCGGTGAAGGAGATGAGGCAGTGGAATCGCGACAACCTAGGTCTGACCGTGCGCGCCAAGCGTAAAGCCACTTACCAAGAATTCAAATCCCAAACAAAATGCGCAACAACTTCTTACCTCTTGAGTTAGACATTTCATCAGGCCAGGCGCAGAGTCGGGTTGCATCCGGCTTCCTGCAGCGCTTCGCGGGTGACCAGCAACTCGTCCAGCGTCGTGGAATCGAGACGATCGAGAAGACAGTCTGCTTGCTGGCGATCGCCGGGCAGCAGCGCCAGCGCGGCGCGCCAGCGCACGGCACTGCCGGCATCAGACTCGCTGACGATGCGCCGCAACGCAGGCTCGGCCCGGGCACGAATTGGACCGAGTTTAGCCAACCGTACGAGAAACTGGTTGATATCGGTCGTTTGCAGCGATTCGACAAATTCTTCGGTCTGGGCGTCGAACCGTGCCTCTCTCACCTGATGCGCCAGCAGTCCGCTGACAAATGTCACTGTTCCCAAAATACCCGCCGACAACACGATCAGTGCCGTTCGCCGCCGATTGCGGCGTGCCCACTTGACAACCCGTTCGACCGGGCCGGGGGGGCGCGCGGCAATCGGCTCCCCCGCGAGAAACAGCCGCAGATCTTCTGCCAGGGCTGCCGCCATCGCATACCGATCCTTCGGTTGTTTTCGCAGGCACTTCAAACAAATTGTTTCGAGGTCCTGCGGCAAGCGCGGCTGCAATTGGCGCGGTGCGACCGGGTCGTCATTGCGCACCTGCAGCAGGGTTTCAAACGGCGAGTCCCCGCGGAACGGCGGACGGCCCGTCAGCAACTCATAGAGGATGGCGCCCAGCGAATAGACGTCGGCCGCGGGACCGGCGACGCGTGCGTCGCCCAGGGCCAGTTCCGGAGCCATGTAACTGGGGGTTCCCAGAATCGACACGGTCGGTGTTTCGAGCCGATCTGTGTCCGACTGCTTCGCCAGACCGAAATCAGCGACCTTGGGAAGACCGTCGTGCGCGTCGAAGTGCATTCGGCCGGTTGCGGCGTCGCGAACGGGGGGGCGATCAAAGAGAATGTTCGATGGTTTCAGGTCTCGGTGGATGACGTTGTGCCGATGCGCGTGATCGACGGCACGGACCAGGCCCAACATGAGTTCGGCGGCAGCCCGCGCGGGAAACGGCGTGCCGGAGCAATGTTCGCCCAGGCTTCCCCCCTCCAGCAACTCCATCGCGAAAAAAGGGAGGTCGTCGTGATTGCCGACGGCGTAGATCCGCACGATCTGCGGATGCTGGACGCGCGCGGCCGATTCGGCCTCGCGCAGAAACCGCGAGACTTCGTCGGGCGAGGCGAACGCCCCTTTTTTGATGATTTTCAGCGCGACGGCGCGGTTCAGCCCGCGTTGCATCGCCTTGTAGACGATCCCGTGCCCTCCCCGTCCGATTTCTTCCCCGACGTCGTATCCCGGAATCGCGCCGGCGAGAAGCGGTCGGACGCGTGCACAGGCCGAATCGTTCGAGGACTTCGAGACGGAGCTCGAATCGACCCAGGGAAATGCCGCCCCCGCCGTCAACCGGTCGAGCTCCGCACGGCATGTCAGGCATTGATTCAAGTGCGCATCGATTGCGGAAAATTCACTGCCGGGAAGTGTCTCGTCCAGAAACTGCTGCAACACTCCGGAATTCGGGCAATCGTTCACAACTGGTCTCGCAGGGCCAACCCTTCCTCCCGCAACAGTTTCGCCACGCGTCCCTTGGCGACGTAGACCAGGCCGGTCGAGATACCCGGGTCGCGGGCGACGTCGGCGGCCGGTTCTTCGTCAATCGCCGTTCGCCAGTAGGCCTCCCAGGTGTGTGGTTCGACGCGTTGTCGAACGCGGGCGATGACTTGTTCCGCCAGACGCAAATCGTCGCTGAGTTGTTCGTCGAGTTCCTCCGCAAGGCGCAACAGGGGTGACGGGATGCTCACCTGTTCAATCTGTGAATTGCCGCCGTAGCCGCGGTTACCCGGCTTGAGCGCCCATTCCCGCCAGAATGTGCGGATCGCATTATTGACCACCGTTTTCAGCCAGCCTCGAAACGAAAAGGCCGGATCATAGGAGAACTGCGGCATGGCCCCGACCAGGCTGGCCAGCACGCGCGAGTGGACTTCGTCGGCATCGGCCGGCTGCAACCCGGCCCGCTGACACCAGCGTGCGATCAGCGGGTTGTAACGATCGAGAAACATCCGCCAGGCAGCCTCGCTGATCGAGGCGCTCGACAGCATGCGCATCAACGTCGGGCTGGTGGATGAGTCTTGGGCGCTGGGCATGATTCAGTACGCGCGCGGAAAGGATTTCCAACAGCATACCGTCGCATTTTGCAGGATTCCAGCGGCTCTCAAAGACGCGACGGCGCGCCGCGGAAAAATCCGACGCGTCGTGTTAGATCGATTTGTACTTACTTATTGCTGTTGGCGGCACGACGCCGTCGTCGAAAAGCACACGGACGCTGCAGAGCGATTTCCGGCGCCGCCGAAGGGGTATTCGCGTCGCACTCGCGCGATCCCGACAGGGGGTACGAGCGGATGACGGGGTGACTCGCGCACCGGAATGACGGGGCACGAGCGGCGCATCGCCATGAGTTCGCGTCTGGCGGCTGACCTGGTTTCGGTATTCCTGAATCGTGGAGGCTGATCGATGATAGACAACCCGGTTCGTGCGTCCTTCGGCGCGAGATGGCAATGTGCCTTGGCAATTGCGGTCCTGATGACGGCAAATCCGGGCTCGGTGACCAATGCCGGGATCGCGACAGTCGGCATTTACCAGACCGATTTTTTTTCTCAAATCGGCGACGGCCCTGCCTTGATCCCGAACCCGACGTTTGGGTCGAACATCTACTTTCGCCTGTTTCCTGAAGCCGCCGGCGGATACGACACTGTCGAAACGACCTATTCCGGACTGGAATCTCCGTTCGAATTGTTTGATTTAGGCGGGTCTTACGACAACCAGTTCGGATATCTGACACGGACCGAGCTGGAGACCGCCTTTCCTGCCGGGACGTACAACTTTGCGGCAACGAATGGAGGGGGGACGGACCTCGCCAGCGTTGATTACACCTACACGGCCGCGAATCTTCCGCAATCGTTTCCCTACTTGACGGGAACCGACTTTTCGGACCTGCAGGGGATGAACGCCGGGGCGCCCTTCACGTTTCACTTCAGCCCGTACGATCCCGGCACGGCGTACGATTCGGCCGTGCTCGCGTTGAACATCGTCGATCGGACGTCACCCGGTTTCTTTTCCTGGTTACTGCCGGCTTCGACCACCGAGTTCACGGTTCCAGCCGGCACGCTGGCTCCCGGACATGCCTACGACTTCGATCTGTATTTCAACAACTTCAAGAGTTTCAGTGGGACGGGCATGGCGAATGGCGATGCGGAAGGAGTGTTCACGTATTACACGATCGGGCAGTTCACGACGGCCAGCGCCGTTCCCGAGCCGTCGACGCTGCTGATATTCGGGCACGGACTGGTGTTTCTGGCCTGGGCCGCGCGTCGTCGCGAAAAAAGTCGAATCCGCTAAGGAGTGCATGGTGCAAACACTATCAAATCGAATTGCTGTACGTCGAGAGCGTCGCGGCCCAAACCATCGTCGGGGCTTCACGCTGATCGAACTGCTGGTTGTGATCGCGATTATTGGGGTGCTGGTGGCGTTATTGCTGCCCGCCGTGCAACAGGCGTGCGAGGCGGCCCGTCGCTCGCAATGCAAAAACAATCTCAAGCAACTGGCGCTGGCAACGCACAACTTTCACGATGTCTATTCGCAGTTCCCTCCGGGTTATATCGGGATGAATGCGCAGTGCTCATACGAGAACAACTCGAAGTTTTCCGGCATCGGGCTGTTGGCACTGATCCTGCCCTACATGGAGCAGTCACCTCTGTTCGAGAGGATTGATGCCTGGAAAGGCTTGAAACCAGACGATCCGCCCGCCGGGCCTTGTGCCTCAACTCGAATGCCGTGGTACACATTCGCCAGCAGTTGGGATGCGTCGCAAATCAAAATCCCGGCGTACCTATGCCCGTCCGACAACGCCAGCGGTGTAAAACAATTCTACGTTCTTCACGGCTATTGCGATGATCTTCAGGTCGAGGGAGCGCGTTGCAACGGCGGATTTTCGGCAAGGTTCACCGGTGTTTACTCCGACAAATACGTCTTTGGGCATACGAACTACCTCGGAGTTTCCGGCTGGGCAGGCGTGTTGTTCAACCGATTCAGCAACTGGAACGGCTTGTTCGGCGGGCTGACGCAGGTTCGATTCGCCGACATTCGGGACGGAAGCAGCAATGCTCTGATATTTGGCGAAGCGACCGGCGGAGTGGACGGTGCTTACGCATGGATGACACTCGGCGGATTGGCCACCTATTGGGGCATTGGTGAGGAATGGTATCAATTCGGCGGCGCGCATGTCGGGGGAGCGCAATTTGCGGTCGCCGATGGGTCGGTGCGATTTGTCTCGGCGAACATCAACAAGACAACATTTCGCAATCTCGGCGGGATTCGCGACGGTGAAGTGATTGGCGACTGGTAGATGGCCGCACAGTCCTTTCCGGACCCAACGTCCCGAACCGGTGTGATCTGTTCGGATCAATCTGTCGCTGGCGCGTACTGCTCCTGTTTTCCGAGGCCTGAATGATGCATTTTCCAAAACCTAAAAACTCGCGAGTCGGATTGGCGGCCATAGTCCTGGCGATTGCAGGATGCGTGGGCAACGACGCGGCGAATCCGACGAAGATGCCGACACCGGAAGAATTCACGAGCAGTTCAACTGCCGCCGACCAAGCTGTTTCGGGGGACGCGCCGGCAACATCTGCTGCCAATCCCTAGTTGGGATCGCCAGGTTGGGATCATCCGGTTCGAATGAGCGCAGTTCAAAGAAATCCGAAACCCGGTCCCCCATGCCGGGGAAACCGGGTCTCGGACGTCGTCGGATTCTTCAGGAATCTACTTCTCGCTCTGGCGGATGACCGCGGGCCGTCGCACCGGCCGGAGACTGCCGGTCGGCCGACGGATATCGCGTGACCGCTGCCTGATGGAGTCGGTCATCATTTCGCCTCGACGCGGATGGCGACGGCCTGCGGAACGCTGCTGCGCGGGGTGCGGACCAGCAGCACGACTCCCTTCTCGAGCGACACTCCCTTCAGGGCTTCTTTGAATTCGGCCGGCGTCTCGACGTGCTTCGAGCCGACCATTTCAATCAGCATCCCCTGCTGCAACTGCGCTTCGGCCGCCGCGCCCCCCTCTTTGACCGAAGTGATCAAAACTCCCGCGGGGGCGCTTTGATATCCCAGTTTCTTGAGGGCCTCGGGTTTGGCCGATTCGATTTCCATTCCCAGTTCGTCCACCTCGTCGGCACTGGGTTTCTCGGGTTGTGCTTTTTCCTGGATCAGGGCCTCTTGCGTCAGGGCATAATCGCGAGGCATTTCCTGAACCTGCACTTCGAGCTTCATTTCCTTGCCGTCACGCATGATCAGCATCGGGTAGGAGCTGCCGGCCTTGAGCCGTTCGACAATCCCCTGCATATCGCTGGGACCGCGCACGTCCTTGCCGTTGAACTTGAGAACCAGGTCGAGCGGCTGCAACTTTGCCGCGGCCGCCGGTGAACCGGGCCTGACGTGCGTTACGACCGCCCCCTTGCCGACCGGCACGTGATACTGCTTCGCCAGATCGTTCGTGACCGGTTGAATCGCGACGCCGACATAGGCGCGCGTCACTTCACCCTTTTCGATCAACTGATCGACTACCCATTTCGCAAGATTGATGGGAATCGCGAAGCCGACCCCGTCGTAGCCCCCCGACCGGGTCGAGATGGCCGTGTTGATGCCGATCACTTCGCCGTGCAGGTTGATCAGCGGGCCGCCGCTGTTGCCGGGGTTGATGGCGGCATCGGTCTGCAAAAAGTCTTCGCGTTCGGTGATGCGCGGGCCGCGCCCTTTGGCGCTGATGATTCCGGCCGTCACCGTGGCATCGAGCCCGAACGGGCTGCCGATGGCCAGCACCCAGTCGCCGATCTCGACCGAATCGCTGTTGCCCAGTCGAATCGTCGCCAGGCTGTCTTCGGCTTTAATGCGGATGATCGCCAGGTCGGTTTTGGGATCGGTTTTCACGTCGGTCGCCAGGTACTCGCGACCATCGGGCAATTTGACCTTCACCATCTCGGCGTCGGCGACGACGTGGTTGGCAGTCAGAATCACCCCTGAAGCATCAATCACAAATCCTGAGCCCATGCCCTGGCTTTGAGGCGCCTGGCGCGGCTGCTGCCGCAACAGGTCTTTCAGCCGCGGGTCGTTCTTGAACATTTCTCCGAAGGGGCTGTTTTCGAGCTGGTCTTCAGTGTCGGCACCGCCGCGGTGTCCGCGAACCTGTGACACGCGGCCACGGGTCTCGATCGAAACCATGCCCGGCAAAGTCTCTTTGGCGGCATGGCGGAAAGCGACCGACAGTTCGTGCGCTTCGGCCGTTCCGTGGGCGGCAGCAACCCCTTCGGCCGTGTTGGTTGCCGGATGTTTCTGTGCCATGAGCCCCGCCGAATACGCCAGGCAGACAATGCCCGCGAGTGCGATGACCCAGTGTCCGTTACGTCGAATCAGTTTCATGGTTCTTGCTCCTGAGGTCTTTCAGCAGGCGCGTTCATGCACGCCCGCAATTCAAGCCGGTCGTTGGTGAAATCCTGGGAGGCCGTGCCTTGCGGTCGGCCGCTGTGGTGGGCTACTGAACATTTCTACGTTGGCGGCGAACGCGGTGTTGGCGAATTCTTTTCCCGGATCTTCTGGTGCAGAGACAATATCTGGTGCAGAGACAATATCCGGTCAAGACCAGTTTGCAGTTGGGTGGCTTTAGATGTCGGCGAAATCGAGTCGCGCCCGAATCGCAGGAAATCCGCTTGACCTGATTTGAGCAAACGCGTATGTTCCCGCCCGCCTTGAGCAAACGGCCTGAGCCGCCAAGGCCCGAAGCGAACGATCACCAGCGTTTTCCGGTATTCGCCGACCTGCGGCGAAACTTGAAAACCTGAGCGTCCAATCGCCCCGGAAGTAGCGGATGTCCTTTGCCCCCCTGGGACCCGCTGCTTCCGGGTGTTTTTTTGCGCTGGGCGAGATGTGCTTCGCAAGCCCAGAACGATTCACTCGTTGCCGCGTGAGGTATAACCACTCACGGGGCAAACAGTTCCAGACCGCCGCAGCGGTCGCAGCGGCGGGCGAGAACGGGGCGCTGTTGCCCCGCCTCGACCTGCACGCCGGTCCAATGCGACGCGTGCGTCGGGCCGGCATGCCACGTCGTGGCGGCCGCAGGTTCGAAACTGTGCTGCTGCTCGGCCAGGAAGCCTTCCCGCAGCGCGCCACAGCAGCGCAGGCAGCGCGGCCCGTCGTGCATCGTGTCGGAATCGGGGAACGATTCGTTGGAGTGGGTCTGTCGGTCGATGGTCATATCGAAGTTCATTTCGAATGCTCCGAGTCCTGGTTGCCATGGGGAAGGGGCAGCGCGGGAAGAAACAGGGGGCTGACGCCCCCTGTTTCGTCGACGGTGACGCGACCCCCATGAGTCATGCGCCAATTGCCCTGACTGTGCCTCACTCGGAAACCAGCCGGGCTCGTCGCCGCGATTCAAGACGCTGCGGGGGTACCCTTTCAAAATGACGAAATTCTCTGGCGTGACATACTCGAAATCGGAACGACGAAAACACGCTCGCAAAGGCGCTTTTGCCGTTGGAATTTGTGAGGACCTTCGGCGTTGGATTTCTCCCCCGTTCACATTTGCCGAATCGCCCCTGACCTCCCTATTTCTACTGTCGATTGTACTTGACGAGTTGCAACCTGTTTTATAGAGACCCCTTGCGGGAAATGGATTTCCTTTAAGGAGATGCACGATGGAACGGCGATTCGAGCTCCGAAAGCAGCGGCTGTTGGCCGATGCGGAGGTTGGTTG
>SIAF01000334.1 GCA_009691905.1 Planctomycetaceae bacterium | reverse complement strand
CCCCCGCTCGCCTTGGCGAATTTTGACCCCCCTGTGAAACATCGTTTTCAGCCGGTTTCTGCAAAGCGGCCTTTCAAAAGTGCCGTGTTTTCTCCAGATGCTCACCGCTCGACCATGAACATCTGGCAAAAAACAGCCTGAATTTAATGGGTTTTGCTCAGATGCTCAACTTTTTTTCGCGACACCCCCTCGACATTATTTCGCAAATCTGGAAACAAACTCTCCGTTTGGCATGCCAGTTTGCCAGTCGCCGCGCGGTAATCGTAGGGACTCGCAAAGCGTTCGTCGCATGGCGCGCGGCAACTGCGGGTGGCATCGAAGCCTGAGGATGGACTCTGTGCGGTGACCCGGTTGGTTGTTGCCGGCGTTGGCACTCAGGCACTCATCACGCGGAGCGATGATGACTACATAATGTAGTCTTCACCGCTCCGCGTGAAGAGTCTCGGGACGTCACGCTGTAATCGCGGGTACTCGCAAAGTTCGAGTCGAAACGACCAAACCGTATTTTACCACGCCGCAAGGGACCGACAGAAGACCACGGTGCGCAAATCTGGAAATGACGACCAAAAGAAAGGTGACCCGACCCGTGGCGGTGGCTGCCAGCCGCCGAGAGCGTTCGAAGGGCTAACCCGCAAACCGACGGCTGGCAGCCGCCGCCACGGGACGCAATCAACCAACATTTGTTACGCCGCAAAGCGATACATGCGTCCCTTGATCAGCCGGCTTCCTGGTCGAGCTATTCTGTCCCTGGCAGGAGTCCTAAAATCGCCAGACCACCGCCACGAACTCGCTGATTGAAACGATTCACAAACAGTCTTCTCCGATGACACCGCATCTGCGCCCGCTGGGCCAAACCGATATTCTTGTGACGCCGATTGGCATGGGTTGCTGGCCGATCACGGGAATCACGAGCACTGATGTACACGAAGCCGCGAGCCTCGCCACGCTCGAGGCCGCTGTGGACGCCGGGATCAATTTCTTCGACACGGCCTATTGCTACGGCTTCGCCGGCGAAAGCGAGCGCATGATTGCCCGGGCGCTGGGGCATCGCCGCAACGAACTGGTGATCGCCACCAAGGGGGGCATTCACTGGGAAAGCCGCAAACAGGGGCGCGACGGCTCGTCGGCAACGCTGAAGCGGCAATGTGACGAGAGCCTGCGACGGCTGGCGACCGATTGTGTCGATTTGCTTTACCTGCATGCGCCCGATCCGGTTGTGCCCATCACCGAGTCGGCTGGGGCACTCCGCGAACTGCTCGATGCCGGCAAAACGCGCAGCGTCGGGTTATCGAACGCCACGCTTGAGCAGCTTATCGAGTTTGACGCTGTCTGCCCTGTGACCGCGTACCAACCACACTACAACATGCTTCAGCGCGAGATTGAAGCCAGCCAACTCCCCTGGTGCCGCGCTCGGGGCATTTCGGTTGTCGTCTATTGGCCGCTCATGAAGGGACTCTTGGCCGGCCAGTTGTCTCGCGACCACAATTTCGACCCGCGCGACGGTCGCCGCAAGTATCCGATGTTTCACGGCGAGGAATGGCAGAAGAATCAGGATTTTCTGGATGTGCTTCGTCCACTCGCGGCCGATGCGGGAAAATCCGTGGCCGAACTGGTTCTGAACTGGACCATTCACCAGCCGGGAATCACCGCCGCACTGTGCGGGGCGAAACGTCCCGGACAAATTCGCGAAAACGCCGGCGGCATGGGTTGGCAGCTTAACGAGCAGCAGTTGGCCGGGATTGCAGCGGCCCTGATGCGGAGGGGAGTGACCGCATCGCGCGGTGCGGTGACCTGAGGTTGATCGATGCGTCGTCCCGACCGGCGGCTGCCAAACCGTGCTGGCTTGCGAGACGCTCGCCGCTATTTGATACTGGCGTTGACTCAAGGCCGCTCGAAATGGAAAGGATCTTCACGCCGATGCCCGAAACGCTCGATATACCCAGTGATCCGCAGCAGGAGACGGTGGTTCAGATGGGCCCGCTCCGCGAGTTGATGATCCGGCTTTATGTCCGTAAGGGGGTCTACCAGGCCGAGGCCGAGATCGCCGCCGATCGGCAGATCGAGGCCGACCTGCGCGGGATCCACTCGCACGGCAGTCGCGCCACGCCGCGGTACCTCGTTGCGATGGATTTGGGCGATGTCGACCCCCGCGGTGTGTCGCTGGTAATCCGCCAGACGCCGGCGATGGCGGTGCTGGACGGCAGCCGAAATCTCGGGCATGTGACTTCGACGAAAGCGATGCTGATGGCGATTGAGATGGCGCGTCAGGTGGGTACCGGGACCGTCGCCGTCCGCAACAGCCAGCACTACGGGGCCGCTTCGGTCTACGCGCTGCTGGCGGCAAAGGCGGGGATGATCGGCTACACGACAACGAGTACCGGAATGGCGACCGTCGCGGCTTATGGCAGCCGCCTTCCGGCGACCGCCAACAACGCCTTCGCCTGGGCCGCGCCGGTTCGCAGCGGCACGGCGTTCTGCCTGGACATGGCCTGCGCCGTCTCGTCGTGGGGAAAAGTACAAAGCCTGGGGATGTACGGGTTGTCGATTCCCCCCGGCTGGGCGTTGGACGCCGACGGTCACCCGACGACCGAGGCGGCGACTGCAAAAACACTGCTTCCCGCCTCGGGGGCGCGAGGCTATGGTCTGGCATTCGTATCGTCGATCCTGGCCGGGCCTCTGGTCGGCGGCCGGATGCCGCTGCATAAATCGGCCCGCACCGAAGCCGAGGGTTCTGAACACTTTTTCTATGCCATCGACATCAGCAAGTTCGTCGAGATCGAGACGTTTTACGACGAAATCGAACGGACGATGGCCGACATTCGCGCATTGCCGCCGACAGAAGGGTTCGGGCGGGTCACTCTGCCAGGCGAACTCGAATCGGAACGAGCCGAGCGCTGGGCTCGCGAAGGAATTCCGCTGCATCGCGACCATTTGCGGGAGCTGGGCGAGGTTGCCGCGAAAATGAAAATCGCAGTGCCGTGGTAAAACAATCCAGTGCCGTGGTAAAAAAATGCAGTGCCATGGTAAGAAGCGGCAGCCCGACTCGTGGGGCGCGACGCACGGAATCGACGCTTAGCAGCCTGAGGAAAATGAGTCAGGCTACGCCGAAACACATCAGATTTCCCAGTATTTATCTCTTCGCGTCGAAGCAAATCCGCGTTTTTCAACAGGCTGTTAGATCTCATATTCGCAATCGTCGTCGCACTCATCACAGTCGCCGCCGCACGATTTGAAATCCGGGGTCCACGAGAGCCGCATCTCCAGAGTTCCGCCGACGGTAGCGACCGAGATCGTCTCGGCGGCCGGTACGTCGATCAAGGCGTGCTTGGCGACAAACTGTGGAATGGATCGCAGGCAGCCTTCCAGGAGTTGCAATTCCCAAGGCTCCGGCTGGCGGATGTTTGATCGCCGATCGGTGAGAACAACCAACGGGTAGGCCTCAGGGCCGCCGACCGGCAAGTTTTGTTGCTCGGAAGCGATCAGGTCGGTGATCGGGATTTCGAACGCCTCGCTGTAGATAACCGACCGAGTGTCGTCGAGTTGACCGGTCGCCTCGGCTGGGAATTCCGCATCCCAGAACTCGCGAATCGTTTCCAGTTTGCCGTACACCGCCAGACTGTAAGTGATGTTGCTGTGTCCCATGACGACAGCGAACCACGGTTGCTTGCGATGCGTTCGGAGTTGATCGCAGTCGATGCGAATCGCGGTTTGCTCGGGGACGCGCCGCCAGGGGGCCTCCCGATAATACTCGGCGGCGGCGGCGTAGAAACTGGCGATCTGCGGAAGCTCAATCCCGTCAATCTCGGTCACTGCCGGAATCTGCTGATCGCGGAGAAACAGGTCTTGCATCTGGCTTTGGATATATTCGATTTCGTCGAGACTTGTGCGATAGATGCAGTCGATGCCGACTTCTTCGATCTGCGGGCGAATCGCTTCCCAGGCATCGTCTTCGATGACTTGAATCTCACTGGGTCGGTGCGGCTTGCCGATCAAAGGTCGCACGGTGGTTGCTGCAATTGCATCGAAAAGTCGGGCCGGGGTTGGCCGCTCGGACAGCATTTCCTGACCGAGAATCAGGTTTTCGGAATGGTCGACAATCAGGATCGACCAGGGGCGAACCAACACGCCTCCCTCTTCGACCCATGTCGGCAGACGGTAGACCGCAGCCTGCCATTCCGTCCCCAATCGCTGGGGAACCCGCAGCAGCCGCGCCTTCGCCAGGTCGCTTGGGCCGACGGCGGGAGGCTCGGCACTTTTTCGGCGCTGGGCTTCGGCTGTGACTGCTCTGAGCCAGGTGATCGCCCCGGCGGTCTCACGCCAACCACCAGACAATTCCGCCATGTACGTTTCTGCCTCGTCTTTACTTCCTGGAATATTAATGACCGGCAGCATTTTGGGCGATGCGGCTGGTTCGAGCAACTTCGGCACAACGTACTTATTGATTTTGCAGGCCGCGCTCAGTAGCTGCCGAACGGTTTTGTTATCCCCCTCGCGCTGAAATGCGGCCAGCACTCGCGAAAACGCCCACATCGTCGACGATTCGTCGTAGTGATTGAGTAGTGGCTCGAGTTCCTGGTGCCTCCCCATTTCAAGCAGCCGCCTTGCCAAAACGTAGCGGATCCCCTGATGATCGTGGGGATTGAGCCGCAGCAACTCCTGAAGTTGCTCGATTGCGCTCGCGCGCTGCCCGACGTCCCACAGCCGCTCGGCCAATGCCAGCCGCGCACGCATGTAGGGACGCGTGGCTTCGAACACCCAGAAACTGCCGACCGCCATTTCGAACGCGAGAGGCCCCAACACCCGTTCGGCAGCGGCGACTCCGGCGGCGCATAGCTGCAGCGCCATTCGCGCATCGGCGGCGTACTGCGACAGAACCGTATAGGCATCGGCACAGTCTGGAGACAATTTCAGCGCCCGTTGGGCGAGTTCAATGGCTTGCTCAGGGTCATACTCGTCGAAAGCCTCGGCAATCAGTCGCTCGGCTCGAACCAGCGGGGGCAGGCTGGCCGCTTTACGACGCGCGGGAGCTCTGCGACCGGCTGCCGGCTTGGCAGCCGGGGTACCGGGCGGCTTTTTCGCGGCCTGACTCTTCGCGGGAATTTTCGAAGACGTTTTCGAACGGCCGGTTGCGGCGGCTCGCGAGTTGCGAGATTTCGCCATGAATTGCTTCCTGTCGAGGTCGATAATCGGATGGTTTCGCGGGGACACAGCAGTGTCAGCTTTCTGCCGATTCCATCGCGCTGGCGGGATTGTACGCGAACAGTGGCGCGGCGTGCCAGTATCGCGCGATCGATGCGCCATAATGCACCGTGCAGCCTCAAACTTGAAATCAACCAGCCGTTCGCCCAGCCGTTCGCCGCCGCCGATCGCTTTCAATTGCAGTCGGGTTGCAGGTAACGCGCGATTTAGCTGTCGGCTTTCGCGAGGTATTCGCTGATACGTTTGAGAATCGAAGCCGGAACCGTTCCGCGCGAGTAGAGAATGTCCTCTTTGGGAACGTCGACCCGCCAATCGCATTTCGCCCAGCACTTCAGCTTTAGGCCGGTAACTGTGTGGCCCTTACCTTTTACGGTCAACTTCGCTGGAAGCTCGAAATAGCTTTCAGGCACTGCGCCGCGTGCTGGAGATGTTGAGATTGCCACGACTGACAACGACGAAGCGGCTGCAATCTCAGCGTCAGGGGTGATGATGATCACTGGGCGAGGTTTGAAGTTGCCGTCAGGGTCGGGGATATCGGCCTCTACAATGTCCCCAAACCGGTAGGCTGGCACAGCGACGTTCCCCTCGGTCCATCAGAATGGCGACGGTTCGTCCCACCAGGTAGCCGGCGGAGGGGATTTTGCGATTTTAGCGCGGAGCTTTACGCCTTTTGGAATGATCTTTTGCGCGGCAATACGAAGCTTTTCATCAGCCAACTTGGCAAGCGACTGCACCTTCGCGACCTGCAATTTCTTTGATCCCTCGGTCTTCATCGAAGGCACCTTCCCGCCGAATGATTTAACCGTCGAAATTGCCACACTCTTTCCAGAAACAATCCGTGTGAAACCGAACGATTCGCAGTCGGTGACCATTACGTAATACGCACTGTCTGCGTGGGCGGTCATTTCTTTGCTTTCCCTTTCCCTTTCCCCTTCTTTTTGACGACAATTTCGCAGGGCCATCCGATTTTGCGACCGTCCAGTTTCAGCAAAAACCGGACAACGCCAGGTCCAGACAAAGGCATTAGTCCAATTCGAAACATGATTTCAGCACCGGAAGATCCCGCCTTTGGGATGAGCGGAACGGACTTCACGGGCATGAAACCCTCTCCGTCAGTACCGATACCTTGCAGTGAGATCTCTCCGCGGATTTCTGGTCCCGTCAGTTTGAGGAACAAAAAGAACGGCCGGAATGCTCCAGGGAACTCGTCCGCCCAAATTGTGTCAAACAACGAGTAAATCGACGTTTTCGCTGACTGTTCGTCGCGAGTTACCGCGTCGCAAGACAAGAAGCAACGCATTTCCGGTTTTGCTTTTTTCGCCACGGTTTACTTCTTATCGTCGAAATGACTCAAAAACGATGATTCGGGGGCGGATGATCGGATGATCGGCAAACCGGCGCGATACGTCAACTCCGGATGCCGATCTATGTATAATAGCACAATCCACTCTGATCGTGCGGGTAGGGCATGTCAACCGTGCCGGACTGGCCCGCTTCGCCGCTGCCGCTGCCGCAGTTCCAGCCGTAGCGCGGCTGCCCGCAAACCCCCCAGCCGCCGCCACGCTGACGATGGCCGGTGCGTGAAAACGTCACTCGACCCCCGCTACTTCCGCCACCCGCTGCGCCCACGCCAATTGCGACTCGGGCGACATGTCACCTTCCGGATAGCCGACCGGTCGCCGGTGTCAACTGGTCCCTTGCTTGACTCGCAAAACATGGATTGTCCAGAATGGTCAAATGAAAAAAAATGGCCGCGGTCGCCCAGCACAGCCCGCCCGCTACGGAAAGCTGATCAAGGTGGCAGCGCGAGGTTTCCCGCAGATTGAAATCTGCCGGCATGCCCTCGACCGAATGCACGAACGATCTATGTCTGAGGCAGAGGTTGTCGAGACGATATTGAAGCCGGATAATGAGGGATCAGCACCACTCGGCAGGGTGTGAGCAAAAGGCGATCAACTCGCGGAATCATTAACGTGATTCTTGTCGAGAATCAAGGCTTGAACCGACTCGTTGTTGTCACGACGCACATCTCGATAAGCCGCCCGCCGCGGAGACGCACATGAAGCAAAACCATTTTTCTGTCAGAACCGAAATCGAAAACAAGACCGGCGACATTCAGGCCGTCTATTTCACGATTCGCAAGGGCAAGGTCTTTGAAACCAAGGAATATTCGCACGGCTCCGCGTTGGCCGATTACGACAAAGACGGGAATCTCCTCGGGGTCGAATTGCTAGCGCCTGTCTCGATTGCTGTGTTGGACAAGATTTCGGGGAAAGAGCCACGGACAAAAGCATTCGTCCGAAATGCAGTTCCACGCGAAATGGCACTCGCATAAATCGTTGGAATGCCAATGATTGAAGTTCGCTCTGACGATCCAAAAGCCCCGTAGCGTCAACGCTCCGGCGTATCTGGCAAGACTGCCCAATGCGACACCGAATGCAGCCGTGCGCCTCCAGTGTCTATCCAGTTGTAACCGGTCGAGTCCTGAGTCGGGCGGGACAGGCGGCCGATCATTACAGTGCCGCCGGCGACGATCGCCTTCAATTGCAGTCTGCCCTCCGATCCAGTAATCTCGCGCCATGGAGCCGCGCTAACGTAGCGCGCTCTTGCGACTGCGTTCGCACCCGTAGCTCAATTGGATAGAGCAACGGACTTCGAATCCGTAGGTTGCAGGTTCGACTCCTGCCGGGTGCGCTTTACAGGGTCGGGACTTACGGCGTTTTCGGAATCGGCCGAAACGCCAGAGTTACCGGAAGTGTTACCTGCAACCGCCGCCCATAGCACGTCGGCCGTTGTTTCGGCGTTTCGCCCGACGTAGTAACGCATGGTCGTTTCAATCGACTC
>SIAF01000333.1 GCA_009691905.1 Planctomycetaceae bacterium | reverse complement strand
CCGCGCGGCGCGAAAACGGTCGAATTGCGACGCTCAACTGCCTGATTCCACGCTCGCCGGCACGTACGGGCCTTTGGGGATCACCGCAATGCGCTCAACCAAACGGAAATGACGAAACGTTCGAGAACACGGCATCGAGGGCGTTGAAATCGAAGTTATCCCAAGTCGTACCGTCGGACCAGAGAATTTTGCCCCCGCTGAGGGTGCCAATGAGGTTTCCTCCGTCAACTTGTGCGATCGTTTTGGTCAACCATAAAGAGCTGCGTCCCCTGGTACTCCCTCGACGCAGGCTGCGTCGGCCACGATTTGCGAAAGTCTCAAATTAGCCCGCGAGCAGTATGTTCGCCCTTCCGCCAAGTGGGGGGGAAAAAAGTCAGGACACTTTGATGTCGCGTGGCTCACGGAACCTCACTTGCGGACGATCGCGGGCGCGCCGGCCCGCCCCGCTGAAAGCGGTTTCGCCGGCGTTCGGGCAGCCTTTCGTTGTCGCGATGATTTTGTCAGAATCGGCAACGCCCAGGGAATTGCCGAACGAACGGGCGACTGGCTCAAAAGTAACGAGTCAGCGACGCTGATGCAGGCCACGAACCTCATGCCGATTCTATCGCCCGAGACGGATCTCTTTCCGTCCGACCTTCTCGAAAATGAAAGCCTGCTGGCCGACGTCGAGCGCCAATGGTGGGTGCTCTACACGCGCTCTCGCCGAGAGAAGGAATTGATGCGGCGGCTGCACGCTTTGCAGATTCCGTTTTACGGACCGACGATTGCCCGGCGATCGCGGACCCCGAAGGGACGGCAGCAAACCTCGCATATTCCGCTGTTTCACAATTATGTGTTCATGTGGGGCGATCTGCACCAGCGGTATGCGGCACTGACGACGAACTGCATCTCCCGTGATATTCCCGTCGTCGACGGGACTGAACTGTTGGGTGACCTGCGGCAATTGCGGCGCCTGATCCTGACGGGAATGCCGCTGGTTCCCGAGCGAAATCTGGAGGCTGGAGTCCGCGTCCGCGTCTGCAGTGGTCCCTTGACCGGGCAGGAAGGTATCGTTTTGAAGCGGCGCGGAGAAACCCGCCTGCTG
Organism: Planctomycetaceae bacterium; assembly: GCA_009691905.1. Classification (GTDB taxonomy): domain Bacteria; phylum Planctomycetota; class Planctomycetia; order Planctomycetales; family Planctomycetaceae; genus SIAF01. The sequence continues at coordinate 6,964 of SIAF01000333.1, read as the reverse complement.
GTCGCGGTGCGATTTTTGCAGCAGGGCGCCTCTGTCCAGTTGGATGAGTGCGAACTTGAACGGCTTGAGTAGACCAATCCACTGCGTTTGACTTCACTGCGTTCGACGGGGCGGTTATGGCCAGCATTCTTGTGACCGGCGCAGCCGGTTTTATCGGTTTTCATGTCAGCCGCCGCCTGCTCGACCGCGGCGAGAGCGTGGTGGGGCTCGACAACCTCAACAGTTATTACGAAGTGCAACTCAAGCGCGATCGGCTGGCGCAGCTCGTCGGGCGTCCGGGGTTTGAGTTTCAGCACCTCGATCTGACCGATCGCCCCGGTGTCGAGCGCCTGTTTAGCTCCGTAAGTCCCGAGCGCGTCGTGCATCTGGCTGCACAGGCGGGAGTCCGGTATTCGCTGACCAACCCCGAGGCGTACGTTGACAGCAACCTGACGGGGTTCCTCAACGTGCTCGAAGGCTGTCGGCATCAAAAGGTGCAGCACCTGCTGTTCGCTTCGTCCAGCTCCGTGTATGGGGCGAATACCAACATGCCGTTCTCAGTTCATCAAGGCGTCGACCATCCTCTGAGCCTGTATGCCGCCACGAAAAAGGCCAACGAAATGATGGCGCATTCGTATGCCCATCTGTTTGGGATTCCGTGCACCGGACTGCGATTTTTTACCGTGTATGGGCCCTGGGGCCGGCCCGACATGGCACTGTTCTTGTTCACACGCGCCATTCTCTCGGGGCAACCGATCGATATTTTCAACCACGGCGACATGAGCCGTGACTTCACTTACATCGACGATATCGTCGAAGGGGTGCTTCGCACGCTCGACCGGATCCCCCGATCCGACCCCTCCTGGAGCGGCGATCATCCGGATCCGGCCAGCAGTCGGGCACCCTATCGCCTCTACAACATCGGCAATACCCGGCCGGTTCAACTTCTGCACATGATTGGGCTCCTTGAGAAAGCGCTGGGACGCGAAGCGTTGAAGAATTTGTTGCCGATGCAACCAGGCGACGTCCAAGCCACTTTCGCTGACGTTGACGAACTGGTCCGCGATGTCGGGTTTCAGCCGTCGACCACAATTGAAGACGGAGTTAAGCGGTTCGTTGCCTGGTACCGCGAGTATTACCGGATCCAATGACAGATGCCGAATCGTGGCTGGGCGAGTTAATTTAGGAAAGATGTGCGGTTTGGCCCCATTATGACGAGCGTGAAATGATCGCCTGCAGGGGATCCGATGAACGCATCGATCGTGATAGTCGAATCAATATCGAAGGGTCTGCTGCCTCCACGGTCAGAAAGTGAACGCCCGGTTCGTTCCGATCTCGGGCCGCATTCTTCGAATGATTTGCTCCATTTTGTCGAACTCCATCCCGCTTTTCCTGAACCGACCCGCATTTCTGGGCGTCCTGCTCGTACTCGTTGGAGCAGCGAGCGGGTGCCGTACCCTGCCGGCACCCCTCTGGCAGACCACCAAAGTCGTGGCGGGGCCGCGCTTCTCGTCGGGCCCCGATGCCGTCCCGCGCGAACAGCCGTCCGCGCAGCAGACTGATCGGCGGCCAAATCGATCGACGATGGCGATTGAGCTCATTGCTGCCGGAGCCGAAGATTCAGTCGATTCCGACGACGCCGAAATCGTCCGGCCGAAATTTCCATGGGTGGGGCATACCCGTCGACCGGCACTGCGCGGTGTTGATGATTCGACCGGCGCAGGATCGCTCTTTGCCTGTCCGCCGGTAAACCCGTATCAATCAGCCGATGACGCATTGGTCGACGCCGATGACGACCACGCACTCTTCCCGCATCTGGCCCCGCAAACCGGCGAATTGCTCACTGCGATGGGCGAGGAAGATCCCTGGGGAGATTCGCTGTGTGAAGACTGTCCCGGCGACGATCGCTGCCGATTCACTTTTTGCGACGACGCCTGCGGATTATTGCCAATGCTCGGCGAAGATGTCGAGTCGCTGTTCACGTGGCGCAACATCCTGATCCTGGGAGCCGGCGCAGGGGGCGCGGTGGCGATTCGTGAGCACCTCGATGGCGATGTTCGAGATTACTCCGCGCGGCATCGCCAATTGTGGGGTGAAGGCAGTCAGGTCCTCAGGCAATTCGGCGAGTTTGCCTGGCAGGTTCCGGTCATCGCCGGAGTCTACGCCTACAGTTTATGGAGCCAGGACGAGTTGACGCACGAATTCGCCAAGGCCCTGATCTCGGCGTATACAATTACCTCGGTGGCGACAGTCGCCATCAAAGGCATGACCAACACGAATCGTCCGTCCGATCAGTATCAAAATGGTCATTACGGCTTCCCCTCGTTTCATGCGGCCAGCACGTTCTCGATCGCGGCCGTCATCGACGACTACTATGGCTGGCCGGCCGGACTTCCGGCCTACGCGCTGGCCGGTCTCGTCGGCTGGAGTCGCATCGATCAGCGCGAGCACGATCTGTCCGACGTCGTGTTTGGGGCATTGCTGGGGCTGGTGATCGGCAAATCGGTGGCCGCGGCGCACCTCGATCGATATACCGGGTGCGAGGTCATCCCCTACTTCGATTCGACGAATCGGGCACTCGGGGTGATGTTCCACAAGGCGTTCTGATCGAGGTTGCGATCGGGCCTGACTGACAACGCCGGCGCGAGTTTGTACACTCAAGCGCCGTGCAGGTCGCCTGCACGCGATGTGACTCAAATCGGTCAGCGCAGCACCAGGAACCGCTTTGTGGGAACTCCTCTCGACGATTTGCAGCAAAAACAGCTCCAGCAGGCCGAAGAGTTGCTGTTCTCGGGTCCGCCGGCGACCGACTTCGCTCGCGACCTGTTTTTCGGGCGATTTCTTCAGGAGGCGATCACGCCTTATCCGCGATTGTCGCCGGAAGAACAGGCTGTCGGCGACGCCGCCGTTCACGAGACGCGGCAGTTCGTCGAGCAGGCGATCGATCCGGCTGCAATCGACCGCAATGCCGACATCCCCAACGAAATCATCCGGGGGCTGGGACGGGCCGGCGTGCTGGGGGCCACAATCTCGCCCGATTTCGGCGGTCGCGGCCTGTCGCAGCAGAACTATTGCCGGGTCATGGAGGTCATCGGCGGCCACTGTGCGGCGACGGCGGTGTTCGTCAACGCCCATCATTCGATCGGCCTCAGGGCCCTGGAGTTGTTCGGCACGCCGGAACAGAAACAGACGTGGCTGAGGCCTCTGGCCGCAGGCGACAAAATCGCCGCCTTCGCCCTCACCGAGCCGGAGGCCGGGTCCGACGCCGCGAATGTCCAGACGCGGGCCGTTCCCTCGGCCGATGGCAAGGGGTTCGTGCTTAATGGCGAAAAGCGGTACATCACCAATGGCGGGATCGCCCACGTCCTGACGGTGATGGCCCGGACCCCCGATCCGTCCGACCCGGACGGACGAATCACCGCATTTCTGGTGACGCCCGACATGCCGGGCTTCGAAGTCGTTGAAGCGCGGATGCCCAAATGCGGCATTCGCGGCACCGCCACGGCGCGACTCGCGTTTCGGGACATGTTTGTTCCGCGCGAGAATATTCTGGGAAAAGAGGGTAAGGGGCTGCGGTTGGCGCTGACGGTGCTCGACTTCGGACGCACGACGTTTGGCGCAAGCTGCACCGGTGCGGCGAAGTTCTGCCTCAAAAAAGCGATCGAACACGCAAACACGCGCAAGCAGTTCGGAAGAACGCTGGGTGAATTCGAACTCGTCCAGAAAAAAATCGCGGAAGCGGCAGCGCAGACCTTTGCGATGGAAAGTGCCACGTATCACACCGCGGCACTGATCGACCGCGGTGCCGACGACTATATGCTCGAAACGGCGATGCTCAAGGTGTTCGCCAGCGATGCCCTGTGGACGATTGTCAACGACACGCTTCAAATCTATGGCGGCGCGGGCTATTTCAACGATCAGCCGTTCGAGCGCATGATGCGCGATGCGCGAATTAACATGATCGGTGAGGGCGCCAACGATGTACTGCGCTGCTTCGTCGCCGCTGTCGGGTTGCGGTATCTGGGGCTGGAGATGCTCGAAGTCCGCGGGAAGCCGTGGAAGGTGGGGTTGCTGCGGCGCCCGTTGCCGGCAATTCCCGTGGCTCACAGCCGACTGCAGCCGGCCGTTTCCGACTTGGCGCGGCAAATTTCCAGGTTTGCGCGCGCCTGTCAGATTGCGCTGTTTCGTCATCGGGAGTCGATCGTGAATCAGCAGTTCGTGCTCGAGCGGATCGGCGACGCCGCGACCGAGCTGTTTCTCTCGAGCTGCGTTTACTCGCGACTGATGTCGCTCCTGGCGCATCCGAGCCACGACGCGCACGCGCTGCAGCGCGATTTGCAATCGGGCCTGCTGTACCTGAAACTGGCCCATCGCCGAAATGCGCGACGGCTGGCTGAATTGAACGACAACGACGACATGGAAACGCTGCGCACGGCCGGCGTCTGGCTCTCGAATCACGATTCGCATCAGCCCTGATTTCATTCGGCCGATCGGCGCGCCGCTGTTGAGGCTGCCCGGCTGTGCAGCGGCCCGGCTGTGCAGAGGGTCGGCGGCCGCGTCACAATCCACGCACCGACTGCGAAACATAGGCATGCATGTGATCGGTCTGGATATTGGAGGGGCCAATCTCAAGGGGGCGAGTACCCAGGGGATCGGTCGATCGGCACCGTTTGAGATCTGGCGCGCACCCGGCGATCTCAGGGCGCGATTGCACGATCTGCTGGGGGCATTTCCGAAAGCCGACTTGATCGCGCTGACGATGACGGCCGAACTGGCCGATTGCTTCGAGACCAAGGCCGAAGGGGTCGAGTTCGTTTTGCAGGCTGCCCGACAGGCTTCCGCCGGCATTCCGCTAATTGTCTGGCTGACGACCGGATCGTTCGCGCCCGCTGATGTGGCGGTGAATTGCCCGATGCAGGTCGCAAGCGCAAACTGGCACGCGCTGGCCGCCTGGGCTGGGCGTCTCGTTCCTGAGTCGACGTCGCTGGTGGTCGATGTGGGCTCGACGACAACCGATGTGATCCCGATCCGCCGAGGCGTCCCCTGCCCCACCGGCTTCACCGACGTCGCGCGGCTGCTGTCGGGCGAGCTTGTCTATACCGGCGCCCGTCGGACACCCGTCTGCGCTGTGGCCGCTGAAGTCCCCCTGCGCGGTGGCTTTTGCCCGCTGGCCGCCGAGTGGTTCGCCACAATGCTCGACGTGAATCTGGTCCTCGGATCAATGCCCGAGGATCTAACCGACCGAGCGACTGCCAATGGCGGGCCGGCGACCGTTGCCGGTGCCGTCGACCGACTCTGCCGGGCGGTTTGCTGTGACCGGTTCGAGCTGTCGTTGGACGAGGTTCGCACCATTGCCGAGTTTCTGGCCGATCGACAGATTCGGCAGATTGCGGCAGCGATCGAACGTGTCGCGGTTGCACAGCGGGACGTCGTATCGGCTGCCGTGGTTACCGGCACCGGCGAGTTTCTGGCGCGACGGGCGTTGCAATGCTGCCGGTCGACTCGAGGTCTGCCGGTTATTTCACTGGGCGAGCGAATGTCGCCCGCTGTGACCGAGGCCGCATGTGCCTACGCGGTGGCGGTTCTGGCGTCAGAATCCGCAACGCTTTCCTGAGGATGAATTCCGGGGTATCGTGGTCGAACTCGTCGGTGAACAACGCCGATCGTCGGTTCGCGCATGCATCTGGTTGCGCCGCGGGGAGGCACCGGCAAAAGGCGTGAATCGTTCATTCCGTTGAAACCAATGAGGGCTTTCGAACATGAAACTGGGATTCGTCAGTGCCATTCTCCCGGAGATACCGCTACGCGAGCTGGTCGGTTTCGCGCGCGAGGCCGGTTACGCCTGTGTCGAACTGATGTGCTGGCCTCCCAGCCGGGCCGAGCGGCGCTATGCCGGCGTCACGCATGTCGACGTCACGAATCTGGGGTCGTCACAGGCTGCCGAGATCGGCCGAATCATGCTCGACGCCCAGATCGAGATCAGCGGGCTGGGATACTACCCGAATCCGCTCTCGCCGGACCGCGACGAAGCGCAGCGCTCGGTTGACCATCTTCGAAAAGTGATCGATGCGGCGGCGCAGCTCAAAGTCGGCGTCGTGAATACATTCGTCGGCCGGGACTGGACGAAGTCGGTCGACGACAACTGGCCTCGCTTTTGTGAGACCTGGCAGCCGCTGATCGCCTTTGCCGCCGAACGCTCGGTGCGGGTCGGTATCGAGAATTGTCCGATGCTGTTTACGCGCGACGAGTGGCCCGGTGGGAAGAATCTGGCGACCACGCCGGCAATCTGGCGGCGGATGTTTGCCGAAATCCCCAGCGATCACTTCGGACTCAACTTTGATCCTTCGCATTGCGTCTGGCAGCAGATGGATTATCTGAAGCCGCTCCGCGAGTTTCGCGATCGGCTGGTCCACATCCATGCCAAAGATGTGCGCATCGATCGCGATCGGCTGGACGACGTGGGAATTATGGCGCATCCCCTCGAGTATCATGTCCCCAAGCTGCCGGGATTGGGCGAAGTCGACTGGGGACGTTTTTTTTCGGTCCTGTCCGACGTCGGCTATCGCGGTCCGGTCTGCGTCGAAGTCGAAGATCGCGCCTACGAGCACTCACTGGCAGCGCGGCAGTCGGCCCTGCGCCAAAGCGCGACCTATCTCAAGAACTTTCTGGCCCCCCAGTAAATCACATCCACGAATTGGATTGACGGCAGTTTTGTCAGTAAAGTCTGCCCGCCAGGGGTCTTGAAATCGCTGCCGGTTCCGGAGGTTTTACCAATGTTAAAATGGGTAGAATTATCGAAGATTTCTGATTGGGAAGACGATACTGGTTGTAACGATTCCGGGGGGGGATCGTGCGCGTGATTGATTCTGTCCACAATCAAAGCAGATTGTGTGCCGTAAGCTATTTGCTGATAAGCGCTTCCGGGAAATGCTCAGACCCCGCCATTACCGATCTCGCATCGGCCTCGCCTTCCACGTCCTCGTGG
>SIAF01000332.1 GCA_009691905.1 Planctomycetaceae bacterium | reverse complement strand
TCGGAACAGGCCGACACCCAAAACGAGTCCGATCCGGCAACGATCGTCGCCAAGGTAATCACCTACTTGCGGAACAATCAGGAGCGCATGAACTACCCTGCGTATCGCCAACAGGGGTTACCTGTCACAAGCTGCTTGGTGGAGTCGCTGATCAAACAATTCAACCAGCGGGTCAAGGGCAGCGAAACGTTCTGGTCGCGGCCCGACCATGCCGAAGCGATCCTGCAAGTCCGTGCGGCCCTGCTCAGCGACGATGACCGGTTCACCCGGCACATCCGCGCCCGCCCCGGACGGGCGGTCCGTCGACGCCCGCAGAACGCCGACCACCAACAATGCGGTACAAAGGCTGTTATGGACCCCAGCGCGGCAGGCACATCGCGGCCTCGCACTCCGGACTCAACGTGCGGTGGTGATTGGGACATTCTCGGTCGGGGCATTTCACCAGCCGGCAAACCAATTCCCGTGGCCCTTCCAACGTCAGGATTGGATGCCGGCGATGATCGCAGATCGACATTCTGCGGCCACACTGCCGGCACGCACGATCCGCGACGTCCAATTGCAGCCGCACAAACTCCGTTCCTTCCGGCCAACGATGACGCATCGGTTCACTTCCTTGTGTCCCCCCAAGGAAGCGCGCCGCTTATCCCTCCCCGTCGATCCCGAAAAGAGCATTCTTAGCCCGAAAGCGGGCCGTTGAAAAATAGCAACGACCCGCTTTGAGGCTAATGCGCACGGTGAAACTGGCGATGTATCCAAGGTTCTTCGGTTGAGTCCTGGAGATGGCTCGCAGCAAGCGCTCATTAGCTCGACTGTTCCTGAACCCGGCAGTTTGATTGTGTGGGGGTTGGGAATCGTCGGCTTGGCGGGCGCCTCGTGGTGCCGTCGTCAGCAGTCGGCGTAATCCTCCGCCATCGGTTTCAGGCATCGCTGTGACTGAGAGGCTATCCGAAAAGTTGACGTGCGTTCAGGTGAAATAGCCTGAATTCAGTATACGAATCGCTGTTTTATAGTGTACAGATTGGACTTCTCGGACAGCCTCTGAGACCTCTGGTTCGTTCGAAGACCCCGTCAGCTTTGGCTGGCGGGTTTTTTTGCGCGCTTTGGCCAGCGGGGATCCGCAGGCAATCGCCCTCTTTTCTGCGGTGGAGTCCACCAGAAAGGAGTGAGTAGAAAGTAGACCGCAGGAGAAAAGAGAAAGAGCCGATCTGAAAGGTGTTCTCCGTCTCCTTTCTCGTTTCTGCTGCTCTCTGCGGCTTCGCCGCAGTGGCCGGGGCGGGACTTGAACCCGCACACCCCTTACGGGATACAGGATTTTAAGTCCTGTGCGTCTGCCGATTTCGCCACCCGGCCAAAGTCTTTAACAGTAATCAGTTACGGCAATTTTAGTTTCACAGAATACCCGAAAATGTAGCCAGAGTGTAGCCATTCACGAGCCGGTCGGGCGCAGCATCGTATCCATCCGGTCGGCGGCCGCCCGCTGCATTGATGGTACGACATGGCTGTACGTGTCCAGGGTGATGCTGATTTGCGAATGCCCGAGCCGCTCTTGTACTACCTTGGCGTGCGTGCCGTCCATCATCAACAGGCTGGCGCATGTGTGCCGCAGATCGTGAAACCGGATTGCAGGCAGCTTTTCGGCCTTCAGAATCTTCCCGAGTTGCAGGCGAACCACGTTTCGCCGCAGGTGCTGCCCGTTGCGGCTGACGAACACCCAGCCCGCCCCCGCGTGGCCTTCAACCATCATTCGCTTGCGATGCTCGCGCAGGCTTTCGATTGCCACCGGGGGGAGTTCAACGCGACGCTTGCCACGGGCCGTCTTCGGCTCGTTGATGATGAATTCCTTACCGATCTGCACCACGGTTCGGCGAACCGACAGAACAGCGCCGTCGAGGTCGATGTCATCCCACCGCAGGGCGAACAATTCCCCCTGCCGCAGACCGCTGGCAATCGCCAGGATGTACAGGGCATGCAACCGCGTCCCTTTCGTCGCGTGGAGAAACGTCGCGGTCTGGTCGAGTGTCAACGGGGTGATCTCGTGCCGGGGGGCCTCGGGACGCTCCACGGCGTCGCACACGTTGCGGGGAACCTGCCCGAGCTTGATTGCCCGTTCCAGCGCCCGGTGCAACACCGCGTGCACCATTTGCCGCAGACGGCCCGACTTGCCCGAGCGTTCCAGCGTCGCATAGAGCGATCCCACATTCGCCGGCGACAGTCGGGCCAGTTGAACGCCACCGATGAACGGCTTGACGTGCTTCTCGACCAGTTGCTTATAGCTCGCGTAGGTTGATGCCCGCTTGTTCGTCCGAACGGTGTCTTCAAGCCACCGGTCAAGGAATTCGGCCAGCGTTGACCGCTTGGAATCGCTCAACAGCCCGCCTTGCGCCTGCGGGAGCAACACCCCGAGCTTGTCCTGCACTTCTTTTTTCGTCCAGCCGTAAACCGCCTTGCGGCGTCGCTTGCCGTCGGCACCGTAGCCCGTGGCGATCGTGGCCACCCATCGGCCGTCGCCCCGTTGAAAGATCGACCCTTCCCCGTTGCCGCGGCGGGTTGTCTTGCTGCGTTTCTTGTCGGTTGTCGCCATGCTGGTTCACTCCCCCTTCGTTGCTGTGATCTTGAAATAGTCCATCAGCTTTTGAGCCGTCATCAGCCGAATGTCTTTGCCCGACAGGAACGCACTAAGCGTCGGCTGATCCACGTCGATTTCTTCTCCCAGCTTGCGAGCCGACAACCCGCAATCGCGAATCGCTTCCCGCAGAGAATCGGCAAGTCCGGCCGATTTCGTCTTTCGTTTTGCCATAATGATTCCAGCTTATCGACGATAGTATTTACTGTCAATAGTAATTACTGTCGCATTGTTCGGATTGTGGAAAATAACCCCCGTGCCGCCACGCATCCGCCGGCCGGGGCGTGAAAACGTCACTCGACCCCGCCACTGCCGCCACCCTCTGCGCCCACGCCAGCAATTCCGCCGGCGTCAAATCCGCCTTCCGGGTATCGCAGCCACGGCAGCACAGAACCCTGTTATGCGGGCCATCGCTGCCCCCTCTGCTCTTGGGCTGGACGTGATCCAACCTCGGAACGCCACGGATGCCAAGTGGCTTTCCGCAATATGCACACGTCGGATCGGCGGCCAGCAACGTGGCCCGCAAAGCTGATTGTCGGCGTCGATTCATGGCGCACCCCCTTCGACGGCCACCGGGGCTTCGTTCGGGACAAACAGCAAGTCAGCCGCATGCTGCCTACCGATCAAGCGCGGGTCAAGGTAGGCTTTCGTGACTTGCCGCGAGCTATGCATGAGCAGTTCCGTTGCATTGCCGCCTGCGATTTCAAACCACGTTGCCGCCGACTTTCTCAGGGCATGAAACTTGTGCGCCCGATCGCATGGCAGCCCGGCCGATTTAAGCAGCCGCTTGTAGTGGTTCCAGAGGGACGTGTGGCACATCGTCCAGGTGAAAACACAATCGGCCGAATCCGCCGCCGGAAACTGGCGCAATGTCTCGACCGTCGCGGGATGCAACCGGGCCACGTTGTCTGCCAGCTTACCCTTCCGGGTCGCCGCTCGAAACTTAGCGAATCCGCCGTCGAGGTCGAGGTCTCCCCACGTCAGCATCAAAATTGAGCCGATCCGCTCGGCTGAACTCCACGCGACGCAATGCAAGGCCAGCCACCAGAGAGCGGCCGGCACGTTGCCGATTGTCCCGGTTTGGGCTTCGCAGGCAGTCCACAGCCTTGATAGTTCGGGTTTCGTCCAGGCAATCGGTGCGAGCTTCGGTTCGGGCATCGCATCGACCGTCGGCCATTTCTTGACGATCTGTTCTCGCGCCAGCTGCCGCCAGAGTGCCAGCAATAAGTCTCGGCTCTTGTTGGCAGTCCGGGCACCGCGCCCCCGGTCGATCAGCCACTGCATCAGGTCGCCCACATTGTCGTTCGTCAGATCGGCCAGCTTCGGAGTGTGGCCAAGCATGCGGGCGAAATGCCGTATCGTGATCTCGTAATTCCGCTTCTGAGATTCGCCCCGGCCGCGTAGCCGCTGGCGCACGTACAGGCACCAGAAGTAGGAGCGGAGCGAACCGTCGATCTTTGTCGGGACGGGCGGCACTTTGCCGGGCGTCGATCGTTGCCGTTCGACGAACAGGTCGCCGGCTCGAATTCGCTTGACGATGGTCCTGATTGCGTTCGACGCTTTCGACGTGTGGTCAACACGTCGGCCGACTTCGATCAGGTGCATTTCAAAATCGTCGATCTGTTCGTCAGTGACGTTGCGAATCTTCGGGTTGCCTGAGAACTTTTCCCAGCCCAACAAAACCGAATGCAGGGGGTCGAGCGTCGATTGTTTGTACCGCCATTCCTTCGCGTGCTGGTCGAGAGCTTCACTGACGGTCAACCCCATCGACGGGGCATAGGAGTGGAGTTTTTTCAAGCTGTCACCGTCCCCTTCGTTCCTTCCAGCCGATCGGCCGCGGCGGTCAATGTCTCCGCCGCTCTCCGCAGTTCTTTGATGGCATGCGCCCGCAGATCGGCATCGAGTGCAGCCGGAGACAGTGTTGCGCGCAACAGCAAATTGATTTCTGGCGATTCGCCGCGACTATCGGCATCAAACTCCAACGGTTCAGGCAATATAAAAACCAACACAGACTCCCCCTCGAATTCATCGGCATTGCCATCATCGTCGGGCGGGGGGATCGCCGCGTCTTCCTGAATGCGATGGGTTTCATCCTCCAGGCGTTTGAGCATTTCACGGACGCGGCAGCATTGGCATGGTCTGGAACTCAGAAATGGCAGAATACGATTCATGCTTGACCCTCCAAAGAGAAAAGTCCCCGTTCCTGTGCTGACGGCTGGTCAAGAGCCGCGTGCCGGGCGAAAAGCGCGGCACACACGGGAACGGGGACTCGGGCTGCTTAGTTGGCGACGCATGCTTGACCCATGAGTACGCCGCCAATCGTACACAGTGTCCGATTTGTGTCAATCGCAATTCGGAGACTGTCTACGGAATGTCCTCTACCGCGCCGGCGGGAGGACTTGCCGATAGTCTCGAATGCCGAGAACCCGGCCGATTGATTCCAGATCGTAGCACCGCGGCAAACGGTCGCCGCTCAGCCACTTCCCGACAGTAGCAAGCGAAACGTCCAGGCCGTCAGCTTTGAGCTTCTGTAGGAATTCAGTCGAGCCGAGTTTTTTATTTTTCAGCAGCGCCCGCAGGTGAAGCCCGAAGCGCACCCCGTACTTTGTAGATCGGGGATCGAGTTCATTCCGTGCGCGCGACATTCTGGCGTTCCCTGTTTGACAAACGTTTTGAAGATGTTTGTCAAACTTCGGGCAGGATGCAAGGCGCGCGAATGCTGGCGCAGCCATTTCTGCAAATCCGCGACGCACCACAAGCCCCGCCACGGCGCGATTCCGCAAGACGATGGATTGCCCCGCCGATGCCTCGCGCGTTCGCTGTACGCAGTCGTGGTGAGCCGGTCTCGCTTGCTTCTGGATCGGCGGCGCGGCAGACTGACCGCATGGCAATTTTCTTCTACCGTCACGGTCGCAACCTTTTTGGGCCGATGAAGGGCAGCGACTTGAAGCGGCTCGCCAAGATGGGCAAGGTTTTACCTGAAGGCGAAGTCAAGAAAGGCGCAGACGGGCAATGGAAACCCGCGTCAAACTTTGGGGATCTGTTCACGGGGCCGATGGTCGTTCAGCCCGTGCCGGAGGTAGTGCCTCCCGAAAACGATCTCGATGAGGTTTTCGGCGATTCCGATTCCGACCCCGAGCTTGCGCCGGTCGAATCAGCGGCAGAGGCTCCGCCGGTCATTGTGGATTCCCCGGTTGCCACCAGAAAACCAGCCCGTCGCGGCGTTCCGCTGGCCGCTTGTCTGGTAGCTGTAGTCGCCTCGTTGGCCACAGGGTATTACTTCGGCGCGCAGGGCATTAAACTCCAGATCGAACCAGGAACTGTCGCAAGAGTTGTTTGGGATGATTCGATTGAGCGCGACCTTGAATCAAAGCGAGTCACCGACGACTTGAAAGCCCGCATTGCAGAGTTGGTCCGAGAGGCCGAAACGAAAAATAGCGAAGTCGAGGCTGCGATTGCAAAATATGCCAGACTTGCAAAAGAAACCCGCCGCGCTGAGGAAAAATATGAAGAAACAGCGAACCTGTACGCAGAGCTTGGACGCCTGAACATCGGAGAGGCAGACGAACTCAAGCGGATCGCGAACAAGGTCAAGGGAGGCGGCCAGCTTGATGAATACGAACTACAATTCGCCTTTGACAAGGGAGGCGCTCCCGCACGGCGATGGGTCAGGGAGCAATGGAGAAAACGCGGCGAAGCGGTATTCGGTCGAGACGACCTGAAGGCCCTTGAAGGCGAACGCTAAGCTAGTCTCGGCGATCAATCTTGGCCCATTCTGGCTGGAAGTTTTTTCTTTCTCGATTACGCTCGCGGCACCACTCGAAGGCTGAGTCGCTGGCGACCTGTCTCGCGACAGCCATCCCGCAAAAATCTGCGCGAGGATCACCAGCCCGCCCATCACGAGTAACTGCTGAAAATGCCGTTTTGATGCAATTGACTCCTGATCCTTCCGCCACTCCCGGTCGTCGGAATCGCGACCTCGCTGATATTCGCGGTCCGCATTCTCTCGCCGCTCTTGAAATTCAAGATTCATTCTCCGATCAAGCATTTCCCGATGTTCCTTTGGTGTGAAACCATTTTGCCATTCCATGAAGCTTTGACAGGTCCGGTCTTTGTTTATGACCGTAAAGAATCGTTCCGCTCGCTCAGTCATAGGGCCAGTCGATTCAGCCGAAACCTGCTTTTCCATCATGCAACAAATTGCGAGCGGAACGTAATATTCGCCAGTGCCGCCCGGCCCGTCGGAACCTGTGTAATAATCCGGGAATTTATGGCTCTCACGGATTTCCTGTTCAACCTCAGCGATTTCCCGACTGTGGATCATCCGAAGCCCCAGAAATCCGCAGTCTTTGCATCGCACGTTGTCGGGCATGGTTCGGCCCCCCTTTCAGGAACCATGCTACCCGCCCAGTCGCAGATTTTCCTTGCACCGCTCGAAACCGATTGGCTAAAATGCTGAATATCCAAGTGCCATGAGAAGCACTTGGATGATGCACGCCCGCGGTGAGCTTGTTGCCCCTTGCTCCCGCGGGCGCTTTTGTTCCCGCTTCCCGTCAGTTCGCCGTGATGGTCGCCGTTCGCTGGAATGTCACCGGCCACCGAATCGAGAACAGCGCGTTCAGCTTGGCCTTGCGTGACTGGCACCCGCAACCGGGCCACGGCTTGACCAGCCCGAACGTCACGACGCGGATTGCGAACGCCACGGCGTCACCCAGGCCGATCACGCGCGGCCGAGTCGTTTCGTCGTACAGGCAAGGCCCGCGCCCGGATTCCCACAACTGGAAATAGTTCGCGCGGGTTTTGCAGAGCTTGTGATATGGCTCAGTCTTCGAGCAGCCGCCATGCCGCGCGCAGACGAATGGGAAAGCCTCGGGGTTACAGACGCACCCGGTTTCAACCGCCGCGGGCTTGACTGGGCATTCGCAAATTCCCATCACGGCACCTCCGTGACGATGGCGGAAACATAGTTATCGATCCCTGCGGTGCATCCACAGCAGGCACATCTTCCGAGTGAGTTTCTGCACATTGAGACATTCGGAAAAGTCAAAACAAGCGGGCTGCAACTGCACGTTGCGCTGTCTGAACAGCCACCTACAAGGCGTCCACCAATTTCGCACGTTGCAGACACGCTGCCGCTCCAAGAAAGTGTGATCCTCTTGCAAAAACTGGTCGGGCCAGCGCACACATCTGATGCCTGACACTTCAACGTGATGTTCGTTATTACCGAAAACGCCACCGGGCACCCAGAGATATCCGCGGAAAAACCCGCATCATACCAGTCAAAACTAGTGCCACATCTCTCAAACAGAGGTGCATGAGGTGACGGGTTCTGCCAGCCTCTGGTTTTTGCTCAGCTTAACGCGCCGATGCGGCGAGACGAATTTGGGTCGGCGTTCCTTTTGCATCGGTTTTCCGGTGTAGGTCCATTCGAAT
>SIAF01000331.1 GCA_009691905.1 Planctomycetaceae bacterium | reverse complement strand
CGTATCCGAAGCGTCATCCTTTGTCAGCACTCCATAACCGTCCACATTCAGAACACGTCGCACGATCGCCAGCATGCTGCGTAACCGCATGGGGGGGCATTCCAGGGTTCGGGCGAGCGTCGCGGAAGTCATCTTGCCGCCGCGACTGTCGAGCGCGGCCAGAATTCGGCCGAATACTTCGTCGGCCGGAATCGTGCGACCCCCCAGTTTTTTCTGGTCTTTGAAGACCTCGGAAGCCAACAGCCGGGCCACCCAATCCGGCAACGCCAGTGCCGCAGCGACGGCCGTTTTACCCGAAACCTCCGCTGCCGGCGTGGCCTGATCGTCGTCAAGGTCGAATAGCCGGCCTGATGGCTTGGGCTTGGCGGGCTTCAATCGCGGCTCAGGCTGGGACGTTAGAATCGGCGGAGCCGCCTCGTCCCACCACGAGGGAATCGCGACTCGCGCCTCCGTCCAACCGACTGGATCATCGCCGGTCGCACACAACACGGCAATTGGCACCACCATTTCCTGTGGTGATGCGCCCCCGTGGTAACCGTTCTTCTTCATTCCGTAGCGGACCTTCTCGCTCCAGGGGACAATCAGCCTCCTGCTGGCGGGCAGAATGACCCGGCTCCCAGCAATGACCAGTTCGCCCGTTTTCACTGCTCCGTCGTCGGGACGCCAGCGTTCGCCTCCATCCGGCTCCGCGGCGGTCTGCGGCCGCCCTTCCGCCTGGCAGTCGAGGATATGCCCGTGATCGCTGACAAGGATCACGAGACGACTCGCCAACCGGGCCTCGTGAAGCAAGGTCGGTAAAACTCGAATCTCGTCGCGGGACCACCGTGTGTCAATCTGCTCCCCCTTCTCCAGGTGATCGTCCACCGCGTTAACCACGACTCCGACCACCCGCCGATGACTCGACTCGATCTCCTTCCGCACCTCGGGCGCCAAAAGCCCCTCACTCGATTCCCGAAGCGACAGCTTGTGGAACAGGACGGGAGGCGAGCCGCTGCGACAATGCGCCAGGAGCGCGGAATGCTGCGCGAAGCCGGCTTTCTCGTCCGCGGCGGCCCCTTGTCGCAGGACACCGCACAATAGACTGGTCCGCGAGGCTTCTGTCTTGGATGGAATAGCGGCCAGCCCGGGGCGCATGGTCCCCCGCCCCTCTTCGGCGAGCAGCGTCCATTCGTGTTTCGTGACATCGGCCAGTAACTCGCGGCACACGGCGCCGCTCATCCCGTCAATCACGATAACCAGTACGGGCTGTTGGGCGGCCAACGGCGCCACAACACGTTCCAGAATGCGCTCGACTGGAACAATCTCATCGCCGACGGAACCCGCGCTGGTCCAATCGGCCAGCAAACGGGCGAAATGGGCCGACTGGTCTTCCCGGATTCGCGTCACCTCTCCAAACAATCGCGTGTATCCCGCGGAGAGTTCGCGAACCGGGTCGTCGGAACGCAGGCAAAGCCGCGCCCAGTCCACAAAGCTCCCCTCGGCCAGGTAATCCTCCGCAGCTTCGGCAAGCGACAAGGGCGGCGACTTCGGCGCAGTTCTGATGCGCTCCAGCCACCGGACCAGGCGCACCGACATTTCGATCCGTTCCAGCCGTCGTCCTTCCTGGTTCGCCTGGTCATGAGCACGAACTGCATCGCGGGCCGCGGTCAGCGGTTCCAGTGCGGCCACCTGCCCTTGGGAAACACCGCTTCCTGACGGGCGCGGCTCCAGCCGCAGCGCGCCCAGCAACTCCCTGCCGAAACGGGCCAGACGCTGGTCAAATCCGAGCGGCGAATTGTCACTCAGGTGGGCCAATGCGTCGGCCTGGACATCCTTAAGAATCTCGTCGCCGCGCTGAAGGGTCTGCCAGAAGATCCTCGAATCCGTGTGTCGAAGCGCCCGCACGACCTCTGCGGCTGCCGCGCTCCAGCGCTGCATGAGTGCCGGGGGCTGACTCTTCCCTCCCAGGAATCGCTCCTCCAGTTTTCCGGTGGCCCGTTCGAGTTGGCCGATGGCAGCCGGATGAAAGACGACACCCGCCGCCAGACCCAGCGCAACTGCGTCCGGGCCATCCAGCTTCTCGATGCAATGCAGAACCGCCGCTGCCACCGGGCCGGCCTTCTCCGACAGCCATTCGATGGTCCCCAGTCGGAATTCATCTGAAGCCATCCGGAATCGGCTGTTCCCTTCGCCGTCCAGCGACCACTTGAGGAGTGCGGCCAGGTCGGGGGACTCAGCCATTAGCCCGATCTCTTTGCGCAGCAAGAGCGGCCATACCCTCTCGGCGTCAAGAAACCCTGCGCGGGCCGGCGGATAACCTTCGGTCGGAATTTCTTCCAGCAGCGCCTGGGCAATCCACCCGTGGCGAGTTAAGCGCCGGTCAACCGCATGGGCTTGAAACAGCGAACGGACAATCTCCCACGGTTTGATCTGGAACAACTTCTGCTTCGGCAATCGCAGCAGAATATCGTCGCTCAGTTGGGTGTCATCGAGGTTCGTGATCAGCACCAGGGTCGTCTCGGCCTCGACCGGCTCGCGAAGGGCCATTCGCATGGCGAGCGGTGAATCGCACTGGCGAATGACGTAGGAATGTTCCCCGTCGCGCCGGGGAGACTCGCCCGTCCATCGCCCCGACGCCCGGATGCCGATCAACCGCGCGTCGGGAAGCTTCTGGCGAATGGCCGCAACCTGGGCCTTGATCTGGCTGAACGTGGGAACCGCCGCAGTCACGATACAGTTCCCCCTTCTTCGATGACCCAGCTCACACTGATCCGTGCCGCTTGGCCGGGTTTGATCTTCTCTTTCAGGTCCGTCAGCAGCTTGCCGGCCTCTGGTAAGGTCAAGTTCTGCTTGGTCCCCTCCCCGGCAACTCGCCGTCCAGGCAGTTTCACAGGTGGCTCAACCAAAGGCGGATTGATCGGGGGTGGTGTCACCGGCGGTTTCGGCGTTTGCGGTGGAACTTGGACTGCTTTCTGCAGTAGTGAGACCGCCTTCGCCTGGGCTCCTTTGAGTGCCGGAGCCAGCGCCACGGCATGCTCGTCGCTGGTCAGCGCCTCGCGGATTTCCGCCAGAATCTCGCGGGCGGTGGCCTGATGTTGATCCGTCAATTTGCTGATCAAATCGAACAGATCCCAGCCGGCCGTATTGAGATTCCCCCCGAGCTCGGTCGCCTTGCCCACACATTCTCCCATCGCCGTTTCGCTGGAGGCGACCTGGGCACTCGCCAGGCGGTCGACGATTTCCGCCGGCTCGGCAGTGCTCAACTGTTCGACGAGAAGCTGTGTCGCCGTCGCCGTTTTCCTGCGGTCGGTCTCTTCCGGCTTCAGGCTCAACTGCTTCATTCGCAAGTCGAGCTGCCGGCCATAGGCCTGAAGGGCTTTTCGTACCTCGCCAGCCTTCTTCTTGACATCCGCTGCCAATGCGCTGACGTTACCCGCACTCAAAAGTGGCGATGACGCCATGCCGAAAATGCTACTTGCCCGTTGGATCGCCGTTTCCCAGGCAGGCGCCTGCGGCAGGTCGACTGTTCGCAGCTCACAGGCATCGGGGACGTTTGTCAACGTTGCCTCGAACGGGCCGCCGTGCAGATAGAAGCACAAGTTCGCCTGGGCGGCAAACAGCACGATCACGAGGTACTGGGCCTCCTTCGGCA
Organism: Planctomycetaceae bacterium; assembly: GCA_009691905.1. Classification (GTDB taxonomy): domain Bacteria; phylum Planctomycetota; class Planctomycetia; order Planctomycetales; family Planctomycetaceae; genus SIAF01. The sequence continues at coordinate 4,499 of SIAF01000331.1, read as the reverse complement.
GGCCCATCGCCCGGGGCAGGTCGATCCACTCACGCAGTTGCCCGACAGTCATCGGGCTGCCGGTGCCGGCCGCCTTACGCATGAAGTGGGTTTTCCAATGCTGGCCGAGCAAAAAGTGAGTGGCATCCGGCCCCATATCTCCCAGGAGCAACGGATTCGCGATCTGCCTCAAGAACAGGCGCTGTGCCTTGTCGACGGGAATCCGCCCTTCCGGCATCTGTGCGGCGGGGGCGATCAGCTCATAGACCTTTCTGAACGTCGCCGATTTTGCTTCGGTCCCGAAGTCCGGTGCGCCGGGAAACTCATACTCCAGCGCCTGGCTGACGAGGTGCTGCATCGCGCCGGCGAGATGGGGGGCCACGGGGGGCTGCGGCGCGAAGCCATCGGTCAACGACACAAAATGTTCGTTCAACTCCAGGCTGAACGTGTTATCCACCGACCCGGGGTTCGACTCGTCGACCCCGTAAGCCGCATCGAGGTGGTTCTGCACCCGCTGCTTAAGCACGCTCCACTGATTCTCCAGCAACGACCGCGCTGCCGGCCGGTCCTGCGGCGAGAGTTGGTTCGAATACTGCCCGAATCGCTCCCCGGTCAGGATGTGTTCCAGGATCACCAGGAGACCCAGGTCTTTGCGGGCATCAGGACTGAAAAACGACGGCACCCAACAGAGCGTCTTCGCGCCCCCCGGGTGCGACTGCTTGAATCGATCGACTCGGCTCAAATCGTCTTTGGGCCCGTGCCCCGCCTCGTCGAACGGAAAGTCGATCACCAGCTTCCAGTAGTCGTCGGCATTCTCCAGTGACGAATCCGGAAGCTCGCGCACGTTGCTGAAAATGACCTTGCAACTTCGCTTGGTGTTCCGCCAAAAAAACTCGTGGAACTGTTCGAACTGTCCCTCACCCTGGATACCCAGTTGCTCGAACAGCATCTGCCGCACGCGGCGGATCTGATTTCCCTGATTGTCCTCGCGGCGCGCCTGTTCAATGATGCTCTCGGTATCGACCCCCGAGAGTTGCACCGAAATTGTGGGGTTGTCCCCTTCGCCGATGCGGATTTCCCCCACGCCGGCAGCCCAGTTCTTCAACCGGCGCAGCACTTCCCTCCCTTCGGAGCCCGCAATCGGAACTTTGATCGTGCCGTGGTTCAGGGCCGCCAGTTTTTCGGCATTAAGGCCGCGCAGCGATTCCACTTCAGGCACCAGGGCCGACAGCAGCAGCGTCTTGACCAGTCGGTCGTCGTTGCGAAACGCCACCCGCTTCGAATCGTCATAGGGGAGTTGCTCGACCTCCTCGCGGCGGATTCCGTGCTGTTTCTCCAGCATGGGGAGCAGCTTCTGGTGGAATAGTTTTTTGGCATTATCAAAATGAATCGCCATCTCGGGACTGAACGCTTCGTCACCGTGAGCCACCACGTCGAACAAATCGCCCACCGGCACAACATCGCCCACCTTAAGATGGTCCCGATGATCGACCAGTAACTGCATCATGACCTTCAGGGCAGTCCGTTCCCGTTGCAGCACGCTGGATACGGCGATCAGCGTCTGCGCCAGCGCCGGGCTGAACGGGTAGACCTGGCGGAACATCTTCCGGTCTCCCTCGCTGGTGAGCAGAATATTCATCACCGAGTCGCGGATTTTCGCCGTCAGCTCGAAGGCTGCGTCCAACTGGTCGCGTGCCGCCTGGCCTTTGCACTTCAAGACGCGCTTCTCGGCAATGGCGGGCAGGTTGCGATCTTCGAGCGTGATCGTGTCGAATCGCCCTTCCTGATAGTCGAGCGAATCGCTGAAACTGAGCTTCTCGGCACCGGGAACATGCGTCCCAACCAGCTCGCGCAGATCGCGCTGCCGGGCCACGAAGCTCACAATCGGGATCGGGCGCTCGGCCGACTGGGCTTCGACCAGTTTCGTGAGTTTGGCCGCCTCGCGTTTGACGAAACCCAGGTCGGCTGAATTCGTGGCCAGCCACAGGATCAGCTCGTCCAGAAACAGTATCAGCGCATCGTAACCCAGACGCTTGGCGTGCTGGCTGATGAGCGACAGCCCAATGTCGAATCGGACAAAGTTTCCTCCTCGCTGGCTGATAATCTCGGCATGTGAGGTGGCCACAGTCTTGAGCAGCGTACTCACCAGCCGCAGGTGTGCTTCCGCATCCGGAGGAGCGGCCGCCGCTTCTTCGAATGACGCCGCATCCCAGGGGACTTCGAGATCGCCCCAGTTTCCACTGGCCCTTTCGCCGCCGGCATTAAGTCGATTGAAAAACGGTTCATCGCCGTAGCTCGCCCGCTCGGCCATCGCCTGGCTGATGATCGAAGCCGACACATAAACGGGGGGAATGGGAGCCTCCGGCTTTGCTTGCCGAATGAATTCCACGTACCCGCCCAGGATCCCTGATTCCATGTCGTGGGCGCCGATCATGTGGTACGGCACAAGCAGAAACTTCTTGCCGGCGAGCCAGTCGTTATGCTTCTGAATGACAGGGGCCAGCTCGGGGATGCCGCGCGCATTGGGATTCCCCTGCAGGATCAGATGCAGGACCGCCATGAAATGGCTTTTGCCGCTGCCAAAGCTGCCGTGGAGGTACGCAGCCTTGCTGGTTCGCCCCTGTACAGCGCTCCTGATGAAAGCGAGTGCCGCGTCGAAGCATTTTGCCAGTTCGCGCGTAACGACGTAGCTTTCGAGCACCATCTCCGGATGTTTGATATCCTCGGCCAGCTTGAGGACGAAGTCCCCCTTCTGGATGTGCTCGGGGATGTCGATCAGGTCTTTGAGGAGTGTCATGGGATCGCTTGCTGAATTGACTGCTAAATTGAACCGGGCTGCAAACCCTTGATTTTCAAAGCCATTCGGAGGCGATCTCGGTGTCGAGGCGCGCCAGCAGCGCGAGAATTTCCGCATTCGCGGGAATAGTCATGTCCCGGCCCTCCGCCGGCCCCGACCGCTAATGCGGGGGGGTGGAGGCCAAGCTTTGATTTCGGAGAGGGTCTTGTTGAGTCGGCGTGCTTCTTCGGTGACGAAGCCTTCGAAGTAGTCGCCCATGCGCATGCCGTCGAAGGCGGCGTCGGGTTCATTATGCCATTGCTTGAGCCAGGGGAGCAGTTCGATCAGGCAGGCAAGCAGGGGTATCAGGCGGGGGTCATCGGTGCCGCCGAATTCGGTTTGGACTCGGACGTAGTAAGCGCTGATCGCTCGGGCTTGTTGCAGGTGATCGTAGCCGGCCCAGGCGATAACCGGTGTGCCGTCGGGACCTTCGCAATGGGGGAAGCTGATCCAGCGTTCCTTGGGAACGTCGAGCTTGCCGCGCAGGCGCCAGAAGTTGCTGTCGAGGCAATCTTTCGATTCGTACTTGGTGGGAACCGGGATATTGCCGACCTTCTTTTGTTTGAGGTCACGAGCGGTGTCTTCGGACAGGTGGTCTGGATCGGTGCTCGGCAATTTCGTCCGGGCATCGATGGCGTCTTCCTGCCGTTGGAGATCCCAGGTCCGTTCCCATGTCCCGCGTTTGATGAAGCCGCTGGGTTTGTAGCGGAGCACGGGGAGCAGCGGGACGCATTCGGCGGCGACGAGTTCACCGACGAGGGCTTGCACGTCGAAGGCCGGATCGTCGCGATACAGTTCACTAACTTGCAGGAACTCGGCATCCTGTCGCGCGATGTCGGCCAACTTGGCGACGGAGACCAACGCGATGTCGACCTTCGCAGTGGGCTGGTCCGCGTCATTCATCCGCCCGTCGAAGTCAAAATGGCTCTCCAGCCGGTCGAGCAGCCATTCGCGGAGGGCACGTTCGAGTTGGGATTCCCACGGCTCGGTATTCCAACGGCGTTTGTATTCGGGTTGTTCGATCAGGGCGATGTGGGGATTGGTCTCGATTATTTCGATCCGCCGCTCGACGAGTTCCTTGTAGCCGCCGGGCCATTCCGCAGGGATTTCGATAATCGGCGTACTGCCGTGCCGCTCGAACCACGCAGTTTCGACTTCGCCGCTGACCATCTTCCGAGCCAGCACGATTTCAAATGCCCGTTGGCCAAGCTTGAGCGGAGGTGCTTCCTGCACTGTGAGATCATCTTCGACGAGTCCGTAAAGCCGATAGCACTCCCAGTCGAGTTCCTCTTGAAATGCGATCATCCTCCCGAGAATAGCCTGTGAAGTTGCGTGAGCGCATTCGAGAGCATCGCTCGACGGGACACTTTTTTGACTAATGCTCTTTGGCGACACTGCATCACGCTTATGACCGAGTGCATCAAGCAGTCGTGAATACGCGAGTGGTAGTTCATCCGGAAGGGGAAGACGGTCAACACTTGTTGCATTGAAATTAAACCTCTCGTCCCATAATGTTCGTCGCACACGTGCGCCCTCTTGGCCCACATGGTCACCGCCTTTCGGAAAACACACCTGTTTGATCCACAAACACGCCGTTGAACTATTCAGCGCGCCCAGCACAGAAAGGTAATCAACTTCGTTTGCCTCGTCATTGAGTTTGATAATTCGCGAAGTCTCTTTTGAG
>SIAF01000330.1 GCA_009691905.1 Planctomycetaceae bacterium | reverse complement strand
GACACTATCGGTTTCAAGGTCGGTAATCTCCTTTTCATTCGCGGTGAAAGAAGGGACTTGTGAAGACAATCGCCGTCTCTCAACGGGCCAAAACACTTAACGCATTGCTTAACAAGGCCCGGCGCAAGACTATTATCCTGCAGTCGGCAGACGGAGAGCGGTTTGCGTTGACTTCGGTCAACAATTGGGACGGCTTCGATGTCGGGGCCGGCACCGATTTTGCGCTGGAGGTCGAGCGGACCGGCAAAAACAAAAAACTGATGCGCTCATTGTCAGGGCGTCGAAAGCGATCGCAAGCTGCTGGAATTCCGCTGGCCGCGGTCAGGAAGCAACTCGGCCTTGGTTAACGGGTGAGGCGCCGTTTGGTGAGCGATTTGATCGGACGCACTCGGCTGCGCCTCGCGACTAAACGGTTCAGGGCACTTATGCAAGGATTTCTTTGACGACCTTCCCGTGTATATCAGTCAGGCGGAAGTCGCGGCCCTGGTAGCGGTAGGTCAGCCGTTCGTGGTCGAGACCCAGGCAGTGCAAAATCGTGGCGTTCAGGTCGTGGATGTGAACCGGCTTGTCGATCACGTTGTAGCTGAAGTCGTCGGTCTCGCCGTGAACGACGCCCCCCTTCACCCCGCCGCCGGCCATCCACATCGTGAAGTTGCGCGGGTGGTGGTCGCGGCCGTAGGTCTCTTTGGTCAGCGCCCCCTGGCTGTACACCGTGCGGCCGAATTCGCCCCCCCACACGACCAGCGTATCTTTGAGCATGTCGCGCTGCTTGAGATCCTTAATCAGTGCGGCGGTGGGCTGGTCGGCCTGGCCGGTCAGCGCCTTGATGCTCGGGGGAAGATTGCCGTGATGATCCCAGCCGCGCAGAAACACCTGGATAAAGCGCACGTCGCGCTCGGCGAGCCGCCGCGCGAGCAGGCAGTTGTAGGCGTACGTCCCCGGTTCGGTCACCTGCGGACCATACATTTCGAGCGTTTCTTTGGTTTCGTTGGAGATGTTCGTGAGTTCCGGCACCGACGACTGCATGCGGTAGGCCATCTCGTACTGGGCGATGCGGGCATTGATCTCGGGGTCGCCGACCTCGGCAAGTTTTTTCTGATTGAGTTCGCCGAGACCATCGAGCATCGTTCGCCGCCGACTGTTGCTGACTCCCGGTGGATTGGAAAGATACAGCACCGGGTCGCCGGCCGAACGCAGCGCGACTCCCTGATGTTTGGTGGGGATGAAGCCCGAACCCCACAGACGCGAGAACAGCGCCTGCGGCTGAGCGCCGGCCGGCAGTCGCGAGTGCAGCACGACATAGGCGGGCAGGTCGCGATTGGGGCAGCCGATGCCGTACGACAGCCACGCGCCGGCGCTGGGCCGTCCGGGAATCTGGCTGCCGGTCTGGATGTAGGTGATCGCCGGGTCGTGGTTGATCGCCTCGGTATTGACGGTTTTCACGATCGCCAGGTCGTCGACGATGGAGGCGATGTTGGGCAGCAACTCGCTGATCCACGCGCCGGATTGGCCATGCTGCGCAAATTTGAAAACCGACGGGGCCACCGGCAGGCGCGTCTGCCCCGAAGTCATCGTCGTGATGCGTTGCCCCTGCCGAACCGAATCGGGCAGGTCTTTGTCATAGAAATCTACGAGATTGGGTTTGTGGTCGTACAGATCGAGCTGCGACGGCGCATCGGCCATAAACAGCCAGATCACCCGTTTGGCTTTGGGTGCATGATGCAGAATCGGCAGTTCGCCGAAGGTCGCCAGTTCCGGCGGGACCGTCGTCCCCGGCGTGTCGGCAAACAGCGGGGCGTCGGCAAACAGCTTGGGGTTCACAATCGACGCCAAGGCCGCGGTGCCGATCCCGCAGGCCGCTTTGCCGAAGAAGTAGCGGCGGGTTTCGAGTTGAACGTGTTCGCTGGCAGGGTGCATGAGAATCCTTCGACGATCGTTCTTGATGGGGTTTGATGGTTGTGGCCGGCTTGCACGCGGTGAGCATTTGGTCTCGTGCGCGCGACTGCGTCTTGCGGCTAAACGGAAGCGGGGGTTTGCTATTCTTTGGTGACCGTCTCATCGAGGTTCAAAATCAGGTTGGCGACCATCGTCCAGGCAGCCAGGTCGGCGGTGTCGAGAGCCTCATTCCGCTTGGCGTCACCGTAACTCAGCAGCTTGCGCGCCGCGTCGCGGTCGGACTGAAACTCGGCCAGTTCCGAGTGATAGACGCGCAGCAGCACGGCCAGTTCGTCGCTGGTGGGAAGCCGCGAAACCGCAACCCGAAAGGCAAAGGCCGCTCGTTCGCCGGCCGTTTGACCCGCTGGCGTCAGCACCCGTTCGGCCAGTTTGCGGGCGGCTTCGACGTACTGCGGGTCGTTGAGCAGCACGAGGGCCTGAAGCGGGGTATTGGTTCGTGCCCGGCGGACAGTACAGGTCTCGCGGGACGGAGCATCAAACGTAAGCAACGAAGGGGGGGGCGAGGTCCGCTTCCAAAACGTATACAGGCTGCGGCGATACAGGGCATCGCCGTCGTCGCGTTTGAAGGTCGAGGTGTTGCTCCCCACAAACCCGACCGCCTCCCACAATCCGTCGGGCTGATACGGCTTGACGCTACGACCGCCAAGTTGTTCGACGAGCAGCCCCCCCATCAAGAGGGCGCTATCGCGAATGACTTCGGCATCAAGCCGGAATCGCGGCCCGCGCGCCAGCAACAGATTCTCGGGATCGCGCTGCACCTGGTCAGGCGTCACCTTGGACGATTGACGGTACGTCCCCGACATGACGATCAGTTTGAGGATGTGCTTCACGTTCCAGCCGCTCTGCTGGAATTCGGTGGCCAGCCAGTCGAGGAGTTCGGGATGCGTCGGCCATTGCCCTTGCGAGCCGAAATCTTCCGCAGTCTTCACGATGCCGGTCCCGAAGAATTGCTGCCAGAGGCGATTCACCGTGACCCGCGCGGTCAGGGGGTGACTGGGATCGACCAGCCACCGCGCCAGCCCCAACCGGTCAGCGGCCGCACCCTGCGGCAGAGCGGGAAGCGCGGCCGGAACCCCCGGCAGGACTTTGTCACCCTTTTTGTCGTATTGGCCGCGGACCAGCAGGAAGGCATCGCGCCGCGCCGGCATCTCGGCAGCCACCATCGTGATCGGGATCGCCCCGTCGGCGGCAGCCCGCTGTTTGTCCAGTTCGGCAAGCTGCTGGTGCAGCGGGTCGAACACCGGACGAGTCTTGCCGCAGACCTTTTCGAGAAAATAATCGCGCAGCAGCTTCTGCTGCCCCTCGCCGCGTTTGTCGGCTTCGAGCTTGACCGCCTCGAGCACCGGTCCGGGAACAGCCGATTTCGATTGCACTTTTTCATAGGCTTCCCAGGCAAGCTGCGATTCGAAGGTGGCGCCGGCCTGGGGCGTGCGGGTGACGATGCCCGCTTTGTCCCAGTAAACCGTACCTCCGTGCTGGGTGAAGGCCCAGCCGTTCAGCGTCGCGCCGGGATTCAACCCGACCTTGGCACATTCGACCTCCAGCCGGACCCAGCCGCCCGCTTCAGGCAGAGCCCCCATCGGGAAGCGGCTGGGAGAATTGGCCGCACCCCAGGGAATGACATCTTCACCCCAGACGGCGCGATGCTCCCACGAGCCGTCGTTCCATTGCAGCATGATTTCCTGGGGAGGCTTCGCCGGATCGAGGTAGACATACGCAAACAACCGATCCCCTTCGCCAACCCGCAAGACCGGGTTGGCGTCGGTAAAGAAGTGCTGGCTCAGCCCCAAGGCAGTCCGCGTCGATGCCTTCTCACCATGGAACACCGGCCGATCGGCTTTCCCCACGAATTCCCACGGCGTATCCCCCTGCGGCTTGGCGCCGGGCGGCAGTTCGTCGTCGATCCAGACAAATTCTCGTGGTTCGTCGGCACTGATCCCTTCGGTTGCGGGAGGCTCGACATATTCGACGCGTGCCAACTCGTCGACGATCTTTTGCCGAGCCACGGCCAGTTGCTGGTCGAGCGACTGTAGCTGGGTCGTCTGCTGCGGGGTGGGCACTTTCATGATCGGCGGAGGTCCGGCGATGTTGCCGTCCATCGCATTCTCGGCAAAGCTGTTGAAGAACGCGTAGAACTGGTAAAACTCCTTCTGCGTGAAGGGGTCGTATTTGTGATCGTGGCAGACGCTGCAGCCCAGCGTCAGCCCCATCCAGACCGTCGATGTGGTTTCGACCCGATCGACCGCATAGCGAACCAGAACCTCTTCGTCGATCGAGCCCCCTTCGCCGGTGGTCACGTTGCAGCGATTGAAACCGGTGGCAATTTTTTGCTCGGTCGTCGCTTCGGGAAGAAGGTCGCCCGCCAATTGTTCGATCGTGAACTGATCGAACGACAGATTGCGATTGAAGGCGTTGATCACCCACTCGCGATACAGCCACAGCGATCGTTCATTGTCGAGGTGCAGGCCGTGCGTGTCGCCGTAACGGGCGGCGTCGAGCCAGTGCCGTGCCTGGTGTTCGCCATACCTGGTGCTGGTCAGCAGCCGGTCGACGAGTTTCTCGTAGGCATTCGCGTCGCCATCCGCGAGAAAGGCATCGACCTCAGTCAGAGTGGGGGGCAGCCCGGTCAGGTCGAACGTCAATCGGCGAACCAGCGCCACGCGATCGGCTTCGGGCGAGGGTTTCAGTCCTTCCTGCTCAAGCCGCGCCAGGACAAACTGATCGATGGGATTGACGACTTGTCCGGTCGGCTGTGCCGGCGGTGGTGCCGGACGTGTGGGGGCGGTGAACGACCAATGCCCGCGGATCGTAGCCCCCTCGTCGATCCAGCGCTTAATCAGATCAATTTGCGCAGGAGTCAATGACTTTCCCAGGCTCGGGGGGGGCATCTGTTCGGCCGGATCCTGCGAAAGAATTCGATTGAAAAGTTCGCTTTCGCCGCTTTTGCCGGGGACAATCGCCGCAAACCCAGTCTCCAGCATCACCAAGGCGCCTTCGAGAGTATCCAGGCGCAACCCCGCCTTACGTTCGTTCTCGTCGGGGCCGTGACACTTGTAACAGAAGTTCGAGAGGATCGGGCGGATCTCGCGGTTGTAATCGACCCGACGATTATCGGCCCTCGTCAGAGCCGGGCCGGCCAACACGAACAGCGCGGCCAAGCTGACTTCAAACGCAATCGAGGCACACTTCATTGGAAAACCTGCAGTGGAGGAGCGGTCGTCAGGCAGGGAGCATCAGGCGGGACCGATCGCGAAACCGGTAAACTGAAGTATACGGGCGCGGCGAACCGATCTGCAATCCCTTACGGGACCTGTGTGCGTCTCGAGCTGGATCCTTTGCGATCACATTCGCCAACGTGAGCGGTGCTGCCGAGTAGGCAGCCAGCCGGTTCGAATCGGCCGCATTTACAGTCACGCGGGTGGAAGTGCAACGATCAGTCTGCCCCATCCGGCACTGGTCTGGTGCAGACCAACAGGACATTTCAAGTCGGGCGAACGAGAATTTACCGCACCGTAGGATGAATCCAATTTTGGTTTTCCTTTCAGAAAATGCGGCAAAATCCCGAGATCTTGGCAGGATTTAACACGAACCTGGGAGATTTTTTAAGAATCGATGAATTGAACGGCATGGCACTTGCGTAGCATTCGTCTAAGTCATGACACAGCAGTCAGGGGTGCTGTGACGCCGTGGGTACAATTCGATTGTCGATTACCACAGTCGGGTCGAATTCTCGGACGAGCTTACAACGGGTGGGCGGTCTCTTGGCTTTGATCGTTCCCGCTTGGCGCCGACGGCGGAAGCAGAGTCGCCCACACGCCTGATCGACTTCGTGCTCTTTGAACTGTGGAATCAACGGCCTTGTGTGCCATGCGTCCTTAAGGACTGGCCCACAAGGCCGTTTTCTATTGACTCGCCAATTCACCGCTGCGTCGTTTCGCCGAGCCGAGCCTCGGGACACCCGGTGCCGGTGCGAGACGCGTTTTGACAAATTTGCCGCCCGTCGAGTCACACCCGCACCTGACCCCGATCGTCGTTTCTCAACAACGGCGCATCTCACTGGTACAATTTGAGTTGTGTTCATTCAGCGGCTGGATAGTCAGTCCCTCGAACGGGGCGGCACCGGTCACCCTATTCGGGAAATCCCTTCTGGATTGCTCAGGCAGCGGCAGAGACTCCAAGGCCGGGAGTGGGTATCGCTGGGGTTGTGAAGCGACGCAATCTGATCCTGAAAAGCGGCATGCTCGTTCTTTTTAAGAAGAATTACAAAACCGATGGAAAGGAGGTTGCATTCTCTGCAGGTGGTGCGCATGATAGGATATATGGAGGCTCGGAAGGCTTTTGCGATTTGGCGAGGTTTTCGTCGACGATGACGATTTCAACGAGATGATCGCAGCGAAATGTGAAGCCTCTGCTACTGCATTCCAAAGGAGTAGCGCACCATGCGTTACAATTCAGTGATTGATCGATTCAGTCTGTTGCTGGCAACCGTTGCGCTCTTTTCGGTGATTTCGCACACGGAAGCTGGCTACGTCAATTTCGAAACTCTCCCCGGTGGTGGACTTCCCACGGAAGGCTTGGCCATCGGAACGACGTACCTCGCGACTCAAGGGATGTCGTTCAGCGTCGTGGGGGCTGGTCCCCCTCTGATTGTCGAGCGGGGGTCGCCGCGAACCGGTTTCCTCGGGTACGACGACGGCGTCAACAGCCCCCTCGACCAACCCGCACCCGGCCAGGGGGTGGGTGATTTTTACATCAACACCAACAACCTCGTCGTTGCCGTGGCTCCGCTGCCGTTCATCGTCAGCTATGCCATGCCGGCGGGCAGGGTCAGCGGCGTGATTCTGGATATCGACAATGACAACGAGTATTGGCGGGTTGTAGCTTTGAATTCGGGAGGAATTCCTGTCGGCATTCTCTTTTTTGCGTGGGATGATCCGGTCGGGGTCGGCAATGGAATTGCAACTCTGTGGTCGTTTGCGCGATCCGAAAATGACATCGCATCGGTCCGCTTGGAGTTCATCGGCACGACGGCTCACGATATTGGGTACGCGTTCGATAACTTCTCGTCGTCGAATATTGTCCCGGAGCCGTCGACGCTGACATTGCTCGTCACCGGGTTGATGACGATCGTGATTCCCGTCTGGCGGTTTCGCCGCAGCGCTGCAAAATCCCGATAAGCGTCCTTCAACGCCTGCCCCGGGATCGCCGGTCGCGATTTTCGAACGCGCTCGGCACGTCGAACTTCAATGTGCCGAGTCGGTTTTTAGCGATCCCTCCGGCAATGTCGTGGAGTTGCTGGATCCGCGGTCGCTGAATTGAAGCGGCCCACGGCAATCAGCAGTCCGCCGGTGCCTCGCCTGAATCGGGGGCATCCGCAGGGACAGTCGGCAGACGCAATAGAGCAACTGTTCCCAGAGTGCCCATCGTACCGGCGACCAGAAGTATTGGCAGCGAGGGACCGACGATCAGCAGTGTAACCGCCATAATGCCGATTGTCAGCACGACGATTTTGATCTTCGTCTCCCGTCGAATTCCGCCGTAGGCTTCCCAATCGCGAAGCATTGGCCCGAACAGCCGAGAGCGTTTCAGCCGCGCGTCCAGTGCAGGCGACGAGCGGACGAGAAAGTAACTGGTCGCCAGAACAAATGGAACGGTGGGAACACCTGGCGTGACGAGCCCCACGAACGACATGACCAGGCATCCCCCCGCTGTGGCCAAATTGACCATGCGTCGCAGACCGCCCGCCACAACCACCCTTTGGCGAAAAATTGGCAGTCCCTCGGAGGCCCCGGCTTGAGGGCCGTCACAGGTCGCAGATAGATGACTGGCTGAAGAGACGTCCAATCGACGGGAGCCACCGACCAGCAATTCCGGCGAATCCTGAAACCTGTCGTTTCGCTCGGTCGGACAAAGCCGATGGCGAGACGGTTTCCCTTCGAAGACCAGGGCCAACCCCTCCCGCTCTGCCGCAGACGGTTGAGACAACGCGCGGGCCATCGCCGCCAGCGCGTCGGCGGGACTGGCCCGCCGGTCGTCGAAGGAGACGAGAACCCGCCCCAACGGCCGATCGAGATCGATCGAACGGATCAGGGAATTCGTCGCGACCCGCTGCACGAAGGCCCTGTACAAGGCTTCGTCGCCGTCCCGAAAAATATCAACGGCCCGCTTTTGGGCTAAGAATGCTATTTTCTGAATCGACGGGGAGGGATAAGCTGCGCGCTTCCTTGGGGGGACACAAGGAAGTGAACCGATGCCTCATCGTTGGCCGGAAGGAACGGAGTTTGTGCGGCTGCAATTGGAC
>SIAF01000329.1 GCA_009691905.1 Planctomycetaceae bacterium | reverse complement strand
CGATTCAACATCTGATCGGCACCCTCAATGACGCTGCTTTCGCGTATCCGGGGACCAAGCTGCAGCTCCATTTCACCTCCTTAGCACCGCCCGCCAATCCAAACTCGGTGCCAAAGCAAATTCCGCCAGATCAGGAGGTCTGAGTCTCGAAGCGGGTCTTTGTAAAAATACGACGCCGAGGCACCGGTGCAGCGCGCTGTTACCAAGGACCAAGTGGCGTAAACCATGCGAGTACCCGCGATCAAAGCGCAGCCTCGCCAGACGCCTCACGCGGAGCGATGAGGCCTACTTTAACGTAGTCATCATCGCTCCGCGTGATGAGTGCGAACGCCCGCGAGTAGGAACCCGGGTACTCCCGTAAATTCGACGACCAGGCAGCGAGACTTCGAGTGCCGCGAGCCGGAAGTCGTCGATTACCAGAGCGCACCTGCGAGTTTCAACCGGCCGCGGGACGTTCCCGAACCCCCTGTGCGCTGCGGCCCCGCCAAACTTGAAGCATCTGGTTGAAATCGCCCGCACTTCGTGGCAACTTCCCAGTCGGTACAGGTTGTACCGACCGCACAAACTGCACTCGAATTGATAAAACAGGGTAATTAGTCAATCTGTCTGCTTGACAATGGCGATATTAGAGTCTGTGGGAAACATAAGAGAACTTTGCTGAGTCGCTGCCTGGAGCAACGAACGCAGAGTTTTTCCGAATTCGCCGGACTTCAACTTCTCCCGGAATTTAATGGAGGGTATCGCCGTGGATATTGCCAGCAACATGTTGACCGAGTCGATCCCCAACGACTCGACCCCGCTTTTAGAGCGGAGCACACTGGTGGTGGGGTCGTTTCTGGTCGGGATCGTGATTGGATTTGTGGCCGTTTACATCGTTGCGGCTCAGCCGATGCTGACGCAGATCAACGACTTGCAGCGGCAAAGCCTCGCCGTGCAAAGCGATGTGCGAGCCTTGGTCGGCGTTCGGGGTCAGGCCGGCGAGGCGGGGTATTTGTTGTCGGACCTGAAGGGTCTCAAAACCCAACTGGCCGATGCCCGCAGCACGATTCGCGATATTCGCCAGTTGCGACAGGATCTGCTTGAGGAATCGCGGTATACGAGCTTGGCCGGTGCCGCCATTTCCGAGCTGGCCCGGCTGCAGGACGCTGTCATCGAACAACAGCGTTCGACCGGGGCGGCCACGCAGGCGATTGACCAGATCGGCCGGCTGCAGGCGCGACTGATCGCCGAGCATGTCGGCACCCCGCAGGCCTCGGAGACGTTGACCGACATCGAACGGGTCCGCCGCGACCTCGCCGAACTGTTGGACCTAAAGCGAGAGCTGGGCGAAAACATGCAGGATCTGTCGAAAGCTCAGGCGGCTGCGGGTGAACTGCTTTCGTTGCAGCGGCAGATCGTCGACAATGCGGGTGATCTGCCGGCTGCCCGCTCGGCCGCGGGCGAGCTGTTGGCCCTGCAGCAGAAAATCGCCAACAACGCGCACGACTTGCCTGCCGCAAAATCGACGGTCGACGAACTGGTCTCGCTCAAAGACCAGATTGTCGAACATGGTCGTGACACCGAAGCGGCCCGGACCCAGGCCAACCGGATGATCGCCCTGCAGGTCGAATTGAAGGCACATGCCGACGAAACCCCGGCGGCGATGGAGAGCCTCGACCGACTGCTGGACATCAAGGACAAGCTGATTGAACAGACCCCGCATGTCGCCGACGCCGTTCAAAATCTCGAGTTGCTCAGCGATTTCCGGGAAGAGTTCGAGACGCAGCTTCGGTCGCTCGCGCGGCTGCGGGAAGGACTGATCGAAATCGTGCTGCTGGAGACCACGATCGGCCGCGTCGCCAAAGTTCTCGAGCCGCTCGCCCAGATCGCCAACGTCCGCCGCCTGAGCGATCAGGAATTGCGGGCGGCCGCCCAGGCGATTCTCGACAACCGGTCTGTCCGGGTGGGAAATCGGCCGGATCTGCCCCGTCAATTGCCGCGCACGGCCGAGAACGATCGTCTGATTCCGCCCCCATCGGAAGAAGGGTTTACCGACGAGCTCGGGTTGGGTGCCGAGGGGAGCCTGGAAGTTCCCGAACCACTGTCGATTGCAGAGTGACGGTGGTGTATCCCATCTGATTTCCGTCAAATGGTTTACGACCTGAATCTGCCGGCCGGTTTACCAGTCAAAATGAGGCGATTTAATAAGCACACATTGATGTGATGAATTGAATCTTCCGGATGTTTTCCGCCATCCGCACCCCGGGCGCCGCCTTCCGCGCTCGGGGTGATTTTCGTCAACCGACAGCGTGTGCGCGGAATTTCTAAAAAATATTGGAAACTTAGTTGACTGTCGCCCGTCGGCACCGTAAAGTCGGTTAAGCTTGCGTCACTCTCCAGCAGCACAATCGACGAAATGATCCCCAGAACTTCCACGAGCCTTTGGAGTCTCAGCACCTTGCTGTTCCTGCTTAACGCAGGCGTCAGCGAGGCGAGCTTCATCAATGGCGATGGTGGTTCCTGGGGTGGTGCGGGTTCTGTGGTCACTTCGGGTGCTGGGGTCACGTCGGGTGCTGAATCGCGCGATGGCGATCAGGATCCAACTGACATTGAAAATCGTGGCGATGATCAATCGGATTCAAATGCTTCCGAAAGCTCGATGCTTTCATTGAACTCTTTTAAGTCGACCGGTTCGATGGGTGGGAATTCCGCAGGCGCCCAAGATGGCGGGCAGAGCAGTCTGTGCGGTCTGTTTCACGGCGATGCAGCCGTCCGTTTACAGGCGATTGGCTGGTTGCGCTGCGCGCGGCTGGCTAGATTCATTCCCCCGCTGGCGATGACACTACTGCGACCTCCCCGGTAGTTGCGAACAATTCGCATTAGAATGCGTTCGCTTTGAGACTTGCATCATCGAGTTCAAACAAGTTTGCTGAGGAGTGACTTAATGAAAAAGTTGATTTTGACAATTGCAATTCTGGCGGCTGGCCTCGGTTTCAGCCCGGCCGCTCAGGCTGGGCCGATCCTCGGTTCGGATTTCTTTGCGGGTTCCCCTCCCTATACGGCGACCGGTGGCACGATTGATGTGGCGAGTACGATTACGGCCACGTACCAAACGAACTCTGGTGGCAGTGGTGATTTCGTCGGGTCGCCCCTTACCTCCTTCGGTCCCCTGACGATCGATTTCACCGCTTCGGGCGCGGGAATCTTTGGGTTTTCGAGTGCTACCTACGGCGACTTCGTCTCGTCGGGGTTCAACATCAATGTCGGTGTCAATGGAGCGATTAAGTTTCGCATCGTGCAGATTGCGGGAGCGTTTTACCCGCATTTCGGAACCCAAGACCCCAGCGCGGCCCTCTTCGATGTGACATTCCGTCAGAATGCCGCCGGGGTTATCACGATCGTCCCCGGTGATAGGGGGCTCATGACAACGGATGGTGTTGCCGCTCCTGAACCGGCGACGCTTGTCATGCTCGGCACCTTCCTGGTTCCGGTCGGCTTCGGCTTGATCCGTCGTCGGCGTTCGCTGGCCAAGTAGTTTCAGCGATCGACGACTCACGTTGTTCTTTAAACTCACGTACCTGGTTCTCAGCCAGGTGCGTGAGTTTTTTTCTTACAGCAGCGAATCGAAGTGAAAAGTTGCGATGAGCATCAAGGTCGGCGTCGTTGGCAGCGGATTCGTCGGATCGACGGCCGCCTACGCCCTGGTGATGGAAGGGATCGGGCGAGAAATCGTCCTGGTCGATCAGAACGCGATTCGGGCTCGCGCCGAGGCCGCCGATATTCAGCATGCCGTCCCCTTTGCGCACCCGATGCAGGTTTCGGCCGGCGACTACCCCGACCTGAAAGGCAGCCAGGTGGTGATTGTCGCCGCAGGGGTCAGCCAGAAACCGGGCGAGACCCGCTTGCAGCTTCTCGAGCGCAACGCAGCGGTGTTCGGGAGCGTGATACCCGCGATTCTGACGCACGCCTCGCAGGCGGTGCTCGTGATCGCCACGAATCCGGTCGACGTCATGACGCACGTGGCCGCGCATTACGCCAGGGGCTTTGGCGTGCCGTTCACGCGAGTCATCGGCTCGGGGACAACGCTCGACACGGCGCGGCTGCGGACGCTGGTCGGGACCCATTTCGGGGTCGACGCCCGACACGTGCATGCCCACGTCGTGGGTGAACACGGCGATTCCGAAGTGCTGACCTGGTCGCTGGCAACCATCGGCGGCATCACGCTCGACGAATTCGCAAAAGTCAGCCGGCGCGAATTCGACGAATCAGTCAGGCACCGCATCGATCACGACGTGCGCCGCGCCGCCTATACGATTATTGAAGGCAAAGGGGCGACCTACTACGGCGTCGGCGCCGCACTGGCCCGGATCGTCGATGTGATCGTTCACGATCAGCGTTCGATTCTGACGGTTTGTGCCGCTGTCGACGATTTCGAGGGACGCGGTCCCGTCACATTGTCACTTCCTTCCATCGTCGGCGGCGACGGTTTGCTGGCAAGATTGCCGCTGGTTTTGACTGCGGCCGAACAAGCCGCGCTCGACGCCAGCGCTGCTGTCATTCGGCAGGCGATCGAATCGCTGCAGGGCAGGCTGTAGCGGCGACAACACCCCATGCAACGCATATCACGCGACCAGATCAGCTATGTGTTCGACCGCTCTCGGGAACCGGTCGTGCATGTTGCCGCCGGTGAACGATTCGAAGTCGAGACCGAAGACGCGCGGACCGGTCAAACCCGCACTCTGGAAACGTGCCGCGCCGACTACGTCCGTTCGCTGCGCAGCAAAGGCCCGTATTACGGCAATCCCGTCACCGGGCCGATCGCGGTTGCCGGAGCCGAGCCTGGCGACACGCTGGCGGTCACGATTCATGCGATGCAGTGCGATACGCAGGGGTTCGCCGGATATTGGCCGTTCGTCTACCACCTGCAGGACTGGTTCGCAGAGCCGGTCACCGAACTGGTCGAAATTCGCGACAGCCAGGTGCGCTACACGTTGCAGTCGGCGGCCGGCCCCCATGAATTGCGAATCCCCGTGCGACCGATGATCGGCTGCATCGGCACCGCGCCCTACCTCGAAGTGCCCACGGCGGGGACGGCCGGTCGATTCGGCGGCAACCTCGATGTCCCGGAGGTCGCTCCGGGCAGCACGATCTATCTGCCGGTCGCCGTACCCGGCGCACTGCTCTATCTGGGCGATTGCCATCCCTACCAGGGGGACGGCGAAGTCAGCGGGTGTGAAATGCGGGCCGTGGTGACTGCTTCCTGTCGCGTTCTCAAAGGCTGGACGAAATCGCAGAATGGGCCGCGGGTCGAATCGGCCACGCAGCTCGTCACCGTCGGAGCTGCCAGTCCGGCCGAAGTCGCCCAGTGGCAGGCCATTCGCGAAATGATCGTCTGGCTCGAAGAACGCTATGGCTGGACGAAAGCCGACGCACGCCTCTTCTTGACGCTCGTCGGCGACTTGCGGCCGGGGCAAATGCAGGTGAGCCCTTACACGATGCGGCTGATCGTCCCGAAAGACAAGCTGCCGGCGTAAGAAGGCGATACGGAGACCGCGGTGCGGTCGGTTCTCACCTCGTTCCCAAGCTTGGGAACGAAGGAATATCTGATCGTGCGGTCTGCCGCGCCTGGCCTTCAAGGCACGTACAAAAACTCACTGGTATTCAACAGCATATGGCACAGGTGAAACAGCGCCTGGTCGTGTGCTTGTTCGTCGCTTGTGTCGGGCAACGCCCGTTTTCGCAGCGATTGTTTGAGCAGCAGTTCACGGCTCAGTTGCCGTTCGGCGGGTGTCGGCGGGCGCGACAAGGCCAGGCGAAACGCCAGATCGATTCGCCGGGATTCATCGGCACCCGCCGTGGCGATCACACGCCTCGCGAATTGTTCGGCCTGATCGGTTGCAAACTGTCCGTTGAGCATCGTCAGCGACTGCAATGCCACCGCGGCGCTGGTGCGGCGAGTGCAGTTGATCGCAACGATCGGCTGGTCGAAGACGCTCAGTTCGGTCGGCTGATAATTGCGGCGCGAGACGAGGTACAAACTGCGGCAAAACGGGCTGGTACCCGCCGGCAGATTCTGCGTTTCGACCAGCACCATGCCGTCCGGCAGGGGCTTGACCGGCACGGGGGGTCCGCCGACCCGGCCATCGAGCCGACCGCTCACGGCCAATAGGGAATCGCGAATGATCTCTGACTCCAGCCGCCGCAAAGGCATGCGCCACAAGAGCAGGTTTTCAGGATCAGACTCGTCGGCCCGGCGGAGGGGGGCTGCCGCCGGATCGTCGGGCTTCGAAATCAAATCGAGTGGCCGATCGTGCCCCGGCGACTTTGGCGGTTCCCGCAAACCAGTTGAGGCTTGCCGGTAGGCGGTCGACGTCAGAATCAATCGGTGAAACGCTTTGAATCGCCAGCCCGATCGAATGAACTCGATCGCCAGCCAGTCGAGCAGTTCAGGGTGCGTCGGCAGCGCCCCCGATCGGCCGAAATTGTCGGGAGTGCCGACAATCCCCCGGCCGAAATACTGCTGCCAGATGCGGTTGACGATGACGCGGGCCGTCAGCGGATGTTCGGGCTGAACCAGCCATCGGGCCAGGGCCGTTCGATATCCCGAGGTCATCGTTTGCCCAACCAGACTCAATCGCAATGGGGCCGACGATAAAGGTGCCGACGGCTCGGTCGGAATTGCCGGAAACCCCAGAATTGCGGGAAAACCGGGTTCGACCGCGGCGCCGGGGGTTTCGTACCCGCCGCGGCGATAGAGGTAAGAGGCGGGCGCGGGGGCGACGTCCCACGTTGCCTGGATTTTTCCGTAGCTTTGGCGCGTGCTGTGCAATGAGGCCATCTGCTGCTCGGCCTGCGCCAACCGTTGTCGGGTCGGGTCGTCGAGCGCCGCGGCGATCTCTTCGGCTTTGATCGTCAACTGCGCCGTGAATTTGTCGGCCAGGTATTTCTGGACGTCGCTACGCTTATCGGCGGGGGTCTCAACCGCGGCGAGGGCGTCGCTGCGAATCGCTTCCGGCAGGTTGTCCAGCCGCGTTTTCAGCAAAATGTTTTTGACGAGTTGCCGGGTTTCAGAGAGTTGTCGATTCAGCTCTCCCACCTGGCGGTCGATTTCGGCGTTGTGCCGGTCGATCGTTTGTTGCTCGGCCGGCGAGACGTCGGGCAGGAATCGCTCTTTCGACTGCTTCCAATTCTGGACGTTGTAGGCGGGAGCGAAAATCGCCAGAAGCTTGTAATAGTCGGCTTGCGCCAGAGGATCGAATTTATGCGAGTGACACTGAGCGCAGTGCAGGGTCAGACCCAGGACGTTCGTCGAGAACGTCTGCAGCGTGTCGTACAGCACCTGGTGCCTGATATCGGCGGTATTGAGCTCGGGGGCGTACGTCGTGTCGGCCGCCTGGCGGAGAAACCCCGTGGCGGTCAACAGCGATTTGATCTCGGGGGTGAATTGCGGTGCGTTGCGCCAGTCGACCAGTTCGTCGCCGGCGAGTTGCTCGAGCAGAAACCGGTCGTAAGGCATGTCGGAATTGAGGGCGCTGACGACATAGTCGCGGTACTTCCAGATGCCGTCGCGCAGTTCGATGATCGCCGCGTCATTGTCCGTCCCGATGACGTCGACGTAGCCCGCCGCATCGAGCCAGTGCCGCCCCCACCGCTCGCCATAATGCGGCGAATCGAGCAGCCGATCGACCAGCCTTTCCCACGCGTCGGGGGACGAATCGTTGACGAATCGGTCGATCTCGTCGATCGAAGGGGGCAACCCGGTCAGGTCGAGTGTGACCCGCCGCACCAGGGTGAACTTGTCGGCTTCGTCTGCGAACGACAATCCTTTGTCTTCGAGCCGGGCCAGCAGAAAGGCGTCGATCGGCGTGCGGACGCGATCGACATTGTGGATCATGGGGATGGCCGGTCGCACCGGTTTGCGAAAGGCCCACCACTGGCGATCGCCGTCGGTCAGTGCGGGCAGTTCGTCTTCGCCGAGCGGGCCGCCCTGGTACCGTGCGGGGGCGCCGGCATCAATCCAGGTTTTGATCGTCGCGATGTGCGCATCGGTCGGCTTGAGCGCGTCGCCGGGGGGCATCTCTTTAGCCGCGAGCTTTTGATACAGCAAACTGCGTTCGGCCGACCCCGGCTCGAGAACGCCGCCGCGCTTGCTTCCCTTGCGGATCAGGGGCAACGATCGCAAATCCATGTCGGCCGCCAGCCCCTCACCCCCGTGGCACTTCCAGCAATACGTCTTGAGCAGGGGGTGGATGTCTTTTTCGAATTGCGGCGTTTCGGCGGGAGGCGGCGGC
>SIAF01000328.1 GCA_009691905.1 Planctomycetaceae bacterium | reverse complement strand
GGACTTGGCTCTCGAACCGACCGACAGTTCCTAACAAGGCCCCAACACGCGTCATCCTCTCTTTTGTCCTGCCAGATCTTCCCCACCGAAACGGCCGGAGACCGTCCGTCCATTGCTTCGGACAACGGGTTGGACGAATGTTTACCAAATCTCAGGAAGATTTTCCCGCGGATATCAGCAGCCTGACCCTTCGGAGCTCTCAACCCTATCGGGTTGCGGCCCCCAGGTTTGGCGGCGGGTTTGGAGTGAAACCAGACCGTGGGGCGTGGCCCGACACCTCATTTCCCGAGCATGTGCCGCAGCGCGCCGGCAACGCTGGGACAGCGGAATTGATACCCGCTTTCGAGGAGTTTGGCCGGTTCGACGCGGGCGCTGGCCAGCAGCAATTCGTCGGCCATTTCACCAAAAGCCAGGCGGGCCGCAAAGGCGGGCATCGGAAGAATCGTGGGCCGCCCGAGGACTTCGCCCAGCGTCTTTGTAAAGTCGTGATTCGTCAGCGGCGCAGGGCAGACGGCGTTGACCGCGCCGGTCAATGACGGCGTCATCAATGTGTGCGCGATGGCCCCGACTAAATCGTCGAGCGCAATGCAACTCATGTATTGCTTGCCGTTGCCGAACACTCCACCGACGCCCATTTTAAAGGGGAGCAACATGGCCTTCAGAGCGCCTCCGGCGGGACTCAACACGACGCCGATCCGCAGGTTGACGACGCGCAGCCCCTTGCGCCGCGCCGGTTCGCAGGCCGCCTCCCAATCGCGGCAGACGTCGGCGAGAAAACCCTTCCCGGCGGGACTGGCTTCCGTCAGACGTTCGTCCCCCCGGTCTCCGTAGTACCCGATCGCCGAGGCACACACGAGAGTCCGGGGAGGTTTCGTCAGGTGCGTGATTGTGTCGCACAGCAGTTGCGTGCCCCGGATTCGGCTCTCGCGGATGCTCGCCTTTTTCGCGGTCGTCCAGCGTCCCTGGGCAACCGACTCACCGGCAAGATGCACGACGGCATCCAGGCCTTCCAGGCCGGCCGCGTCGATGTAGTTGGCATCCGGGTTCCAATCGATCGACCCTTGAGACGGTGGTTTCGTCTTGGACTTTGAGCGGACCAGGCGAATGACTTCGTGGCCGCCGGTTGTCAAAAGCGGAATCAGCGCCGTCCCCACCAGGCCGGTCGAGCCGGTCACGAGAATCTTCATTGGTTTCACTCCCCGGTGTCTCCATTGCCATTCGACGTCGCGCGCGGTGACCGCATGCCGATAGTCGAACAATGCTCACGATGACCCGCGAACCTTCACTGACACCCTGACCCCGGTCAATGATGTCGACGGATTTCCACGGCGACGCCAATCGCTCGAACGCACCCGGTCGCGTGTGCCAGTTGAACGCAAATTCAGCCGGAACCGGTAGTGAAATCCGGCGCGTCAGAGTTTCGACAGGCATGATGACTCAGAATTATAGAGCCTGGTCAACCCCGAGAACAGCAGTTGCAGCCTCGGGTGATGGCGTCGGTCGAGGCATCGCGTCGGAAGCGACGAACCCCGTCTTAAGCAATCTGGTGGGGTTTTTGTTTGCGCTCACCGTTCGCCGCGGTACAATCGGGGCATGAGCAAGCCAAGGGGGATCATCTATGGGATGCTGGCGTTGTTCCGACGGTCATCCGCATACCCGAACCGCAGGCTTCTGCTCATCGGCGTGTCCCTGCTGCCGTGGGTGATGGTGATGCCAGACCCGATGGACGCGACCACTCTGCCTTCAGTGTCGTCCAGGCCGTGGCTGTTTCAGGCGGTCATCTATTCCAGGATCTTAGTCACCGTCGCGCAGGTCGCATACTTTTCCGGGATGGTCCTGATCATATTCGCCAGCGCGCGGATTGGAATCAGTGTGTGCCGACGGCGAAATCGTGGGAATGCCCTCGCCCTGATTTCAGATGCCACTCCAGACTTCACGCCAGATTCCGACTGACCGCCCGACGGCCTGATCTGATTCGGGGAGTTCGATTGCCCCACTCTAAAACCCGGCATACTTGCGGGCGAGGTGATCGATCGGTTGGCCGATAGTTGGCTGTTCGAAAACCAGGAATGCCGAAACGCAACAGGGGCGTTCCCTAAGGAACGCCCCTGTCGCCAATTTCGAAATGCACCCGAATTCAATCCCGAATTGGGCGGCCTATTTCTTCTTCTCGACCTTGAATTCCGCTTTGTCGAATGCCTTGTCGGCGAAGACCTTCTCGATTTGCTCGTCACCCTTCAGCTTTTCAACCTCGGCTTTGCACTTATCGCAGCAGAACTGCACCTTGGCGCCGGCGACGGTGATTTCAGTCTTCTTATCCAGATCGCTTCCCGACAAAGGGCATTTCCCCTGTTTGGCTTGAGCGGTCTGCACCAACTGGTGATTGGCTTTCGTCGAGAACTTCGCCTTGTCCTTTTCGTAAGCCTTCGGGCACTGGTCGCAGCAGAAATAGACCTTGCCGTCTCTGTAATCGACGCTCCTGTCGGCCTTGGCGTCGTTCTTGGCGGCCACGATGCACTTGACCCCCTCAAGTTTCACATCGGCCGCGTAGGCCGCCGAAAAAATCAGGCTGGACACGGTCGCGACACACAGGGCGATTCGCTTCATGGTGGGCTCCTTGGAAAAGGACAGGGGTTGGTCGTTTTCAGACCGTTGACGTTCAATCGAATCCCATAACTGTCGTATCGTATGCACAGCAGCAGAATTAGTCTACCGTTGACCCGCCGAACTGTCATCGGCAATTCTCATTCCAGTGTTTCGAACCCCTGGGAATCCCGCCTCAGCGGGGCCGACTGATCACGTCCCGCCCGCGTTAAATCACGATGACGCGCGGTGCAAAAATCGCACGCTTCGACGATCGACGCCCGTTGGCCCGGCAGTCGCTCCCAACTGTCGGGATCGGCGTATCCGCAGGGCAATCGGCACGTTAGAATCCCGCAGTTCGATGCCTTGCAACGGTCGGCTTTTTCCGGCGACTTGACCGTTTCGGGCGTTCGGCAAAGAATTTCTCAGGGTTTGTATCAGTCAGGAGCCGATTGATGGCGATTCGAAAAGTAGAGGGCCGGAAACCAACCCGCACCGCGAAAACCGCTAAGCCGGCAGCCCGCAACGGCGGGCCGCAAACGATCGGCGATTATCTCATTCGCCGGTTGCAGGATTACGGCATCGCCCATGTGTTCGGCATTCCCGGCGATTTCGTGTTGCAGTTTTATTCGCTGCTCGAGGCCAGCCCCCTGACCGTTGTCGGTTGCACTCGCGAAGACAACGCCGGCTTCGCCGCCGACGCCTACGCACGCGTGCATGGCATGGGCGCCGTGTGCGTGACGTTCAGCGTGGGGGGCCTCTCCATGTGCAACTCGATCGCCGGTGCTTATGCCGAGAAATCGCCGATCGTCGTCATCAGCGGGGCGCCGGGGGTCGACGAGAAACGTTCAGATCCGTTGCTGCACCACCGCGTGCGCGACTTCAATACGCAGCGGGAGGTGTTCGAGAAAATCACAGTGGCATCGGCGTCGCTCGATGACCCGCTCACCGCATTCCGCGATATCGACCGCTGTCTGGCGGCGGCGGACCGATACAAACGCCCGGTCTATCTGGAGCTGCCTCGCGATCGGGTGCGAACCGCCTGCCCCTATCCGTACATTCCCAAGGAGGAGAAGCCGGTCAGCGACAAGCATGCGCTGCGTGAGGCCCTGGAAGACGCGACACAAATGATCAACGCCTCCCATCGGCCGGTGATCATCGCCGGCGTCGAGATCCACCGCTTCGGCCTGGGCGACGAGGTCGTGCGCCTGGCTGAAAAACACAGCCTGCCGATGGTCGCGACGCTGTTGGGTAAATCGGTCGTGAGCGAGAAGCACCCTCTGTACCTGGGTGTGTACGAAGGGGCGATGTGTCGCGAGCCGGTGCGGAAGTTCGTCGAAGACAGCGACTGCCTGATCGTGCTCGGGACGCTGATGACCGACATCGATATGGGCATATTCACGGCGCGCCTCGACCCGGGCAAAAGCGTGCACGTGACCAGCGACGCGCTGCAGATTCAGCACCATTTCTACCACGACGTACTGCTCGCCGACTTTGTGAAGGGGCTGCTCAAGGCCGACCTGTCCCCACCCAAACGACCCATTCCCGCACATTGCCGGCGCGACGAACCCAGATTCGAACTCGAACCCGACGCGATCGTCACGACGAAACGGCTGTTCGCGCGGGTCAATCAACTGCTCGACGAGAACATGGTGGTCGTCGCCGATGTCGGCGATTGTCTGTTCGCCGCGGCCGACCTGACGATTTACCGCGACACCGAGTTCCTCAGCCCCGCCTATTACACGTCGATGGGGTTCGCAATCCCGGCGTCGATCGGCGCCCAATTCGGCAATGCGAAGCTGCGCCCGATCGTGCTCGTCGGTGACGGAGCCTTTCAGATGACCTGCCTCGAATTGTCGACGGCCGTCCGCCACGGGTTCAACCCGATCGTGCTGGTCCTCAACAACAAAGGCTACGGCACCGAGCGCTTTTTGTGCGAAGGGCCGTTCAACGACATCCTGAACTGGGAATACCACCGGCTGCCCGACTTGCTGGGAGGGGGCTGGGGCTTTGAAGTTCACACCGAGGGGGATCTCGAGAAGGCCCTGAATGCTGCGCTGGCGAACAGCGACCGATTCAGCCTGCTGAACATTCACCTCGAACCGGCCGACATCAGTCCCGCGCTCGAGCGACTGGCGAAGACGTTGTCGAAACGAATTTAAGTCGATAGCGCCAATCGGGCAGGTCGGCCTTTCCAGGCTGACGCAACCCGCGCGATTCCAGACGAAGTGGCAATCCTGTCAGGCTGGAAAGCCCGACCTGCAAACAATAAAGCCCCTCGACGGCCGACGAATTCTCGCATCGCGCTGGCGTTGCCGTGAATTCATCGGCCGCGAAGGGTTTCGTCCCCCCCGTCACCCACCCGAGTCGATCGGCCCAAAGGCCAATCTCTCGATCGGGCGAACGAAGTTATCGCGCTGTGTTGTTATCGCACTGTGATATAAAACCGGCCCCGTCATGACTGACGCTGCAGCATGCCGCTTGGGCCGTTTGACTCATCGGATTCCAGGTTCCGGCGGGGCTTCGGCGTCAAGCAATCCCTGTTGACGAGCCTTGTATTCTTCGATTGCCTGAACCTGCTTAGTCAGTTTGAATTCCGGCCCGGCCGGAAAGTACTGCAGGTCGTCGCGCAGGTAGTACGCCGACGGCAGCGTCTGGCCGCCAATTGTCGATTGGCACCCGACCGCCGACGAGCACAGGGCGACAGACCCCAGCAGCAGGAGCCAGGGACGAGCGGACAGCAAGTTCAGTTTCATGGCGCCTCTCACCAAATTCCTCGGCGGATGTTGAGGATCTCGGCAGCAACCAGCCGTCACGAGGGCTGCGGTTGCCGACCGGGCGTCGCATTCACGATGTCCGGCCTTTTAAGTATCGGCCCCTGCAACCGGATTCTTCGGTCTATCTTGGGAAATCGTTATTTTTGATACGTTTGGACCGATTCTTTCGGGTTTGGTATCCCTGCGGCGTGCAGTCCGGATTTGGTTGCATGTGCCTTAAAGTATTCTGTTGCTGTGATTTGTGTCGATTTTGTGCATTTTGACCCCGCAGTGGACGTGTGACCCGTGTCATCGCGTCCAGGGGGTCGTTAGCCTAGCTGCTGAAGAAATCGGCGAGGAACGGTAGATGGTGTTCGCCGGGCCGCTCTCGTCGTAGCACAAGCGTCCTCGCTTGTGGCCGGTTCGGCGATCGGTCCGAGGGTGCTATTGATGATCACTATCCCTACCCCGCAAGCGGGTCGTTGTATTTTTATGCGATTACCCGGTTTGGTGCTCGTGGGCGTACGCACTCAACACGCCGGAGCGCGATGAGTGCCTGATTCAGAGAAATTCACTTCTCCGACTTGAGCGTCATCAGCTTGTCTTCGGGAAACGTGGTGAGGACGAGGTCCTTGAAATGAATCTCCTGCGGCACCGTGTTGGAGTGCAGTTGCAGGCCGATCGGGCCTTCTTCGACATATTCGGGTTTGGGATCGCGCCAATCGACGACGAGGTGCCCGTTGACGACGAAGCGAACGCGATTCCCCTGCGCCAGAATTTCCAGGTCGTTCCAGTCGTGCTGCTTACCGACTTTTTTCGCCGGCTCGCCATCGACCTTCAAACCTTCCCGGCGGAACAGGTCGTACATGCCCCAGCCCGAGGGGAACATGACCAGGTGCCCCCGGTAGGACATTTTTTCAGCGTCCTTTTCGAACTTTTTGCCCCAGATGGCAATTCCCGAGTGCATTTCTGATTCGACCAGCTTCGCCTGACAGGTCAGGCGAAAATCGCTGAACTTCCGCTCGGTCAACAGGTAGGTGCTGACGGCGATCGGGTCGGTATTTTTGGCGACGATCACGCCTTCTTTGACCGACCACAGATCAGAGCGCCCTTCCCACCCCTTGAGGTCTTTGCCGTTGAAAAGCTTGATCGTTTCCGACTTGCCCTTTTTGGGGGGGATCTCGGGTGCCTTTTCATCGTCGGCGACGAGCAGACCGCAGACCATCAGCATTGTCACACACGTCAGGAGCGAACGTCGTTTCATGAGAGGGTTCCTTGTGAGCGTTTGGCTGAAACGTGAAACCGCGGCGACAGCATACGCTGAACCCCCGCCGGATCACAACAACGCTGCGAGGTTCGAGTGACCGTAAAGTAGGCCTCATCGCTCCGCGTAAGGCGTCTCGGGACTGTCCGTTTTGATCGCGGGTACTCGAAGAGTTTACGGCACGTCGTGTCCGAAAACTGCGCGCGGCGCTGATTCAGGGCAGCAGAATTCATGCGATTACCCGGTTGGTTGTTGTAAGCGTTTGCACTCATCACGCGGAGCGATGATGACTACATTGGTTTTGATTCGTGGATGTATTCGCCGTCGGGAAGCCGGGCGCGGGTGGGGTTAGCCGCGATGTACTTCCTCAGGTAATCGAACTGGTCCAGCGACCGCACCAGATGGTCGAAACCGTCCTGTTGCCAGAACCGACGCTTGCAACCCAGCACTCGATTGATACGCGTCGCTGTGAAGTGCTTCCACGATTGGCATTGCGCCAGCATCGATTCTTCATCCGGAAACGCGGCCAGCAGATGGATGTGGTTCGGCATTACGACATAATCGGTCAGGTCGTATCGCTCGCCGTCGAAATGCCGCAAGCTGTCGGCGACGATTGTTGCCAACTCCGGCTGCCGCAAAACGCACGCCCCGTGACAGGCGTCGAGATGATCGTTCCAGCGGTCGGACACGAGCCGCTGAAATTCCGACACCAGATCGTCAGGCAATTGTTGCACACAGCTGCGCCATTCCGGCGATCCGGGAGTGATTCCGTGTTGGCGCAGCCAATTGTCGCGCTCGGCAATCCAAGTCTGCAACACCGATTCAGGAATCGAGTCCCACGTTCGCCACGTGATGAAGCACAGCGTGCCCGCCTGCGACCAGTGCGGCAGCCGCCGCTCGATGACCGCGAATTGCTGTTTCGGATCAAACGTCTGCAGGCGAGATTTTATTGAGTCGGGCATGGGTTTCAACCAAAGTAGTCTTCATCGCTCCGCGTGAAGAGTCTCGCGACGCTGCGTTTTGATTATGGGTACTCGCAATACCGACGCCACCTGGCCCCGACAACTTCAGGTGGATTCCAGTTCTCGATCGTCTTAATGCGATCCCTCGGTTGCGTGCTCGTTGCTCACGGAAGTTCACCGGTTGCCAATTTTGACCTTGGATAAAAACTGCATTTTCAGCGCGTAATTGCGAATTCGGTGTTTCGATTTCACGGGTTTTCTCGAAGATCCTCCTCGT
Organism: Planctomycetaceae bacterium; assembly: GCA_009691905.1. Classification (GTDB taxonomy): domain Bacteria; phylum Planctomycetota; class Planctomycetia; order Planctomycetales; family Planctomycetaceae; genus SIAF01. The sequence goes on along the minus strand of SIAF01000328.1, from coordinate 469 downwards.
TTGAACACCAGTATCTTCGTGAAATCGGCCGAGATTTGGCAAGTTTCGTCGAAGATACCGCTCGCTCCGGCGCGACACCCTAACTTGGCTGTCCGTTATTTTGGGAGTCGCCAAAACCACCGAGGCTTCCTGAACGACTCATCTTTACGTGACTCGATGTGCAGTTCGTCCTTGACCTGATACATCGTCGTTTTCTTAAATCCAGCCGCTCTGCCACGCACCAATAATTCCGCGGCCAGTCGCTCTCCCCGTTTGAGATAGTCGAGCAACCATCGCGATGCCGCATTAAATACGGGCCGAGGGACGACTGTGGGACTGCCTTTCCCCTCCGCCTTCGGCGGTTTCCCGACCGCCTCTTTCCACTGCGCAGCTACTTGGCCGATCTCCCATTCGACCTTCGCGTCCTGGATTCGAAACGCCAGGCCGCTGCTGGGGGGGCCGAGGTTGTTTTTGATCGGCAGCAGCAATC
>SIAF01000327.1 GCA_009691905.1 Planctomycetaceae bacterium | reverse complement strand
CGTCATCCTCTCTTTTGTCCTGCCAGATCTTCCCCACCGAAACGGCCGGAGACCGTCCGTCCATTGCTTCGGACAACGGGTTGGACGAATGTTTACCAAAGTCTCGGCAAAATGCCATGTTAAAATACAAAGGATGAAGAGTTCATAATAATACAAAACCGTAGAATTGTAGAATTATGAACCGTTTTTCGCAGTTTTTCCCGGCGAAATGACAGTTTTGCCCAATCCGGTTAGTGGTCCCTATTGCGTCCCGATCGCACTTTCGTGGTGGGGGGCGGAATTGATGTAAGTGCGAATCTCACCCATTTCGCGAAAATCTGAGAATCGCGATCCCGAGCATGACCAATGCGATTCCGGCTATGTACCACGGGCCCTTTAATGGCCAGGTAAAAAAAGGGCCACTGGAAATGATGTCAAAGAGAATCGCGCCGACACCAGCGGCGATCATCGCCTTACCTGCAACGTATGCGATTGTGCCGAATGGTCGTTCGATCATACCCCGATTATACCGCGGCGGGCGGGAGGCGAGAAATCGGAGATTACTCCTTCCCGATGCAGTACAGCGCCTTGTCAGTTCGCAGCAAAATTTGCCCGTTGCTGATTGCCGGCGAGGCGTTGGCGCGGGTTTCGTCGCCGGCAATCGCGTTGTGCGCGAGCTGTTCGAATTTCGGTCGGCAGGCGACGACAAAGGTGCCGTTGCGCTGCGAAACGCAGTACAACTTGCCGTCGGCCAGAACCGGCGACGACCAGATCGTACCGGCCTCGGGGGCCAGCCGTTCTTGAAACACCGTTTCGCCCGTTGCCGCGTTCTGGCAGCAGACGATCCCGCCGTTGTCGCTGAACCAGTACAAGTGGCCGTCGTGATAAATCGGCGACCCGACATTCGAGCCTTTCCCCTGCCGCCAGAGCCCGTGCGAGGCGGTCACGTCGCCCGATCCGCCGGTGCGAACGGCCAGCGACGTGTGCCCCCCGCCGATGGCGTAGACGATTCCGTCGTGCGCCACGACGCTGGGGCAGACATACCGATGAACGCCGTCGGCGTTCCATAGCGGCTTGCCGTTATCGGGGTCGAAGCTCAAGATTCGCCCTTCGATGCTGGCGATCAATTCAGTGCGATCTTTGCCCGCCACCAGCAGCGGGGTATTCCACGACGCGCGAATGTCGCCGGCACGCCACACCTGGGCTCCCGTCAGCTTGTCGAGGGCGACCAGCGACCCGCTTTCGATGCTGGCATTCACGATCAGCAGCTTGCCGTACAGAATCGGCGAACAACCCGAACCCCAGCCGTTGACGTTTTCGCCGACGTAGGCGTGCCAGAGTTCGTTGCCGTCGAGGTCGAGGCCCAACACGCCCGACTTGCCGAAAAACAGATACAACCGCTCGCCGTCGGTAATCGGGGTGCTGGCCGCGTATCCGTGGTACGAGCCTTCGCCCTGATATTGATGCTCGGGAAGTTTGGGCTCGAACATTTTGGTCCACAGGGTCTTTCCGAGCTTTCTGTCGACGCACACGAGATGTCGCGCCAGATCTTTCTGCTCGCCGGCATTGGCTTCCAGCCCATAGCCCGTGTAGCTTGTCAGGTAGACGCGCCCGGCGACGGTGATCGGGCTGGATGCCCCCGGGCCGGGCAAGGCCACCTGCCAGACGATGTTCTCGGTCGCCGACCAGGTGAGGGGCAGCCCTTGTTCGTCACTCGTTCCCAGGCCACCGGGGCCGCGGAACTGCGTCCAATCTGCCGCGAGTAATGTTGCGGCAGGCAATAACAGGGCTCCAACGGCGCACACGAGCTTTGTAAAGTTCATTCCAATCGCTCCGATGGCTGGCGTTCATGGATCACGGAATCGGCCGATCCCCGGGCGGATCGAACCGAACTGCGGAATTTCATTCTAACAAGCGGACGCGATCGCTGTTGCCAAGTCGGGATCGTCAGAATTCCCCAGGGAGCCTCAGGGCTGAGTGGGTGCCAGAATTCGATGCGTGGGTACCGGCCGGCCGGGGCGAAAGCTTTGCACGGTGACGATCTGGGGGGTCGCGAGGACGTCGGCACATGCCTGGGCTACGACGCGGCGCACCAGAGTTTCCAGTTCGGCGGGATCGATGGCCACGCGGGCGTTGACGACGAGCTGCGCCTGCGCGACGCGGCAGTTCGACGGCAACGATAATTCGGGATCCGTGAAACTGCTCACGAGATTGGCCACGCCATAGAAGCCTTTTCCCAGGCCGATCGTTTTCAGGTGCGCCGTTTCGGCTCCGACGGCGGCGAGCGCCGTTTGCAGTCGGCGGATGAGATCAAGTAACAGATCGTCGAGGGCAAATGGATCGGTCGCAGTCACCTGCACAGCGGCGTTGAGCCAGCCGAGTTCAGCTTCGCCTTCGGCATAAATGTCGTAATCGACATCCATCACGCGGCGGCCGAAACCGCCGCGCTGTTCGAGAAAGTCGCACAGCGCCGGGAACCCCTCGCCGGTTTTGGCTGACACCCGCAAGAGGGGCCGGCCGGGGTACTGCTCTCCCAGCAGGGCGGCCAGTTCTTCGATTTGCGCCGGCAGCAATTCGTCGATGCGGTTCAAGATCACGAAGTCGGCTTCTTCAATCTGCTTTTTGAAAATATACGCCGCCTTCGGCGAAAAACCGGAACTCGCTTCGTTCCGCAGGATTCGCGCCCCGTGGCTGGGTTTGAGAATGACGCCGTAGGGCGCAACGTCGATCGGTTCGTCGTAAACCTCGACCATCGGCCGAATCACCGTCGCCACAAGATCGGTGCAACTGCCGACCGGCTCGGCGAGAATCACATCGGGCCGGTCGGCCCGACCGATCCGCTCGACCGTCGCGGTCAATTCGTTGAAATTGCAGCAGAAGCACGACCCGGCGACTTCGCCGACGTTGTAACCCTGCGAGCGCAGGCTGTTCGTATCGACAAGGTCGGTCGCCTGATCGTTGGTCACGATGCCGACTTTGAGACCCTGATCGGTGTAATGCCGGGCCAGACGTGCGACCGTCGTCGTCTTGCCGGCGCCCAGAAAGCCGCCGATCATGATAAAGCGGGGATGAGACATGTTGATGTCAATGTCGAAGGATGCGTTCGTAAAGCCCCGCGCCGAGCCACGCGCCGACGATCGGGGCGACAATGTACACCGTGAAAAAGCCGATGCCATTCGGGCCGGGAATCGCCACCGGCCCCCAACCCGCGAAATACGCAAACAGCCTGGGGCCGAAGTCGCGGGCCGGGTTGAAGCAAGCCTGCGTCAGTGGTGCAAAGATCGAAATCAGCACCGCGACCGTCAGACCGATAAACACCGGAGCAAAGCCGGCCGCCGGCCGGCCCGGGTTGCGCTCGTCGGTCACGGCAAACACAACCAGCGCCAGGATCAGCGTCCCCAGCACCTCGGCGCCGACCGCCATCGGCTGTGTGACCCGTTTCTTGAATTCTTCGTGTGCCGCGGCTGAGACAAACGGCCCCTCAGCCGTCGAGATCGACCCTGGATTGGGATAGTACTCGCCGTAACACATGGCGGTGATCTCGCTGCCCGGTCCGCCGCGCACGATCCCTTTCTGTACTTCCCGCGCGGTTAATTGCGGGCCATACAGAAAGAAGAGGACAGCCGCAGCGACGAACGCACCCGCGAGCTGCGAGACGAGGTAGTGCGGCACCCGGCGGCGATCGAAGCGACCCCAGGCGGCGAGGGCCAGCGTCATGGCGGGATTGATATGCGCACCGCTGATCGCGCCGCAGACATAAGCCGCCAGCATGATCGCGATGCCCCAAACGATGGCGACCTGCCACAGCCCGCTTTGCGCACCAGTCAAAACCGCGCTGTGGACGGCGCCGCAACCGAACAGAACCAGCAGAAACGTCCCCAGCGCCTCGGCCAGACAGGCAGCCGCCAGCGGGGTGGCAGGGCGGGCAATATCGTTTGATGCCGCGGAGTTCTCGGGCATGGCAATCCGGGTCAACAGCCGAAGAGGTTGAGAGTAGCGAGGCGGCACATTCTAAACGGCATTGGAATGTCGTGCAAATGACGGCGATCGGCCGCGGCAATCAGGCGCCGGGCGAACAACAGCCTCGACGGCAATGAAAATGCCCCCCGTGATGACACGGGGGGCTGTAGCGACACCAAAACATTGAAGACGACGCAGAGCGTCGGCTGGGGCGTTCCGACGCGGAGCGTCGGAACGAGGGTGACCCTCTTAATGATTGAACAAAAACTCTTTCGTATTAATCAGCGCCCAGACGATGTCTTCCCAGGCGATCTTCTTGTTCTGTTCGTGCTTGGCCAGATGCGCTATGGCGATTTTCATCTCTTCGGCGTCGGGGTTGCGGGAATAGACCCAGCGGTAGAGTTCCTGAATTTTCTGTTCGTCGGTTCGGTCTTTGTCGTTCGCGAGCATTGCCGCGCGGCCCGTGCCGGCGGAAATCTTCCCCTGGACTTCACTGCTGTTCAAGAGGTGCAGGCTTTGCGCCAGGTTGGCCTCCTGCGAGCGTTCGCATTCGCAGGCGGTGTCGGCCTGGGGCTGCCCGAACACCTTCAGGAAGTACGGGCCGACCGTGGGGTCGGGCAGTTGCAGTGCCGACGTGCCGGCGGGCAAGCCGCTGTAGCCCTGGGTCGTGGCCGTGACCTGATGCAGTCCGTCGTACAGCACCTCGGCCTTCAAGCGCTTGGGATAGTAGCGAGAGAAGTTCTGCTTGTCTTTGAGGTTGTAATCGTTGGGCAGCGAACTGAGTTGATAGGTGTTCGACTTGCAGATCGTTCGCACTAGGTCTTTCAGGTCGAAACCGCTTTCGACGAAATGCTTGGCCAGGGCATTGAGCAATTCGGGGTTCGAGGGGGGGTTGGTTTCCCGCATGTCGTCTTCAGGCTCGACGATGCCCCGATCGAAGAAGTGCTTCCAGTAACGGTTCACCAGCGCGTGCGCGAAAAAGCGGTTGTCTTTGTTCGACATCCAGTCGACCAAGAGGTGCCGCGGATCGCGCTCGGCGGCGATTTCGAGCGGCGGGGCGCCCAGCCCGGCCGGCTTGAGCGCCTTATTCGAGCGAGGGTTGGTGGCCGATGCCACGCCGTCGTTGTGAAACACTCGCTGTTCGCGGGGGTTGTCGCCGGCCTTGCGGGTCACGCGGCTGAAAAACGCCGAGAAACCGTAGTAATCGTCCTGGCTCCACTTTTCGAAAGGATGATGGTGGCACCGCGCACATTGAATTCGCAGACCGAGGAACAACTGGGCCGTATCTTCCACCTGTTCGTTCGTCTGCGCCACTTCGCGATACCAGGTGACCGGCGGGAACGACGAGACATCGCCCGACGCGGTCAGCACTTCACGAACGAACTGGTCGTAGGGCTTGTTCTCTTGCAGGGCATCGCGAATCCACGCGAAAAAGGCGTACGTCCCGCGCGTGTCCTGCGGCTGCCGACGCTTGTTGCGGAGCACCAGGTTCCATTTGTTGGCGAACAGGTCGGCGTACCCAGGGCTGTCGACCAGGGCATCAACCAGTCGATCGCGTTTTTGCGCGTCGCCGCTGGCCATGAAGTCGCGGACTTCCTGATCGGTCGGCAATCGGCCGGCGATATCGACCGAGACGCGGCGGATAAACGTCGCGTCGTCGCAAATCGGCGAAGGAGGGATTCCCAGCAGTTTGAGTTTGTTGACGACGGCCCCGTCGACAAAATTCTTCGGCTCGGGCAGCGCCCCCAGTTCGGCGCCCAGCGGAATCGTCGCCCGAAACGTCGAGACCTGGCCCTGGTAACGGGCCATCACGGCCACCTCGCCCGAGAGATCGAGCGTCTTGACGAGGGCCGCCGCTGTGACTTCGGCCATTTCGGTGTCGTTGGGCTCGTAAAGCGCCATTTGCGTGACGTCTTCGGTCGAGCCGTCGCTGTACAGGGCGACGGTGCTGATTTGCTGGTCGGAGCCTCGGTCCATGATCCGCCCTTCGGGCAGACACTTGATTCCAACAACCGTCGGGTCTTTGTCAGAACCGTAGGGAGTGCCCTGCTCGATCCAGCGGGCGATCATGCGGTATTCGTAGCTGTTGACCTCCATGCGCTTGCCGCCGCCGTGAGGCGAGCGGCCGGTGGCCTTATTCAGCAGCAGGCTTTGCCCCGGCGACGACGGAAACAGCCTGCGGCCGCGCGCCTCTTTCACGAGATACTCGTAATCTTCGTCGGGATAGAAGCCCAGCAGCGACAGTTTGAAGCCGTTCTGGCCACTGGATTTTCCATGGCAGCCGCCGCTGTTGCAGCCCAGTTTGGTGAAGATCGGAACGACTTGATTTCCGAAGTTGATCGGCGTTTCGCCCCCCATTCCGGAGACAGTCACGTCTAGCGCTGCCGTCATGCCGGCGGGATCTTTGGCGGTCACCCTCGCCACGCCGTCCTGCAGCGGGATTGCCATCCCCTGCGCATCAACCTTCAAAACGCCGGCCGGCTCGACCGCATACTCGACCTTTCTCGTGTGATCGCGCAACTGGCCCGACGAATAGGCCCCGGTGACAAACAATTGCTGGCGCGAATCGCGTCCGCGAATCGCCACCCCTTTGTCATTCAGGTTGGGTTCGAGCTTCAAGCCCGTCAATGAACCGGGGTCACCCAGCCCCTTCGGCCGGGGGGCGTCGGCACGCGCTGTCGGAACGGCGAGCGCCACGGCACAGACGCCGAGTGCCAAGGTCATTTGGAACGATCGGTTCATGTCAGATTCTCCGGATGAATTCAGCGAAGATCCGTTTCGCACACAACCGCGAGGCGGGGTTGGCGAGGTTCACCGAGAACGTCGGCCAAGGCAGGTTTGTCGAGACGCGGGAACGAGTGCGGCTGTGGCTGTACTTGTGGCTGGGGTATTCAGGTTGGTTCGATTTGCGACCATGCCGATATCGCAAACTCGGTAAGCATCATCAGATAAGCATACTCAGTGGCGATTCCGAATGCAACGAGTTTTACGTGGCCCGGCGGAAAAGCAGCCGGGCACCGGGCCGGGCTGCCTGTTGTTCTGAATATATCAACAAGTGTTTGCGCGTCAAGGTTGCTGCATATGGTAGAATGCTGTGATGCCCACTTTCGAATACAGCAAGATCGACGACGTCCTGACCGCACTTCAAGCGGGCCGGCCGGTGATCGTCGTCGATTCCGTCGAGCGCGAGAATGAGGGCGACTTCGTTTGCGCTGCCGAAAACATCACGCCCGAGACTGTTAACTTCATCCTCGAACACGGCCGCGGCATGTTGTGCGCACCCCTGTCTCAGGAGTTTGCCGACCGCCTGCAGCTCTCGGCAATGGTTCCCACCGATCAGAACTCGGCGCACCTCCAGACGAACTTTCTGATCACCGTCGATCATCGCGACGCCGGGACGGGGGTCAGCGCCAAAAACCGGGCGCTGACGCTGCGGGCGCTCGCCGACCCTAAATCGCGAGCGGCCGATTTTCTGAGGCCCGGGCACATCAGCCCGCTGCTGGCCAAGGCCGGCGGCGTCCTGCGCCGGGCCGGGCACACCGAAGCCACGATCGACCTGCTGGGAATGGCCGGCATGCAGCCGGTGGGAGTCGTGATCGAGATTCTCAGCCCAAGAGGCACCGAGATGGCCGATCAATCCGAACTCGAAGCCCTTTCGACGCGGTTTGGCATTCCGATCATTTCCATCGAACAGTTGATACGGCACCGGCGGGTCTCAGAGCGACTGGTTCGCCGCGAGGTCGAAGCGCGCGTCCCCACGCATTACGGCGATGCGACCGTGATCGCCTATCACGTCGAGCACGACGAGCAAGTGCCGCTGGCGATCGTGCTGGGCGATTTGAAGTCGGTCGCCGCGCCCCTGGTGCGCATGCACTCGTCGTGCTTCACCGGCGACCTGTTGGCGTCGCTGCGGTGCGATTGCGGCGACCAGTTGCACATGGCCCTGTCGATGATCGCCGCCGAAGGAGTCGGGGCGCTGGTTTACCTGCCGCAGGAGGGCCGGGGCATCGGACTGGTGCCGAAGCTCAAGGCGTACGTGCTACAGGACGAGGGGCTGGATACCGTCGAAGCCAATCACAAACTCGGTTTCAAGGCCGACATGCGCGACTACATGGTCGGCCTGCAGGTTCTCAAAGACCTGGGCTTAGGTCAGGTGCGGCTGTTGACGAACAACCCGAAAAAGACGAACGCCTTCGTCTCCCTCGGCGTTGACCTGCAGGTGGTCGAGCAGATCCCGATTGTCGCCGCACCCGAAAAGCACCGCGAACTGTACCTCGCCACCAAGCGGGACAAACTGGGCCACCTGCTGCCACCCGAAGTGACGGGAAGGGGGGCGGGGAATGGAAGCGATGAGGGGCTAGGGGCTAGGGGCTAGG
>SIAF01000326.1 GCA_009691905.1 Planctomycetaceae bacterium | reverse complement strand
TGCAACACGATCTGCTGCTTCTCGCTGACCCGAATCTTCGCCGCCGTCCCTGGCATTGGTTAAGCTCCCGCCTCACAATCGAGGGTTGACGAGAGATATATCATTTTCCGTTTTCATGAAACCCCGTTTCCGAGATGCGGCACTAGCCATCCACTTTCTGACGGCACCCCTACGCCGAAGGCGGACGCGTTCGATTATGATAGTCTCTGATCCCCTGGATCACGGTCGTGCGAATCGGCTCGACATTGCACGTCGCGACTGAGGCGAGAATCCGTCGCGCGCGCTCCAGATTCATTATTCCGAACGGCACAGTGCCGAACATGGCGGAATTCAGGTCGTCACCAGTCATTCCAGACGCGTCAATTGGGGATCAATCGAAAGCGTTATGAGATGCGCAAAATCTCCGGCAAGTTCAAGTTTGTGCCGGTGCCACTCAGACTCGTGATCCAATATGACGGAAACCGTGCCGCGAGCCGTCACTTGAAAATCGAGCGTGGTCAATTCCGGAATCTCGGGATCGCGTTGGACATCGAGTTCGACCGTCCCCGGAAACAGATTGCGCGCCAGACGCCATAAGGCTTCCAATAGGGGAGTCGCTCCTAGATTGAACCAGACGCGCTCGCCGGTTCTGGGGTGGCTGATCGAGCCGGGGCGATTCGACCAGGTCCGCAAGGTTTGGCAAGAGATACCGGTCGCGAAGTTCTCTCAGCCTTTGACGCCTTTGACATGCCCAGTCGCATTCTTCCGCGTCGAGGATCGTCTCCGGTCCTGATCGGATTCCTTTGTAAAGTGTCGCGGACCGATATCAACAATGGCCGTCTCATGGAGGAGGGCTGTCTTTGTCGCTTTTGATCTTAGAAACCGGAATTCCCCCCCAACGGCCCGAAATTGTCGGAGCCTCGGGGGACCGAACGTCCAGGGCGGCCCTTGATCTGGGGCGCGAATTCGAGATCGTAGCAGCGGCCCGCCCTGAGGCCCTTGCGATCAGTACTCCTTCGCAAAGCTGGAGTTACGAACGCTTGCTTTCGGCCGCACAGTCAGTGGCCCGGCGCCTGTCGGCCCAGCCGGCGTTCGAAGCCGACGAGCCGGTCGTTTTGCTGCTCCCCAACTCGGCTGAGTACATCGCTGCCTTCTTCGGCGTGCTTTTGGCCCGTGGCGTCGTCGTGCCGCTGCCTGCGAAAACCGAGACCGGCCTGCTGCGGCAAGTCTCCGAATCGACCTGCGCACCGCGAATCATCACCAGTTCTCAGGTCGTCCGCTCTCGAAGCGATCTGCACGAATATCCTGCAGAGAGCCTCGATCTGGTCGAGCGTGATGGCACCGAACCCGTCGCGGCAACCTCGATCGAATGCGCGACGGCCGACGAGTTGGCCGCGATCTTTTTCACGGCGGGTTCCACGGGCACGCCCAAAGGGGTGATGCTCAGTCACGGCAATTTGATCGCCAACGCGCGTGCGATTGGGCATTACCAGTCCCTCCGCGAGACCGATCGCCCGCTGTGCGTCCTGCCGTTCCATCACGCCTTCGGCAATTCGGTGTTGCAATCGCACATCCTGGCCGGAGCGCATCTGGTGCTGGATGGCCAGACCGCGTTTCCTGAAACGATTATGGCGGCCTTGGCGCGTCACGCCTGCACCAGTCTTGCCGGCGTTCCCGACTTGTTCCGGTTGCTGCTCGACCGCTCGTCGATCGGGCAGTCGCCCCTGCCGCAGTTGCGGCACATGGCGGTGGCCGGTGGATCGCTGCGGCACGAACTGGCGCTCGAGGTCGCCGGGCGGATTGCGCCGGCCGAGTTTTTCGTGATGTACGGCCAGACCGAAGCGACGGCACGACTGGCCTACGTCCCTCCCGAACGACTGGACACACTCGCCCCCGGATGCATCGGTCAGCCGGTGCTTGAGGTAACGCTCGAAGTCGTCGATGCGGCGGGAAGGCCGGTTTCGCCGGGTGAGATCGGCGAACTCCGCGCACGTGGACCCGGAATCATGCGGGGATACTGGCGCGACAAAGCGGCAACGCACGAACGATTGCGGGACGGCTGGCTGTACACCGGCGACCTGGCGTCGATCGATTCCGAGGGCTGGATGTTCCACAGGGGGCGCGCCGACGCCCTCGTGAAAATCGCCGGATTCCGGGTCCATCCCGGCGACCTCGAAGAATTCGCCGTCCGCCGTCTGTCGGCCCGACAGGCGGTCGCCGTGCCCTATGAATCACCGGCACTCGGGACGCGGCTGGCACTGTACATCAAGTCCGAATCGCCCCCCGCGGAAATGACTATTTCTGAAATCATGGCCCGCTGCCGCGCCGAATTGCCGCGGCATCTGGTTCCCGATCTCGTCGAGCTCGTCGACGAATTTCCGCTGAATCACGCGCTCAAGATAGATCGCCCCTTATTGTCGCGACTGGCCGAACAGGCTTTGGCCCGCCGGCTGGTTGCGGCGTGAGAGATGACACATTGATTGCCTTTGGAGATGAACGGATGAACGTTACTGTCATTGAATCGAAACTCGTCGATTTCCTGCGGACGATCACCGGTCAGGTCGCGCTTCAGGCCGATTCTGATCTTCAGGATGCCGGAATTACCGACTCGCTGACGATGATGGACCTGTTGGTCTTCATCGAGACCGAATACCAGGTGCGGCTCGGTTTCGCCGACCTGACCCCCGACGTGTTTCAGACCCCCACCACGGTGGCCGAATTGATCGCCGCGCAACTCGCTCTCACGCAGCAGTCACAAGCGGCCTGAGCCTTCCGGAAAGGGGGGTGCGAGCGGCTGCGGCACGACGTTTGACACCTCGACGCCCGACCGCCACGCGCATCGACAGAAAAGCAAACGGTGCCAACGGACGCATCGTTACCGGATCAATGAGGACCGACCATGTACTGGGCAACGCAGCCGCACCCCATCCCGCTGACGGAATTGGGTTGGATCAACACTGCCTATCTGGCCAGCACGACGCTCAAGTGCGACCCGTTTCTGGTGTGGGGCACGACGGTCGAGACCGAAACACGTGACGCTTTTCTTGGCGAGCAGCGCCAGACGTCGCGGATGCTGGTTTCTCCGGCCCACGTCCTGATTCAGGCTGTCGCCAAGAGCCTCCTCCGCCACCCGGCAGTCAACCGTCGCGTGATCGGTCGCCGCGTTTATCAGTACGACGGCGTGAATGTCGTGATGCCCATGCTGCAGCCCGGCAGCGGCGAAGTCAACTCGTTGTTTCTGCGCCATGCCGATCGGCTGTCGCTGGCCCAGATCGCCGAGACGTTATGGAACGAGGCCCGCCGCAAGGCGCAGGATGTTGCCGACGACAAACGCCGCCGCCAGGCCGGCTTCTCGTGGAAAAGCCTGAGAATCAGCCTCTCGAAACGCCTGCACTTATTGTGGATCATGGGGATGAGCAACATCGGTTTTGCCATGACCAATCGCCTGCGCGCACCAACGATCTGGGCGTGGCAGCAGGAACTCAACGGAGCCAATGCCTTCGTCAATTATATGGGCGGCCCCGGTGCACCCCCCTTGGTCTCTTACAAACCGTCCACTTTGCCGATGAACAGCTACTCGATTTACGTCACGCTGGGGCCCGCCGAGTTGCGACCGGTCGTCGTCGATGGCGACGTTGTCCCCCGCAAGCAGGCTTCGCTGTTCGTACGATTCGACCACCGGCTGGTCAACGGCCACCAGTCAGCCGCCTTCGTAAGCACGCTGCGCAACTATCTCGCCAACCCGGCGACGCTGATCGACGCCGAACCGGCTGTGCTGGTCGAAGCCGAGCCGATCCGTCTGGCGAAAGCCGCCTGAGCAGGCAATCCAGAGGTCGATCACGAGGCCGAACCGACTTTCTTGTGCTTCGGTTGGGGCCGTCCTCGTTTTCCGTATCGCGATTCCTCACGCACGGGACGCGCTTCGAGCCGCGAGAGATTCAGAGGCAGTCCCGCGACGCGCACTTTCTTCAAGGCCTCGAGCATTTCCCGCGGCAGCTCGTGCGGCAAGTCGATCGTGCTGAATTCGTCGAAAATCTGAATCCGGCCGATATACGAGCTCTCGAGCCCCGTCTCATTGGCAATGGCGCCGACGAGATTGCCGGGCCGAACCTGCTGGGCATGGCCGACTTCGACGCGAAACGTCGCCAGCGCTTCATCGCGGCGGCTCGTCGCGGCCGGACGACGCTGGTCGGCACTGAATGATCGTCCACTCCGCTGGGGGCGCGCCGAGCCAGCACTCGCCCGGGTCTCGGCAAACGCCGTCTGCTTCAACTCTTCGGTGAGAAACAGCGACGACTCGCCATTGGCCAAAAGCGCCAGCGCCGCGGCAATGTGCTCGAGGGGAATGTCATTCGCCGCGCGATACTGTTCGATCACGCTGGTCAGCTTCTCCAGTTCGGGATGGGCCAGCGACGCGGTGATTTTCTCGTGAAAACGGGCCACGCGCTGCTTGTTGATCGTGCGGTTCGAAGGGATGTCCATCGGCTCGATCCGCTGCCGGGTCCCCTGTTCGAGCCGCTTCAGCTTGCCGCGCTCGCGCGGGTGGACGAACAAAATCGCTTCGCCGCTGCGTCCCGCCCGGCCGGTGCGCCCGATACGATGCACGTACGCTTCATTGTCGAACGGCAAGTCGTAATTGATCACGTGGCTGATGCGTTGCACATCCAGCCCGCGGGCCGCCACGTCGGTCGCCACGATAATGTCGAGCTTACCCCCCCGCAGGTTTTCGATCGTCCGCTCGCGCTGCTTTTGCGCCGTGTCGCCACTGAGTGCGGCGGCACGATGCCCGCACTGCGTCAGGTATTCGGCGAGCGGCTCGGTCGCGATCTTGGTTTTGACGAACACCAGCACGCCGTCGATCGACTCGGCTTCGAGAATGCGGCTCAGCGCGTTCTCTTTCTGATGCGGGGCCGCGACGACATACCGCTGGTGAACGGTGTCGGCCGTCGCCGTCCGCTGCTTGATCGTGATTTCGACCGGATTACGAAGGTACTGCTGCGCGATTCGCCGAATCGGCTCGGGGACCGTCGCCGAAAACAGGGCGATTTGACGCTCGGTCGGCAATTGCGTCAGGATCCACTCGACGTCTTCGGCAAAGCCCATCTTCAGCATTTCATCGGCTTCGTCGAGAACCAATCCGCGCAGGCCGTCGAGCTTGAGCGCGCCGCGCCGCATGTGATCCATCACGCGGCCTGGTGTGCCGACGATCACGTGCATGCCTCGCTTCAGCGCCCGCAACTGGATCAGATAGTCCTGGCCGCCGTAAATGGGGGCGACACTCAAACCCGGCAAGTTTGCGGCATAGCGTTCGAACGCTTCGGCGACCTGAATCGCCAGCTCGCGGGTCGGCGTCAGCACCAGCACCTGCGGTTGCTTCAAAGCCAGATCGACTCGCTGCAGCATCGGCAGGGCAAAAGCGGCCGTCTTCCCTGTGCCGGTTTGCGCCTGCCCCAGCACGTCACGCCCTTCCAGAAGCGGCGGGATCGTCTGCGCCTGAATCGGCGTCGGCGTGACGTACCCCGAGCTTTCCAGCGCCTGGAGCAATGGCTCGCTCAACTGGAGCTGACGAAACGTAAGTTCAGAACTCTGATCAGACAACGAACCGGACATGCAGATGAACCTGGGCCGAGGAAGGAACGAACTTAGACAATTCATCACGGGGACAAATCACCGCGGGCGGCATTGCAAAACGCCGCCAGAGCGGGCGATTTTCAGAACGAGTCGCCGGAGCACCATTTCGGTGACCGATGCCGTGCCCTCAAGGCCCGCATCAGGTACGGCTCAGGCAACTCAGGTAGCGAAAGAGGCACAGCCGAAATACCGGCTGTCAAAGGCGAGACGCTGGATACGCATCCAGCGTGGACAGAAGTATAACGAATTCGCAGCCTTTAGCCAAGCGGGTGGCGGATTGGGTCGTGGCACATTTCGCGTGCGGATCGCACTTTCGGGGTGGGGCGCGGAATTGACGTAAGTCAGATTCAGGTGGACTGCGGCGCGTCTTGATTCGTGGCGAGAGGGTTGAAGGGCCATTTTCGGTCACTTCGTCGGCCTAGCAGCCAACCCATAAGTATAAAGGTGAAACCTGCCCAAAGGCAGAAGTCCATTGTCTCGCCAGGCAATGGCGACGCGGCAAAATCGTTCCATAGCGATGGCCCCAACTGTAGAACGAATCCAGCGAAAAAAACTACGTTGGACAAACGGGCGTTGCGCTTCTCGTCCAAGGATTTCGGGGCAGGAGGCTCGACGGGAGGCTCGGCAGATGAATCGTCCTCTTCGTAACTCTTCGCGCGGCGCATCATCCATGTGATTATCGAATACGCCATGAAAGAGCACCCGACCAGCAAAGCGGTAACCGTTGAAGACCCGAACTTGTGGTCAAGCTCGATGCATACCAATGGAAACGCGATCGCACAGAAGACCAACAGGCCACTCGCGGCGGTGAACCAAATCCAGGCGATCAGGTTTGATTTCTTACGTTCGCTCATGCCGAGGTTGTACCGCGCAGGGCGGGCGGCGGGAAGCTGGACTTGCGGGAGGGCCGTGCTACATTTCACACCGATGACGCAGATACGCAACGAGTCAAAAGCAAAGTAGTCTTCATCGCTCCGCGTGAAGAGTCTCGGGACACGACGGTTTGATTTCGGGTACTCGCATACACCATGCCTCAGGCATCACGCGAATAGCCGCGGCGGTCCTCCTCGTGCGATTACCCAAATGGTTGTTGTCGGCGTTCGCACTCTTCACGCGGAGCGATGAAGACTACATTGGTTGTTCGCCACCGGTTCTTCCAACGAGATCGACACCATGCGTCGAACCTTTGAGCGAAGAGTTTGATCTTCCCCATCCGTGCCATCGGTGGTATCCGTGGTTAAAATCATTTTGGTTCGCGGAGCCCTGCCGAGATCGCCGGGCGACCCGGGTCGAAATCGGCCGGGCCTCAAATATTGTGCGAGGTTTTTGGTAGCGTTCGAACCACTGTCTGGAGACTGACCATGCGAAGCCCGCCATTTTGCCGATTTGTGTTTCGTCGTTGTGTCGCCGCAGTCCTGGTCGTCCTGTGGGGGGCGCAGGCCTTCCCGCAAGACCCGCGGTTGATCGCCCTGATCGTCGTCGATACCCAGTCGCGGGAAATCGCCGAAGACATGCAAACCAATCGTTACGCGATCGGGGGCCTGATCGAAAAGGACGTGCCCGAAACCCTGCGGGAGATCCGGGTGATCGAAGGCGAGAAATTCAAACGCAGCGAAGTCCTGCAGACGATTCGCAATCTGAATATCGGCAAACAGGATGCCGTGTTGTTTTTCTATTCCGGGCACGGATATTACGATACGACGCGCGGTTCGTTTCTGAAGCCACCGGCGGATAACGGGGCGAAGTTCTATTTGTCGGAGATCCGCAAAGCGCTGAATCAGTCATCACCGCGGCTGCGCGTCTGCATTCTCGATTGTTGCAGCGTGATTCCCAATGGCTCGCTCAGCCGCTTCGCGCCTTACGAAGGGCAGGTTAAGAAACCCGAAGAACCCAGCCCCTTGTTTCGATCGTTGTTCTTCGAGCCTTCGGGAGAGGTGATCATCAACTCGTCCAAACCGGGCGAATACGCCGTGTGCCGCACGCACCGCAGCAATGTTGAGGGACAAAGGAATTATTCCACCGGGTCCCTGTTCACGTCGCTGCTCGTCGACGAGTGGCAGCAAAACGGCGAGCCCTCGGATTGGGCCGCGGTGCATACTACGATGCGCCGTCGCGTTGCCGAAGACTTCGAGCGTTTCTACCCTGACGGGTTCATCCCCCTGGGAAGCGGCAAACGAATCCAGCAGGCCACCCAGACCGTCTGGACCTTCCGCGACGGTGAACCGTTGGAATGACCGAACAGGAATCGACCATGAATCAGGCGCTCGCGCCGCAGGCCACCCGTTCGCCGCTGACCAACCCGATCAACCTGTTCGGGGCGGCTATCGGCTTGCTGGTTGGGATCGTCGTCGTGGTGTTCTTTCTGGCCAACCCGTCCACCGCCGGGCGAAACCCTGGTCAACAAGGCCCGAGCGACGGCCCCGGCGCCGTCCTGGGAGAGGGCACCGACGAGAATCCGCTGGGCCCCGGCGCATCGCAGTCGTGGGCCTTGCTGCAGATCGCCAGGGTTCAAGTGGTGTCCGGCGATACCGACGACGCGATCGCCACGGTCAAGCGGATCGGGTCTCGGGAATATCGCGAAAAATGGAGACTGTAGCAACGATACCGGGTTTCTTCACCCTGCGCGAGCGTGGTGCAGGGTTTTGACAGTTTCGGATCGCGATGCGGCATGCTCCTCACGAACCATGTCGAGGGCGATTCGACCGTGAAGTTGATCCTTGTTCCGAACACG
>SIAF01000325.1 GCA_009691905.1 Planctomycetaceae bacterium | reverse complement strand
GGCGGCGGTCGGGGTGGAAACGGCGGGGGCGGTCAATTCGGCGGCGGACGGGGTGGAAACGGCGGGGGGGGCGGAGGACGACGCGGTAACAATTAATCCCTTGATTGACGAGCGTTGGTTCGAAGTGAGACAATCTGACTGAAAGTGGCGACACGACGTCCGTCGGCTTGCCCGCCGGCAACTCGGGCGGACCTCGGGCCGCGAATCGTTGCTGGCGGCGTTCGATCCCGACAAAGCATCCTGCGGGGAAAATCGCACTGGGAAAATCGCCGGCAAAGACCTCTGACACACACCACGGATTGAACGTACGGAAAGGGCGGCCGCAAGCGCTATGGAAATCGGTGAAATTCTTCTGTCGCAGGGAGTCGTCAGCCGCGAGCAGATGCAGTTGGCGCAGTCGCTGGCCAACGGTCGCCGGCTCGACCTGCAGGTCGTCGAGATGGGCCTGGCGACTGAAGATCAGGTGCTGCAGGCCCTGGCCACCGAACTGGGAATGAAGTACGTCGAGCTGGGCGAAATGGAAGTCGACCGCGAGCTTCTCGACCGCTTTCCCGCCCGCGAAATTTTTCGACACACGCTGTTTCCGCTCTCGCGCCACAATGGCAGTGTGATTGTCGCCACCAGCGATCCATTCGACCTCGAAGCGCTCGACGAGGTCAGCTCGCTGTCAGGGTTTCGACTCGAACCGGTGCTGGCCCGCCGCGAAGACATTTCGCGGCTGATCAAAGAACAACTGGGGGTCGGCGGCGACACGATTACCGAGATGGTCTCGCAGCGCGGGACCGAAGACGTCGAATTGCTCGAAGGGCTGGGTGAGGCCGAGGGCGAGCTGGCCGAAATGGCCCAGGCGGCCTCGGTCGTCAAGCTGGTCAATGAGCTGTTGATCGAAGCCCTCAATCAGAACGCCAGCGACGTGCACGTCGAGCCGCAGGAAGCGGGGCTGGTGGTTCGCTACCGCGTCGACGGGCTGCTGCGCATCCAGCCGATGTCGCAGGAAATCAACTATTTTCAAGCGGCGATCATCAGCCGCCTGAAAATCATGGCCAAGCTCAACATCGCTGAAAAGCGTCTGCCGCAGGATGGTCGCATCAAGCTGCGCGTGCTGGGGCGCGAGATCGACGTGCGTATGTCGATCATTCCCATGATGCACGGCGAAGGGATCGTGCTGCGAATCCTCGACAAGAGCCGCATGGTTTTCAACCTGAAAAACGTCGGCATCCCGGCCGACATGGCCAGGAATTTTCACGAGCTGATCACCATGCCGCACGGCATTTTGCTCGTGACCGGCCCGACCGGCAGCGGCAAGACGACGACGCTGTACAGCGCGCTCAACGAAATCAAAAAACCCTCGATCAAGATCATCACGGTCGAAGACCCGGTCGAGTACCAGACGCCGGGCATCAATCAGATCCAGGTCCATGCGAAAATCGGGCTGACGTTCGCTGCGGGTTTGCGCAGCATTTTGCGGCACGACCCCGACGTGATTCTGATCGGCGAAATCCGCGATGGCGAAACGGCGAACGCCGCGATTCAATCGTCGTTGACCGGCCACCTGGTGTTCAGCACGCTGCACACCAACGATGCGGCGGGGGCCTTCACGCGGCTGGTTGACATGGGGGTCGAGCCGTATCTGGCGGCGAGCACCGTCGAAGGGGTCATGGCGCAGCGGCTGGTGCGCGTGCTGTGCAAACATTGCAAAACCACGTACCAGCCCAACGCGGCCGACATGCCCGCCGACTTTCCTAAGCCGCTACCCGAGAAATTATGGCGCGCGGTCGGCTGCCGGCAATGCCGCGATTCGGGGTTCAAAGGCCGGCTGGGGATCTTCGAACTGCTGCGGACCGACGAAGGCATCCGGCAGATGTGCATCGAGCGGGCCAGCACCGTGCAAATCGTGTCGTACAGCCTGCGGAATGGCTTCATCACGCTGCGGCAGGATGGCTGGCGGCGCGTTCTCGACGGCACCACCACGGTCGAAGAAGTGACGCGCATCACCAAACCCGATTATTTGTGACCCCCGACCTGTGAACCCTGACGATCTGTGGATTGGGCATGCCCGATTTTCAATACATTGCGAAAGAACTCTCAGGCCGCGAGGTGACCGGTCTGCTCACCGCCGGCAGCGAGCAGGAGGTTGTCAATTCGCTGGCGGGCAAGTCGCTGTTCCCGACGCGGATCGCGCTGGCCGAAACGGCCGAAAAGCAGCAGAAGGCGGTCGTCAAACGGGTTCGCAGCAAGCATCTGGCGATTGTTTACTCGCAACTGGCCGACCTGTTGCACTCGGGGGTCCCGCTGCTCAGGTCGCTCGAAATCCTCGAAATGCAATCGTCGCGACCGACGGTGGTGGCCGTGTTGCAGGACGTGCGGCAGCAGGTGGCTGACGGCAGCCGGCTGGCCGACTCGTTGCGGCGGCACCCGAAGGTGTTCAACGAACTGGCCGTGAGCATGGTCCGCGCCGGCGAAGAGGGGGGCTTTCTCGAAGACTCGCTGAAGCGGATCGCGATTTTCACCGAGCACCAGGAAGATCTGAAAGGCCGCGTGGTGGGCGCCATGGCCTATCCGGTGTTTCTGTTCGTTGCCTGTGTGCTGATTGTCTCGGGAATTCTGGTGTTTCTCGTGCCGCAGTTCGAGCCGATCTTCGAACGACTCGACGAGCGGGGCGAACTGCCGGTGGCGACCGTCATGCTTCTGTCGATGAGCAATTTTCTGAAGTCGTACGGCGTGTGGTTGCTGATCGCGCTGGCTGCGGGGGGGGTCTGGCTGGCCAATTATCTGAAAACCGACCGCGGCCGGTACATGCTCGATGTGTGGCGGCTGAAGGTCAAAGGGCTGGGGCCGATCATCCGCAGCCTGGCGATTTCGCGATTCTGCCGCATTCTCGGGACGCTGCTCAAAAACGGCGTGCCGATCTTGCAATCGCTGCGAATCGCCAAAGACGCCACCGGCAATCGCGTGCTGAGCGAGGCGATTACGGTCGCGGCCGAGAATATCTCGGCCGGTAAATCTCTGGCCCGGCCTCTGGCGGCCAGCGGGCACTTCCCGCGCGAAGTGGTCGAGATGATTTCGGTGGGGGAAGAAGCCAACAACCTCGAACAGGTGTTGCTGAATATCGCCGACAACATGGAACAACGAACCTATCGCGAACTCGAGCTGTTTGTCCGCCTGCTTGAACCCGTGATGTTGTTGTTGATGGGTGGCGTTATCATGTTCGTGATGATTGCGCTGCTGATGCCGGTCTTCAAGAGCGCGGGGGCTCTGGGGTAATTACGTTACGATTTATTGCCGCTTTAGGAATTTGTAGAAGGAGAATGACATGCAAACCATCCGCACAAGGGTGAAAGACAATCGCGTCCGCCGCAGTGGCTTCACCCTGATGGAAGTTCTGCTGGTGCTGGCGATTCTGGTCGTCATCATGGGCCTGGTGCTGCCCAACCTGATTGGCGCGTCGAAAAAGGGGTATATCAGGGCGGCCCGCGTCACGATCGGCGGGGTGGAATCTGCCTGTGAAATGTATGCAATGGATCACGACGGCGAATTTCCGAACTCGCTCGATGCGCTCATTTCGAACCCCGGCAGCAGCAACAAATGGAAAGGTCCGTACCTCAAAGATTCAAGCAGCGCGCCGAGCGACCCGTGGGGCATGCCGCTGCAGTACAGCTACCCCGGTCAGCGTCATGCCACGCCTGATCGGCCCGACATCTGGTCGTCGGGACCCGACAAGCAATCGAACACCGACGACGACATCAATAACTGGACCAAGGCGTGAAATCCGCGTGCAGATCGCCGGTGAAACAAGGGGGGCCGCCAACAGCGACGGCCGGCCCGGCGCGCGATCTGCGCCGCGCGTTCACGCTGTTCGAAATCCTGATCGTGTTGTCGCTGATGGTCGTGGTGATCGGCCTGCTCTGGCCCTCCTTGAGTCGGATGGTCGCCTACACTCAGTTGCGGCAGGGGGCCGAACGGGTCGGGACCCGGTTGGCCTCGGCCCGGGTGCATGCCATTGAAACCGGGCTGGCCTATCAGTTCCGCTACGAGCCGGGGGGCCGCCGGTTTCTGGTCGTTCCCTTCGATCAGGAAATTGTCGCTGCCAGTTCACCCAGCGCCGGATCAACCGGTGCCGATCCGAGTAACGGGGGTGGGGGACGGCGTGCGACACGAACCGTCGGGATGCTGCCGGCCGCCATCAGCTTCGAAGGGGGCCAGATGCTGGGCGACAAAGGGACCGGCATTCCCGACGAATGGCTGAGCGGCCTGCCCGATTCCGCCGAGTATTCAGGCGTCCTGTGGTCGGGCCCGGTGCTGTTTCACCCCGACGGCACCACCGCCCCGTTCGAGCTGGTCCTGCAAAATAAGAAAAACGAACAGGTCAAAGTGACCGTGCGGGGCCTGACGGGGGGCGTTAAGGTCTCAAAGGTCGAGTGAGCGCAAACTCATGTTGATACGAACTAACACAAACCGTCGCGCTCGTCATCGCCGGCCCGCACCAGGCTTGCCTCTTCGCGCCCGTGCCGGTTTCTCATTGTTCGAAGTCGTCATCGCGCTGGCGATCTTTGTCGTTTCGATTGCGGCCATCGGCCAACTCGTCTCAAGCGGAGTTCGCGGGGCGGTTCGGTCGCGGTTGCAAACACAGGCGGTGATGCGCGGCGAATCGAAGATGGCCGAACTCGTGGCGGGAGTCGCCAGTCTGCAGAGCGCGAGCAATACCCCCTTTACCGACAATCCGGCATGGTCGTACAGCGTGTCGTTGCTGCCAGGGCCGCACAATGACCTCTACATCGTCGATTTGACAGTCGCCTGCACCGGCACGGGGGATCTGAGCAGCACCTCGTTCTCGCTGCGACGCCTGGTTCGCGACCCCGCCGTGATTCTTGAGATGGAAAAGGCGAAGGAAGAGGCCCAGGCAGAGCAGGCGGCCAGGCAAAGTTCGTCGAGTTCGTCGACGACGTCGGGTTCATCCGGCACGTCGGGGACGTCGGGTACTTCGGGGGGCAGCCGATGACAACCATGCGATGGCGAAATTGTTCGGCTCGACCGGCGCGCCGGGCGGGCTTCACGCTGCTGGAAGTTCTGGTGGCGCTGGCACTCAGCGTCGTGTTGCTGTCGGCCGTCTACTCAGGGCTGAGCCTGTACTGGAAATACTCGACCGCCGGGAAGGACGAAGTCGAGCGACTGCAACTCGCCCGTGTTTTGCTGCGGCGAATCGAACTCGACCTGCGGTCGGTCGTCTATCATGCGGCGACCACCAGCAGCACCGGTTCCAGTGGCAGCGGCTCGTCGGGCACCTCCAGCGGCACGGCGGGAAGCGGCGGCAGCTCGGGAACGAGCGGAACTTCAGGGACCAGCGGGACTTCGGGGACCTCGAGCACCTCCGGCACAAGCGGCACGTCGGGGACCAGCGGCAGCTCGGGCGGCAGCGGCTCCAGCACCGATTCGTCGACTACGACGACAACGACACCTGATTCGGCGATGGGGGCCACCGCAAGCGGTTTATTCGGCGACGGCACAACCTTGATGATGCATATCAGCAAGCCCACGCGGGCTGAGATGTACCAACCCGGTACGCGCATCAGCGACCTGCAGGCCGTGGCCTATTTCGTGACGGGGCAGGGAGGGGGGACGCTCTCGAGCACGGTGTCGGGCACCGGACTGGCCCGCATGGCGGGAGACCGCCTCTTGATGCAAATGGCCGGTCAGCAGAACTCGGGCGCCTTGCTCGCCAATACCGAGATTCTGGCGCCGGAAGTCAGGTCGATCAGCTTTTCGTATTACGACGGCACGCAATGGCTCGCAACGTGGGACAGCAGCTCGCAAAGCGGCTTGCCCAAGGCGGTCGAAGTCATTCTCGAACTCGAACCCATCAGCGGGTCGAGTTCGAAGGGCTCGCTCAGCAATTCGACGGCACTGAATGTCTTTCAACTGATGGTGGCCCTGCCCAACGGCAAAGTCACCAGCACCAGCGTGTCCACCAGTAACTGATCCGGGAGACGAACCATGCCTCGGCGAACTCAACGACGTTCTCGTTTCGAACCGGTCAAGACGGCGCCCCGGCGCAACCCAGGGTCGTCGGCCGCCAGACGGGGCACGCCGAACGCGCGGCAGGCCAGTGTGCTGGTGGTCGTGCTGGTCGTGCTGGCCATTTTGGCGCTGGGGGCGTACACCTTCTCCGAATTCATGATCGTCGAAGCGCAATCGACGTCGATGTACGCGCGCGACGCGCAGGCCCGCGCTGCGGCCGACTCGGGGATCGAGCTGGCGACAAGCCTGCTCACCCAGCGCTACGAGCAGACGCCGCACTCGTATTACCAGAACCCCGCCTGGTTTCAGGGAATCACGCTGCAAGAGGGTGAGAGCGCCAGGGGACGGCTGCGATTCAGCATCGTGTCGGCGGTCGAAACCGATTCCACCGGCCGCCAGATTCGCTTCGGCCTGCAGGATGAATCGGCCAAACTCAATTTGAATGCGATTCCCAAGCTGGTGAAGGACACCGCCCAGCAGCGGCAGATGCTGATGTACGTTCCCGGCATCACGCAAGAGATCGCCGACGCCATTCTCGACTGGGTCGACGCCGATTCAACGCAACGCGATTACGGCGCCGAAGCCGATGCCTACTCGTCGCTGGGTTACGCCCCGAAAAACGGTTCGCTCGATTCGCTGGACGAGCTGCTGCTGGTGCAAGGCGTCACGGCCGCGCTGCTGTTCGGCGAAGATGCCAACCGCAACGGGCTGCTCGATGCCGTCGAAAACGACGGCGAAGTCAGTCCGCCGCTCGACAATGCCGATGGCCTGCTCAATCACGGCTGGTCGGCGTACCTGACGGTCCATAGCCGCGAGTCGAACCTGAAAGCCGACGGCACCCAGAAAATCAACATGAACATGAACGCGCTGGGGGATCTATACGACCAGATTCAGCCGATTCTGGGGGACGAGGCGGCGACGTTCATTATGGCGTATCGACTGAACGGGCCGGTCGCCAAGTCGACGGGAAGCAGTAACCAGACAAAGGCCACGACGGCCGCAACCAAATCGTCGGTCTCGGGCACGGGGGGTTCCGCAACGGCTTCTAAGAATATGAGCGCTTCGACGAATTCCGCAAAGGTCGTCACTTCGCAGGATGCGAGTACTCAGAAGAGCTCCGCCATCATTACGAAGTCGAAGGATGCGTCGTCGAACGATTCGCAGGGACAGGGGGGAGTGCAGCAGGCCGCCAAGGCGGTCAGCTCGTCGGCAACGATGGCCGGAAAAGATACCGTCACCCGCGCCGGAATCGATGTGACTGCCGGGGGGTCGACGACGATCAATTCGATGTACGATCTGCTCGACGCGCAGGTTTCGGTGAAAATGAATGGGTCCAACAACGCGACGACGATCGACAGTCCCTGGACCAGCGATTCCTCCAGCCTGCGGTCGAATATTCCCAAACTCATTGCCGCACTCTCGACCAGTGCCGACAAAACGATCGACGGGCGGATCAACGTCAACCACGCCCGGTCCGAGGTCATGATGGGCCTGCCGAATATGACTCCCGCCATCGTCGAGCAAATCGTCAGCGGTCAGGCAGCCGCCGCAAGTTCGGCCTCTGACCCGAACTCTGACCACGTGACGGCCGGCTGGTTGCTGAGCAAGGGCATTGTCGATCTGGACACGATGCGCCTGATCGACAAATACGTCACGTCCAGGGGCGACGTCTTCCGACTGCATTCGGTCGGTTATTTCGACCAGGGGGGGCCGTCGGCCCGCATCGAAGCGGTCATCGACGCCACACAGGACCCGCCGCAGGTCGTCTTCCTGCGTGACCTGACCGACCTGGGCCGCGGCTACTCGCCCCAATTGCTGACGACCGGCTCGGGCGGAACGCAATGAGCCATGAATAGGGCCGCGGGCCCAGGGACCGAGAACGGCGTCGGGGCCGAAAGCCCGTGTTGACCGGCGGATGCGGTGGGACCGTCATTTTCGATGCAATTGTTCGCCGAACGATCGTTGTGCATAGAGTGAACTCGAGGAGAAACTTGCCCAACCCCGCTTGTTTCCACTGGTTCCGGGGTCGATCATGGAATAGGGTTAATGAGGCGACGATGCATTGGCGGCGGTTCGTATTTCAACTTCCCTCCCACTCGAAACGGAAGGGGTCGAAAGGGTAGGGGCGGGAGTTGCGGTTGGTTTGGTGAGTCAAGCGACGCTCGCCCCCCCCCACCCCGACCCTGGCCGGACGAAACTGCGGAGATTGGGGGAAACTGGGGTTGCCAGGAAATTAAAAACCTGTTGCGCACCTTCGTGTGTGTTTTTGGAATGGGAATCCAAAGCGAAGGAGCGCAACAGTGAGAGTATCTTGGTCGATTTGTGGGGT
>SIAF01000324.1 GCA_009691905.1 Planctomycetaceae bacterium | reverse complement strand
CCGGGCAACGCCGTGAAGGATTTCTGGCCGTAATTTGCGCGGTTTGGATAGTTTTGCGACCGTCGAAATTTCGGCGCTGACGACTCGTATCTCGCAAATTACGTATTTTATTGCCCACAGAATCCTTCACGGCGTTGCCTGCCGGGGCTAAACGGATATAATCACGACGCATCATCCTCCAGGGGCTGACGCCCCTGGCTATTACGTGTCGCCCTCCGGGCTGGCAACATTTGCCGCCCTGAGGCAGGCTTTTCATTCGGGTCGGGCGCGGCTATCGTGACCGGCGGTGCCGCCGAGGTTTTTACCCCAACGAGCTTGCAAAGGATTGACGGATGGACCCCCACAGTTTGAAATACGCCGGGACTGACGAATGGGTGTCCCTCGACGGCGAGATCGCGACGATCGGGATCAGCGATTTCGCCATCCAGGCGCTGACTGACCTGGTGTTCATCGAGTTGCCCGGCGCCGGCAAAAAGCTCGAAGCGGGGAAACCTTTCGGCGTCGTGGAAAGCGTCAAGGCGGCCAGCGACATGTACAGCCCGGTCTCGGGGGAAGTCGTCGAATCGAACGTTCGCATCGTCGATGATCTGGGTGTTCTTTCGACCGACCCGTTCGGCGACGGCTGGCTGCTGAAAGTCAAAGTCGCCGCAGGAAAACTGCCCGACGGTTTGATGGACCGCGCTGCCTACGAAAAGCACTGGGCCGCCCGCGAACATTGAGGCCGGGTGAGGGACGAGGGGCTAGGGATTAGGGGCTAGGGATTAGGTGCCATACAGCATTGCGATTCGGCTTTCCGCTCTCCGCTCTCCGCTCTCCGCTCTCCGCTCTCCGCTCTCCGCTCTCCGCTCTCCGCTCTCCGCTCTCCGCTCTCCGCTCTCCGCTTTCGGCTTTCCGTATCTGCCGTTCGCGCCTGATTTGCAATTTGTCGCGCGACCTAGAATAATCCCGCAGAGGTGTCATTCAGCCCGTCGGCTGCCCCCGACGCAGGTTGGATTTCCGCCCCGTGTTCTGTGAAAACTCAAGCGTCGCCCCCGAACCATTGCGCGGAGATTCCGTGGCTTACCTGTATAACACTCCCCAGCAGCAGCGCGAGATGCTGCAGACGATCGGCGTCGATTCGATCGACGAACTGTTCGATCAAATTCCCGCCGGGCTGCGGCTGGGCCGCCCGCTGGATCTGCCACCGGCGCTGACCGAAATCGAACTCGAATCGCATCTGCGCGAGCTGGGGGCGAAAAACGGCTCGCCGTTGCAACGAGTCTGTTTTCTCGGTGGGGGCAGCTACGATCATTTCATTCCCGCAGCCGTCGACGCGATTGCCTCGCGCAGCGAATTCTACACGGCCTACACCCCCTATCAGGCTGAGGCCAGCCAGGGAACGCTGCAGGCGTTCTTCGAATACCAGTCGTTGATCTGCCAACTGACGGGTATGGATGTCTCCAACGCCAGCCTCTACGAAGGGGGGACGGCGGTCAGCGAAGCGGTGTTCATGGCGATGCGCGCCACCGATCGGCACGGGAAGGTCGTGTTGCTCGGCTCGGTCCATCCCGAATACCGCGAAGTCTGCGAGACGTATCTGCGGCAGATCAACTGCGAACTCGTCGTCGTGCCGACCCCCGAGGGTGTTGCCGATGTCGCCGCGGTCCGCAAAGCGGTCGACGATCAGACGGCGTGCCTGGTGATTCAGCAGCCGAACTTCTTCGGGTGCCTCGAACAGACGCAGGAACTGGTCGCGGCGGCTCACGCGGTGGGGGCGCTGGCGGTGGTCAGTTTCGACCCGATCAGCCTGGGGCTATTGAGTCGACCTGGGGAATACGGGGCCGATATCGCCGTCGCCGAAGGGCAGTCGCTGGGAACGCCGATGCAGTACGGAGGACCGTACCTGGGCATTCTCACCTGCCGGCAGGAATTTGTCCGCAAGATGCCGGGGCGGCTGATCGGCGAAACGGTCGATCGGGCGGGGCGGCGGTGCTACGTGCTCAACCTGCAGGCCCGCGAGCAGCATATCCGCCGCGAAAAGGCGACCAGCAATATCTGCACTAACCAGGGCCTGATGGCGCTGCGCGCCACGGTCTATTTGTCGCTGCTCGGGCCGGCCGGCCTGAGGGAAGCGGCCGAACTGTGTACGCGTAAGGCCCACTACGCTGCCGACCGGCTCACGAGTGTTTCGGGGATCGAGTTGGCCTTCCGCGCTCCGTTTTTCAAGGAATTCACGCTTCGATGTCGGCACGGCGCCGATCGCGTCGTGGCGCAGGCCGGCGCCGCGGGCTTCGATCTCGGACCGGGACTGGCGCGGTTTCGCCGGGCCGGGCTCGATGCCGCGAACGAGTACCTGGTGGTCGCCGTCACCGAAAAGCGGACACGCGCCGAAATCGACGCCCTGGTCGCGGCGTTGCGGTAATGGCCTGTGCGAGGCGGGGATCAATTTCCATTGAGGGAAGGCGACGGATAAATGCGTAACACGCTGGCGACGCAACTGATATTCGATCTCTCGCAACCCGGTCGCCGGGGGGCCGTCTACCCGTCCAGCGATGTGCCCGATCGGCCGCTCGACGACCTGATTCCCGCGTCCCGGCGCGCCGCGTCAGCGCCCGCCTTGCCGGAATTGACCGAACCGGAAGTGATCCGGCATTTCGTCAACCTGTCGACGAAAAACATGTCGGTCGATACGCATTTTTATCCGCTGGGAAGTTGCACGATGAAGTACAACCCCAAGCGGCACGAACGACTCGCGGGTCTGCAGGGGATTGTCGATCTGCATCCGTATCAGTCGGTCGAGCACTCGCAGGGGATGCTCGAAATTCTGTACACGATGCAGCAGATGCTGGCCGAAATCGCCGGCTTGCCGGCCGTTTCGTTGCAGCCCGCGGCCGGCGCGCAGGGAGAATTCACGGCCTTGCTGACCGCCTCGGCGTACTTTCGCGATTTGGGCGAAACTCGAACGAGAGTTCTGTTTCCCAACAGTGCCCACGGCACCAACCCGGCCAGCGCCGCCCTGGCCGGCTTCGAATGCGTGCAGCTCAAAAGCACCGCGCAGGGTTTTATCGATCTCGACGAATTAAGGGCTGCGCTCGATCATCGCACGGCGGTGTTCATGGTCACCAACCCAAACACGCTGGGGATGTTCGAACGCGATATTCCGCAAGTGGCGAAAATGGTCCACGATGCCGGGGGCCTGGTTTACATCGACGGGGCGAATATGAACGCCATCTGCGGCGTGACCCGTCCCGGCGATTTCGGCGGCGACATGATGCACTACAACGTACACAAGACGTTTACCGGCCCGCACGGGGCCGGGGGACCGGGGTCAGGGCCGATTGCTGTCCGCGATTTTCTGGGAGATTATCTCCCGGGACCGATCGTCGTCAGGAACGAGCTCCCCGCCGACGGCGCAAAGGGCGCGCCGGTAAAATTCCGGTATGACCTGATGATGCCCTCGAAGTCGATCGGACGGGTCCGCAGTTTTTTCGGCAACGTCGGCATCCTGGTGCGCGGGTATTGCTACCTGCGCACGCTGGGAGCGGCCGGGGTACGCGGCATGAGCGAGAACGCCGTGCTGAATGCGAATTACCTGCTGGCCAAGCTGAAGGATGTGCTGCCGGTGCCGCAGGGAGATCGCTGCATGCACGAGTTCGTAGCGTCGGCCAAGCCGATCAAAGACGAACGAGGCATCTCGGCGATGGACATCGCCAAGCGACTTCTGGATTATGGCTTTCACGCACCGACGGTTTACTTTCCACTGGTCGTCCCCGAAGCGATCATGATCGAGCCCACCGAGACCGAATCTCGCGAGACGCTGGATGCGTTCGCCGACGCCATTCGCAAGATCCTTGCCGAAGACCCGGCCTATCTCCACGAGGCTCCGCACCAGACGCCGGTCAGCC
The DNA here is from genome assembly GCA_009691905.1 of Planctomycetaceae bacterium. Lineage (GTDB taxonomy): Bacteria > Planctomycetota > Planctomycetia > Planctomycetales > Planctomycetaceae > SIAF01. Next base: position 4,487 of record SIAF01000324.1, on the reverse strand, counting down.
GGCCCGACGAAGTGCGTGCCGCCCGAACGCCGGTGTTGAAGTGGGAAAAAGCAACTTGATTCGATGAGCTGAAACGATATTCGCCACAGCGTCCCCTGGAGCAAGACCCCAGTCCAATGTCCGTTGAAGCCCAACATCCGACTGAAATGCAACTCCGCAAGAATCAGATTCGCGAGCAGGCGCACGAGAATCGTCGCAATCAGGAAAACAAAGACGAACTGAGCCGCGCGATCTGCCGGAAGTTCATGTCGCTGCCGGAATATACCCGCGCCGCGACGGTGATGTTTTACGTCGATGTGCGTACCGAGGTGCGAACGCGCGACGATCTGGCGACGGCATTGACGCACGGAAAAACAATTGTTGTGCCGTGGTGCAATTCCGAGGGAGAATTGGAGCTGTTCCGCCTGGAAAGTCTGGACGACCTGGCGATCGGGATGTACAAGATTCTCGAGCCCAAAGCCGAACTGCGATCGCTTCCCGAGCGGCTTGTTGCCCTCGCCGATCTCGATCTGGTGATGGTGCCCGGTGTCGCGTTCACACGCGACGGGGCGCGCATGGGGCACGGCAAGGGCTATTACGACAAGCTGCTCGAACATGCCCGGCCCGATGCGCCGCTGGTGGCCCTGGCCTTCGAATGTCAGTTGTTTCCAGAAATCCCCACGCAAGCGCACGACATTTTCATGGATCAGATCATCACCGAGTCGGCGATGTACCGGGGCCGCGGACGCGGCGCCTGAACAGCGCGGCCTGCTGCCGCATCAAAGAACAAGGGAACCACGAATCGTACGAATTAGACGAATGAGCCATTGCCGTCGAATTTGAAATCTCAGATTTGAGATTCGATGATGATTGCTCATTCGTGTCATTCGCAATATTCGTGGCTACCTGTTTGTGTTGGCGGCCATAAGGCCGCGTTGATTGCTCCTGTTCTATTTAAGTCATTCGTTCGATTCGTGAGATTCGTGGTTCCTGCGTTGTGTTTTTTTGATTGCGGCTGCAGGCTGCGTCAGTTTCTTGAAGACGGCTCGCCTGCGGCTCGCGGCTAAACGGACGTTGATGGCTCCTGTTCTATTTCCGTCATTCGAGTCGGTTCTCTTTCGAAATGCCCGATCATTCTCACCGTGCAGTCGTCGACGACACCTACGCCGAGGCCTTTCGCAGCATCCATGCCGAGTTCCTGATCACCGCCCGCGACCGAAAATGGCTGGACCATGCGGTCGCCGCCTGCACGGGCAACGCCTCGAGCACGATTCTGTGCGATTGCGAAGCGGGCCTGGATCGGTATGTCGGGCCGGGGGGAGACGATTCGTTCGCCACCCCCGATAGCCGCCCGGGCGCGATCGTGCAGATTCACGTTCCCCGCTTCCGAAAAGACCGCGTCGCCGCCCTCGAACGCGCGCTATTGGTCCGGATCAGTCAGAATGTTCTGACCTGTGCCACGACGGCTTGCTTCAACCTGCTCGACACCGAACCGTATTTCAAACTCGGTCGCAAGATCGCACTTTTCGGCGACGGATGGCAGTTTCGCGACCAGCGCTGCGGCCGGCCGGTGTGGGTCATTCCGATCCTGGGGGGCGAGTTCGTTCTCGACCGGCGGTTCGGGTTTGCCGACGGGCTGATGGGGGGAAATCTGTGGTTTCTCGGCGCGGGCGTCGATGCGGCGCTGCTCGCCGCCGAACGAGCGCAGGCTGCGGCGGCTCTGGTGCCGGGGGTCATCACTCCGTTTCCCGGCGGAGTCGCCGCCAGCGGCTCTAAGGCGGGCAGCCGCTACAAATTCGCGATCGCCAGCACCTACGAGAAGTTCTGCCCGACGCTACGCGAAAAGCTGGGGCACGAGTCGGGTGTGCCCGAAGGGGTCGGGTCGATCATGGAGATCATCATCAACGGTTGCGATCTGAATTCGATCGTCCGTGCGACTCAGGCGGCGATCGCGGCCGCAGTCGATACGCCCGGGCTGGTCAAAATCTCGGCCGGCAACTACGGGGGGCGTCTGGGAAAGAGTTTTATCTATTTGCATCCCGAGCGGCAGCCGGCGGTGGATAGTGGATAGTGGATAGTGGATAGTGTGGCTGAGTCGTCGACTCTGTGACACTTCGACGCTGTGACTTTTCGACTCTTTAACTCTTTAACTCCGCGCAGCGGTACTGGCACCAGTTGGCCGGCAGCGGCGCTTCGATCGTCAGCGGCTCGTACCGCACCGGGTGTCGAACGGTCAGGCTTCTCGCGTGCAGGGCGATCGGTGCGTCGCGCGGGTCGGCGGCCGCGTCGTGCGTCGCCAGGGGGGCGGCACCGTACTGGACGTCACCGAAAACCGGCCACCCGCGGCTGGCAAGCTGCACCCTGATCTGATGCATCCGCCCGGTCAGAAGTTCAATCTCCAGAAGTCGGCGGTCACCTCCTGTTTCGAAACGCGGTAGCAGCAGTCGCTCCCTCGTGGCAACGTCGTCTGACGTTCCCCCGTCTTGTGCGAGTGACGATTTGATTCGAATTTCAGCGTTCGATGCCACGGCCGCAGCATCGATCACCCGATACCGCAGCCGCGCTTCTCGCGCGCCGGGCGTGTCTGCGGCAACGACTTCGACGTGGGCTTGATCGGGGGTCTTCAGCAGCCAGTCGACGAGTTCTCCTTCGTCGGGCTGCGGCGCGCGTTCGACCAGCGCCCAGTACACTTTGCGAACCTGGCGCTCGCGAAACTGCTCGGCAAGCCGCGCCGCTCCCTTCGAGTTGCGAGAGAAGACGACCACCCCCGAAACCGGCCGATCGAGTCGGTGCGGAATGCCCAGATAGACATTGCCCGGCTTATCGTAGCGCTGCTTGAGCCACGCTTTAACCTGCCGTTCGAGCGTCGGTATTCCCTCGGAAGCGCCCAGCGTCAAAAGGCCGGCCGGTTTGTTGACCGCGAGCAGCGGCCCGTCTTCGATAAGAATCTGCGGCCCATCACTCGGCATAGCGCACCGGGTTCCAATCTCGGGCGACCGCGCACAGCGTGTCGAGTACTTGCCGGTCGGGGCTGGTGGCGATGACGCCCGGCAGCCGCAGCATGTTCGCCCGCTCGTCCATCCAAAGGTCGTCGAAATTCACCGGCTGCCGATTGTGAACCCACAACGAATCGCCCCCCAGCACCCGAGCCAGATGCAGGCTCGCGGGAAAGTCATAGACGTTGGGCGAATGAATCAGCGATCCGGCATATTCGCCCCGCGCGAGAAGTTCGTAGAGGCAGCCCGGGCAGTCGTCGGCGGCGACTCCGGTAAGGCCCGCCTTCGTGACCAGGGCCGCTTGGCTGCGGTCGTGCTGCTGAAAGCCGATCACGTAGATATTCTGTGACGCTGTGGGCGCGGTACCGCTCAAAAGCGAAGCCGCGGAAAAAGACTCGCGCGTCACCGGCTTCAGCGACCGTAGCACGTCGAATGCCGGTCGGCTCGGATCGTCGGATCCACACACGAACCGGTCGTTGGCGATTTCGACCCAACTGCCATCCGGACCCGATTCGGGGATGAACACCAGCGAATAATGCAGCGTCTCGGCTGACCGCAGCGTCAAAATGATCGAGTATCCGTCACCCGTCTTGTCGCGATATTGTTTCGTCCCGTCGATCGGGTCGAGTGCGATGGTATACGGGGAATCGACCGCAAAGCGTGCGAGGTCGCCGGTGGTTTCTTCGGCCTCGATGCGGCACTGCCGCAACAGAGGGTCGCTGTCGCGTAGGGCGCCGACCAGAAGTTCCTGCACAGAAAGGTCGGCCAGGGTCAGGGCATCGGTGTTCGAACTGCCGGAGTGCTTTCCCTCCAGGGCAATATTGAAGTTCCGCATGCGTCGCGCAACGCTGCCGGCCCAGCGCATCACGGACGGCATGTGGTTCGCCAGCGACTCGATCACTCGTTGCAGGTCCATCACAGTTTCTTTCCGGAATCGATGAGAGTCTCAGAGACGGGCGTGTTGCTCGAGCGTCGCCACGAGTGTACCAATTCGATTCGAAAGGTGCGGCGTCGAGACGGCACGAGTGGCCGCTGCGGGGTGGCCCCTGCGCGATGGCTCGCTCGGCGATGGCCGCGGGCCGCGCTCGGGCCACCGATTATGACGCGGCGATGCCCCAAACGATTCCCGAATGCCGTAAAACGGGGCAAAAGCCGAGCTGGCACCCTGATAATCGCGCTGCCAAAGGTTCGCTCGCAACTTGCCGAATGTGAATGAGTTGCGCGTGATCGCCAGTCTTCCGTTAGCGATCGTATCCGGCTGGGCGGCGAATCGCTGTTCCAGTTTCGTAAATTGCTTCTGTCGTTGAGCATCACCGCCGGTTTCGGGGTTCAGTGTGTTGGCGATGGCTTGGACATCGACACCATAGCTGCGCACTTCCGCTTCCGTGCTGGAAATCAGCGGTTCGGCGAACCACACCCGTTTTTGGACCAACTCCCGGACGACAGACAGCGTTTCATGCCCTTTTTCCGGCTGCCAGCCATCGCTGGTGAGGACCACCGACTCCGTATCCG
>SIAF01000323.1 GCA_009691905.1 Planctomycetaceae bacterium | reverse complement strand
CGCCGGTGATGGCCAGATCGGAATAGCCACCGAGATGAGATAGCGGCTCCGAAGCAATCGGCCAGGTCTGGCACTCGTCATAGCTCATCCGAACTCGGATGTGGGCTCGCGTATCCGGGTTCGTCGGGCAGGCGACCAGAACTCGGTTCTTGTCCGAGCGACGACTGTCGCTCAGCCGGATCAACGCCCCATCGCAGGAGGGTTCCGGCTGACGGGGATCGTATTGCACTGCCGACCAGCTATGCCCTCCGTCTTTGCTGAAGGCATAAGCGCGCTGCTTCTGACCACGGGAGCGCGCGTTGAGGTAGACGGTTCCATCTTCTAATTCCACGATGTCACACTCATCGCAGGCGTTGCGAGTCAGCGGCTCGCCCCGTTTCCAAGTCTCGCCGTGATCGTCACTGTAAATGCAACACGACGACTGGACTTCGCCGCACGTGGGTGTCAGATCAAACCAGCAGGGGATCAGCAATCGTCCACTCTTCAACTGAATTCCATGTCCCGGTCCCGTCCCGACGAACGTCCACGAAGGATCGGCCGCCGACTGATGAATGCTGACCGGCCGGGACCAGGTCTGGCCATCGTCGGTGCTCTTCATCAGGAGAACTTCGGCATTGCCCAGGCCCGGCTTACTGCCTCGACACAGCGGCAGCCAGATCGTCCCTGTTTTGTGATCAACAACGGGGCAAGGTTGGTTGATCGTCAACTTCCCCTCGTCGGCGATGATCTGCATTTTGCTCCACGTGCGACCGTGATCGGTGCTGTGCTTGAGAGCCAGGTCCACGTCATCCCAGTCGTGGCCCGTCTTCTTGCGCGCTTCGCAGAGCGCCAGCACCGTGCCCCGCGACGTCACCACCAGGCTGGGGATGCGGTAGTTGAAGTAACCGTCTTCACCGGCCTTGAACAACGGCTGCTGTTCGATGCTCGGCGCCACCGGTTCGTCGCCACACGCGTGTCCACAGGCGGCCAACAAGACGATCGCCATCGCCTTCAGAGTCACATCGGCCGAGCTTGAAGTTCTGTTTGGTCTCGCTGGATTCATGGCGTTTTCCTGTGCTTGAAATGCGCAATGTCTTCACGACAGCGATCCCACTGGGATCACTCCCGAAAGCGGATCGAATACAAGTCGGCGTCGGTCATCACAAATCGCAACCGGACCGGCTTGCCATCTCCCCTCAGAATAAAACTGACAGTCATTTTAGATCCTTTCGACTCTTTGGTTTTTCGGTGGACCGTCAGGGCGCGTTCGATGGAGAAACGGGTTTCAGTGACCTCGCAGTCGGATGCTTGACCACGAAGCCGCGATCCAACCTCAATGCGTTCGCGCGTTTCAGGGCCGTTTGACCGATGGCTTGGATGTCCTGGGTGGTAGTCGTTTCATTCTGGGATCGCACGTGCGTCAGGATAGCATGTGACAACCGGACCAGGTCGATGCGCAGTTTAAGCTGCTCGTCATTGCCGGCTTTGGCCAACGCCCGATCAAGCAGCGCGTTTCCGCGGGCTAATTGTTCCAGCGAGAGTTCCCAGCGGGCGTTGGGATGGTAGTCTGTTCGCTTTCCCGCTTCGCTGGCCAGAATCGCCTGGTCCATCGAGAGATAATAATCCGTCAGATCAGGACCAGCCGCGCCATAGAATGAATGGCAGAAATCACGGATCACCTGGCGATAATCGGTCTTGGTGCTCCACAGGGTTTGCGACATCACCGCGTACCAGACGGGGTCGTTTTGCACTTGCGTATGCGTCTCGCCCATCAGGCCGCGACAGCCATAGTGCCGATGCAGATTTTGCAGCAGGTCGCTGATCTGAAAGTACCAGAACAGCGGGGCGTTGGGATGTTCCCAGTCGCCGTAGTTGTAATACGCCAAATGCCGGCTTCCGGCGTCTCTCCAGCCCGCGAGGTGCCGTTGTTCGATGTGTGCTTTGGAATCGTGCGGGTTCATGAGACTGACATTCACGGCTCGGCCGGTGAGATAGATGTACTTGACCATCACATTCGGAGCGACGCGTTCCCGCAGCGGCGGTTCCCGACTGGCGTAGGTGTAGAACTCGATCAATTTGTCGGGATGAGATTGAGCGAGCCGCTCGGCGACGAAATTCACGTAGTTCAAATACCGATCGGACAGCGGGGGAAGTTTGAGATTGGGAAATACCGGGAAACCTGAAAAGTCCTGCTTCCACTCGAATCCTGGCGGATCGAGCGCCCGGCAGGCGTCGCATTCGCAATTGTAATTCGGGCCATCCATCGGATTCATGGCAAAGACTTTTGTCCGAGGATGGTCCCGAAAATACGCTCTGGCCAGTTCGACCGTGTAGTCCCGCAGCTCCGGGTTCGATACGCACAACTGATTGGGCAACTGCGGCGGGATGTCACTCACGGGCATGCGTTTACCGTTGACCAGCGGATACCACTCCGGGTGATCTTTGAAATACGTTGCATGGGGAGCAATGGACGCATTGAACGAGTGCCCCGAATCCTGGACCCAGCCATGACCGCGGTGGGCTTCAAAGTCGAGGCTCGCACCACCAACCCAGAGGGCGTTGAGCCGATTGCGCAGCGCCCAATCGAACTGGTCGTCGATATTGAAATAGATCCACGCGAGATCCGGCCCGGGAAAGAAGTCCTGCGCCAGTTGGTGGAAGCCGCGAATCTCGAAGTCGGGGATTTCGAGGCGGTCGGCGACCCGCTGCAACGACTTTCGCTCTGGGACGACTTCGCCCAGTTGCCCTGGAAATGCCCAGTGACAGCCCTGCTGTTTCAGGAAATCGTAGACGGCGTACAACGTACCGGTGTCAGTATTTCCCGCGAGGTGAAGTCCTTGGTCATCGCTGTGAATCAAGTAGGAATCGGCCGGTTGTTCGTTCAATTCGCTGCGACGGCCGGTGTCCGCGGCTCGCCCCAAGTACAACAGAAATCTTTGCTCCACATGGTCGCGGCCTTTAAGACCCGGTGTCTTTCCCGTCATCCGATGCAGGTAACTCTGCAATTCGTAACACGCGAAAGACTCCGCCGCAGTCGGGTCGAGCGGCAGCACAATCCCGGCGATGTGAGCGCCGTCCTCGAACGGCACTGGCGATGACTTCAAACGCACTGAGTCGATGCGCACGCGGCGGAACCGGACCACGCCGCCGGCTTGAGAATCGGCATACAACCGAATCGTGGCGGTTCGTTGTGGAACAGTCAGACTCAATTCATTACGTTTCCAGTCCTCCGCGAGGTCCATCAGGCCGGTGGTGACTTCAGCCCCCTCCGTTGCGAAAACAATCTGCGTTGTTGCTCCCACGGTCCCTGAAGTCTCGACCTGCAGCCGATACTCGCCGGGCAGCAGCGGGACTTCCTGGAAGTAATAGGCACGGCCCGCTTCACGCGTGGCAATGACTGCCGCCGAGGGGGGAAACAGAAATTCCCGACCGGTGGCTACCGGGTCCAGCCGAAAATCATGTTTGCCGCTCTCCACCGCGGGATTCCATTCCGCCGGTCGTCCGTGACTCTGATAGCGCGAGAAATCTCCGTTGCGTGGCAACGGCCCCGCCACAAACTCCGGGTGCGCTTCCGGTGATTCAGCGGCCAAACATGATCCAGCGGCAACGACGAATGCAATAGCCAGGAATTTGACGGTCAGGCTTCGGACGAAATAGAAAGGGCGGATCATTTCGGTTCCTTAGTATTCGACGGACCAAACAGGACAATTATCTGTGGGAAAATGTGCCGCCCCATCCGGCGTCATGCGGGTGAAAACCTGTAGCTGTACAACAGCGCCGTTGCGACGCGGAAGGCGAGCCGGACCGGTTGACCCTGCAGCGAAGCCAGGTCCGCGTGCTGCTTCCAGCGCACGCGGGTGTAGACCTGCCGCGGATCGTGGTTCATCTGGCATTCGTCGAACCCGAAGCCCGGCAAGGGGGTTCCCTCGGCATCGACCACGGCGACCTGTAGCGGCGTCGCCTCCAGCAGTTCGACGTTCACGTCCAGATGCGGGTGTGTCGCCGTGACAGGCTTGGTCACGACCATTCCCACGCGCCGCGAACGCCAGTTCCCCAAGCCGGCGAAGCGGTCGAGGCGTAAGGTCGCCAGGCCGATCGACATGGGAATTCCCTGTTTCGGATTCATCTTCACGCCTCCGCCGGTATAGAAGATGTGCAGCGTATCGCCGATGCGGATCGGAGCGTTGTGCGTCGGGTAAGCCAGCAGACGGTCGAAGGCCCCTTCGGGACCGACGTCGAGGAACGGCACGCCCGGCGCCACGCGAGCCCATTGGCCCCCTTCCGGCTGCCAGATCAATTCACAGGTCGCGCCGAAGCCGATGTTCGGCCACTTTTCGAGCAAGCCGAGGTTCACGTTCCCGTAGTTGAACGGCGTCATCCCGCCGTGCCACTCGAAGCGCTTGCCGAACTCACTCTCCGGTCCGTTGTCGAAGATGATCTCGGGTTCAGACCAGTCCGTCCAGTTGACTCCAACGCGCAGGGCGGCGTTGCGGCCGCCTGTCCCTTTGGAGCTGCGCTCATTGAGCCACCAACGGCGGTTGCGGTGATCGTGCAGCACCATCATGTAATCGCTGCCGGCGCCGTGCGAAATGCGCCGCGGCTGGCGTGTCCAGTGAATGCCATCGGGACTGGTGTCGAGATACTGCCCGATGATCGTGCGGGCCTGCTGTTCAGCCTCTTTGGTCACCTGGGGATACTTGTCCGGGTAGGCATACGCCCACATGCGATGGTCCTGCATGTTGGCAATGAGCTTATATCGTCGCATGGGATCGGGATCATCGTCGTCGCGAACCACCGTGAGGCCATCGAGATTGTTGACGACGCCGAGGACTTTTCCGTCCTCGCTGAGCGCCGGCAGGCCGACGTTGCGACGCGCAAGTTCTTCATCGACGAGGTTCTTGCCGTCCGGCGCGCACGTATAGAAGAGGTTGTTCCGCTTGCTGCCGCGGAACTCGACGACGCCGAGGTCCGGCTTCTCCCAGTGAATTCCGTCGCGGCTCTCGGCATAGGCGTAGCCGCCCCGGTCCAGTTCGTCCGGCTTGCGTTCCGTGTTGAACGCAAAGTACCACATCCGCAAGAGGCCGTCCGGCTCGACGATCACGCTCCCCCACGCCTGCGCCCGTTCCCCTTCCCACGGTCGATCGGCGACGAGCACCGGCTGCGGCTGCTTTTTGGGCCGGTTGATCTCCAGCGCGACGTTGTCGACAACCGCCAGTTCGTCGCGATTGAGGAACAGATGCAAGTCGGCATCCAGATGATTCGACGTGCGGATTTCGGCGGAGTCCGCTGCGACTTGAGCAGCCGCGCATCGACGCACCGCGGGGCCGCCGACCGCCATAATTCCCACGGCCGCAGCCTGAAGAAAATCTCGTCGTGTGGCAGACATGGGTGGAATTTCCTTGCTCAGGATCGGCGATCAACGAGTTCTAATCGTACGACTGCAAATAGTGATTGTGGCGAATCCGCGGCTCGAAGGCGTACAACTTCGCGTTCTTCAAATGAAATCGCAGCTTGATCGGCCGCGCTTGCAGCAGGTGACAGTCCGCGTTGTCTTTCCACTTCATCACATGCCGGACGCTGTCGGTGGTGATCGGCGTACAATCGGCGGCGCCAAAACCTTCGATGACCTTACCTTCGGCATCGAGCACTTCAACAGTCAGCGAACCGCCCTCGGCGTTGGCGTTGATCTCCAACGTGTCGCCAAAGAACACCAGCGGTTTGGTCGTCAGCGTGCCGGCATCAGATCCGGCGTTCACCGAAACGAAACCGTCGAGGCGCAAGGTTGCCAGGCCGACGCCGCTTTCAATGGGATCCATGTGAAAAGTTGCCCAATGACGGTTGCGAGTCCCGCCGTAGTAGATTCGGATTTCGTCACCGATGATCAGCGGCCTGTGATGCGGATAGACCTGCCCCCAGTCCCATTCGTCCCTCGATTTCCCGTAGGGGAGAAACGTCGCCCGTTCGGCCTCCGCCTTCCAGTCTCGTTCCCCTTTCAGATCGGCGGCTGTCAGCACGCCGCTTTGCCCAACTCGCTTCCAGGTGACTCCGTTGCGGCTGAACACAAGTTGATTGTCAACCCGGTCCATCCAGGGTTTGTCTTCGGGAATGGGCTTGATCGTCTCGCCGTGATAGGTATTGAGAAGTCCCAGATAGACGTCCGAGTAGGGCCACGCCGTCATGGTGTAGAACTCCGTACTGAAGGGCGCATCGAGCTTCGTCTTCTTCAGCACGGTGACCTTCGGTGACCAATGCACGAAATCCGAGCTTTCGATTCGGCTGACATCACGGATGTTCGGCGGCCCATACCGCAGATAGGCCACATACCGCTGCAGCCGATTGTCCCAATAGGGCGAAATCTGCGTGTCGCTGAAGGGAACCACCGGATTTCGGGGCTCCTGTTTCCAACGGATGCCATCCGCCGAATAGGCCACGTGGACCGCCAGCGAACTCGACATTCCGTCGGGCTTGGCAAAATACAGCATTTTGTAACGGCGATCGGGGTTCGGGTCGTGATCGTCGATCATCACGCCTGGCCCGCCGATGAACGGATCGGGCGGGTCCATGAGAATCAGGTTCGAACCGGTCGTTTCGTTCAAGACCGGCTTGGTCCAGGCGAGGCCGTCGTCCGACACCGCATAGCCAACCAGATACTGATGAGTTTGATGCTCACGGAAGCTCTTGCCCAGAATGACCGGATACCACAGCTGAAACTGCTTTGATCGCGGATCGAAGACGACGCTTCCATAGTCGATCTGCAGGCCATCCTTTTGTGGGTCACGGCGGACGATCGGGTTTCGCGGATGTTTCGTCGGCTGGTGAAGTTGCTTTGTAACGCCCTGCATGTCGCCGATGATGTAGTCATCGATGAACAGTTGCTTGCCATGAATGACAATCGCATCGCCGAGGATTTCGTCGTCGAGGTCTTTGAACATCCCGGGCGGCGCCTGGCGGGACTGGGCTGCCAGCGGAGCGTGACAGAGCAGAAGTGTGAGAATCGACAGCCACAAATTGCGCGAGCGGAGCATTTCGACCTTCTTTCTAGCTAAACAGACCGCCGATCGCCACGCTGGCATCGGCACCGTTCTCGGGCAGTCCATCTGGCCCTGATCACTTCGATTCCTGTGATTTCACGGGCGGCAAATCGTCGAGTGACAGGAACGTGCCGCGGATCCACGGTCCCATGTGGACTGTGGCGTAGACGTGCACCACGTCTTCAACCGGCGGCACCTTTCCCCCGAACTGACGGATCGTCGCCGCGCCTTCGGCGGGGCGATCGTAACGAAACGACAACCCCGCGGAATCCGGTGAGGACGCCCCACTGACAGGCTGGGCTGCTGCAGGCCGGGGACGGAGCAACTCGCGGAGGGGAATTCTCTCAAAAGTCAGCTGAGCCTGGCTTCCTTCGTAGACAATTCCCACATGGTCGTCGTCGACGCGAGTCAGGCTCGGATAGCCTGCGCCGAGTCCTTCGTCCAGCAGCAGGTGATGGGATTCGGGCCAAGTCTGGCCGTCGTCAAAACTCACCTGGATCGTATGGTGCGTCCGTCCTTTTTGCGTATGGGGATTCGCGAACAACAACAGGTGCGTTTTTTTTCCATCCACGACGGTGTCAACATGGAGCAGGCTTCCATTGCAATTCGGCTCGATTAAGGTGTTGCGGCTCGTGGCGTGCGGTTCCCAGGTTTTCCCGAGATCCTTGGTCACCGCAACCGCACGAAATCGTTCATGGTCGTTCCGCATGTTGAGCATGATGGACCCGTCGCTCAGCAGTGCGGCCTGGCACTCGTTCCCGCCGCGATAGGCCGGTTTTCCGACGGTCCATGACTTTCCGTGATCCTGGCTGACCATCAGCGTCGCGAATGTCGCCAGATCCGCTTGCCCCTCCCGCCCCTGCACGGGCATCACCAGCGTGCCGTCCGGCATCGTAAAACCGGACTGCGGCGACGGGGCCAGCAACCACCACGACTCCTGTTTCAGCGTGCGGGTCAGATTCTCCGGTTTGGACCAGGTCACGCCATCATCCTGGGAACGGACCATCAGGAATTGAGCGCTCTTACCGATCTCGAATCCGGGTTCAGATCCGTCGCCGTTCCACTGATGCTTGCCCGGTTTGCCGTTCATCCAGACGGCAAAACAGAAGATTTCCCCGGTTTGCTGATCGATGATGATGCCCGGATCGCTGCACCCGTTCTCGGCCTGGGGCAACCCGCCGTATTCCCCCATGTCCATGATGACTTTCACCGGCTGCCAGGTCTGGCCGCGATCCTGCGAATGATAGAGTTCCAGCCACTCTCTCTGCCACTCGTCGCCCTTCAATGGATGCCACGACGAGGCGAACAGCAACCACGACTTGTCTGGCATTTCCAGCAAGTGGCTGGGGACCGCTGCCAGTGTGC
>SIAF01000322.1 GCA_009691905.1 Planctomycetaceae bacterium | reverse complement strand
TGGGCAGGCCGGATTGCGGCTGCGGGGCCACAACGAGCCGGGCGGCCCTCCACGCACACCAAATCTCCCCATCACGAACGCACCATTCCGACACCCTTACGCGATTCACCGGAATTCACCCACAAATTCCGGAGAGGAACCGAAAAACAAGGACTGACCGCTCTCGACCTGGGCGACCTTTCGTGTGGCGCCGAATGGCCCGAGTTTGGGACTTTGAAAGGCAGCTCGGCGTCCGACTGCGCGCGGGTCTTTCTGGAACGACTCAAACAAGAGTTAGAACTGCGAGGCGGGGTCTGGCTGCGACTGGCCGATTATCCCTTTCCGTTCCAAAGCGCGATGGCCCTGGGAGTCGAGCATGCCGCCGAAGAAATGACCGACTTTCAAGCGCTGGCCGGAACGCTGCCGGGACAGGTGACGCATTTTGTCTCCAGCCGTCTGCGCGGCGAAGCCCTCTCGCCCCTCGTCGAGGGGCCGCGGGTCGACCTGGGATGGCACATTCTTCCGGATGATTTCGAGATATCACGGCGCAGCACCCTCTCGCACTGGAGCACGCGCATCGCGCGGTTTCGTGCGGCAGGGCTGGCGATTTCGGGCCTCGCCCTGAGCGAGACCGACGAGCCGCTCCCCTCGACCGCCGCGCTGCTGAAGCTCGGTTTGCGGTACGCCTGCCAACACCATCGCGGCCTGACCTGCCAGGTCGAGCATCCCGAACGAACAGCAAAGCGGCCCGCGTGGATCAAGCTGGGCACGCTGCCGCTGCCGCACCGCGACGAGTTTGTCGAATGGGTCGGCGAACACTACCAATCGGGATGTCCGCTGCTGTTGACGGCATCAACGGCGCGGTTCAACATCATCCACGACTTGCTGTCGCTGGCGAGAGACGCGGCCCGTTGTTCGCTGTTGTGGCAGACCTCGCTGGGTGAATTCGCCCGCTGGTGGCAGATGCGCCGCAACCTGCGGATTCAGGTCTGGCGTCGCAATGCCGGTTGCGAGATTCATGCCGACGGTGAATTCGGCCTCTTTCCCTGGGGCATCGAAATCTGGCGCGGCAATCACCTGGCGACGGTGCCGCTCAAAACCCCCGAACTACACGTCCCCGACGACGGTCTGGTTTACCTGCGCGCCCAAAAGAAGAATCCCGGCGGTTGCACAGTCCCCAACGATTCGGTGTGGGAACTGTTGACCGCCCGCACCAAAGAGACTGCCGCCGCCTAATCCCCTGAAAATCTGTAGATCGTGGATGGTAGATCGTAGATCGTTTGAATCGTAAAGCCGAGACAGCTCGCCCTCGCCCTTCCGCGCACCATTGTCAATTGTCCTTTGTCAATTCTCCATTACTCGCCCCTCGCCCCTCATCCCTCATCCCAAGGACGCCTGACATGAAACGCTGCCTGTTGACTCTGGCCGGAATGTTGTCGTTGCTCAGTGCCGGCGGTTGCTGTTGCGACTGGTTCAAGTGCTGCAACCCCTGCGGCAATTCGTGCAATCCCTGCGGCGGCGGCGGCGCGTATGCCGCCCCGTATTCGCCCCCGCCGGGAGCCTACTACACCCCGTACGGCGCCCCCACCGTCGGAGCGATCGGCGGCCCGATCACCATCTCGGCCCTGCCGGTCGAATCGTTGCCGACGTACTGATGACAGTCGGCAGGGTGCCGGGTGTCAGAGCGGCCCGCGTGCAGTAACCGCAAGGCAACACGCAACCCTTCGCACAATTTGCGGTTTGCCGGAGTCGAGTGACCAGCGATGGCCCCGTCGGGTCGCGTTGCGTTGTCACCGAAAGCAAAACTGCCCGAAGGGCTGAAACAAATCAAGTCGACTGTCGGGGCGGACGAAACCGTGTGCCGCGCGATTGCTCTGACGTCGCAACATTGCCGCGGGAAACTCCTGTGGCCGTCACGACCGCACTGCTGTAAGATCGAAGTTGCATAAGATCGATCAAAGTCGGCTGCAACGGGAAAATCACGATGCCCGCAACTCGCGAAGACGTACTGAACTCGGCGATGGAATTGTCCGAATCCGACCGACTGCTTCTCGCGACAGAACTCATGGAGACCGTCTCGGACGATTTGCCGGGATGGTCGATCGACGATCCTGAGTTCCAAACCGAGCTGGAGCGCCGATCCAATGACGGGTCGCCGGGGATCTCGTGGGAAATCGTCCAGTCGCAACTCCGCGCGGACCTGAATTCGTGATCGAGTTTCATCCTCTCGCTCGGGATGAATTGCGGCAGGCGCTGCTGTGGTATCGCGCGAAGTCGACCCGGGCGGCACAACGGTTCGTCAATCAGGTTCATCAGGCGGTCGTCCGCCTGGCGGTCGATCCACTCTCGTACCCGGTCATTCGGCGCGGATTTCATTACGTTCGCGTCTCCAGGTTCCCGTTCGTACTCGTCTATCGAATTCGTTCGGAGAAAGACGTGTTCGTTGTCGCGGTCGCCCACACCAGCCGTCGCTCGGGGTATTGGAAACGCCGGAAGTAGCCGTTCGAAGCAGACGAAATCATTGCAGGGGCATTTCCGACCGGTCACCGGAAGCATCGGCGATCCGCCCCGCCGCTTGAGCGGCGTCCCATGCTTCAAGTATTTGCCGGGCCCTTTGTCGATCGCGACGGCGGACGCAGAGGCACGGCCCCGACACCTCACCCGACCTAATTCCCAGCGTCGACAATTCGTCGACGAATCGAGCCTCGATGCCCGCATCGGCCAGCATGTTCCGAAGAAAATGCGCCTGATGCGAACTCGCGGCAAGATACGCTTCAACAAGCGCGTTGTCGTCCATCGGGGCACTCCCGGAATTGCGCAATTCACGCGTGCTCGTAGTATATACCCACGGAACGAGCGAGAGAATCGGGCTTGGGGACGACCAATTGCCGATCACTCGGCAACAACCAACTCAACCACAACCATGCGATGGTCGGACGAGACGGTCTTTTCAGCATGGACGCGGGTCGGACGGCTCTGGTCGTCGATCCAGACCTGGTCCACGCGGAACAGGGGCCAGTCGTTGGTTCCGGTGGCGCCCCAGCCGCGGCCGACGGCAGGAAAGGCATCGTGAAGCTGCGGGCGCAGCAGGTCCAGCGCTTGGTCGAGCGATACCGTGTTGAAATCACCACCGACGACGATTGGGTGTTCCGTCGGCAGCGGCCCGAGTTGAGCGACGATCGCTTGCAACTCGCGACGGTGCGTGTTTCGCAATTCCGCATGGCTTGCCCAGAATGCCGGTGCCCAGAAGTCGAGCCGGGCCGGTGGCGGGGTGAGCCGCAGGCTGAGGCAATCGAACTGCCAACCGCCGCGAAGAGTCACTCGACCTGCAACGAAGTGCGCGCTGCGATCGACGAACCGGGGTTCGATCGCACCCCGCACGAGAATCGCCGTGTCTCCTCCGTGCAACACGCCGGCGTCGTCGCCGAACAGTTCCTGGGCCATTCTCTCCAGTTGCTCTACTCCGGGGACTTCCTGCAGCAGCACAATATCAGGAGCCACCCGCTGCAAGTCGGCAAGGGATCGCGGATTGGTGGCGCAATTCAGCGACACGACTCGCAGCCGACGCTCGCCTGGACCAGGCAGCTCGCTGAGCGTCCCCCCGACCAGCCGTGTCACCGAGCGAATTTCTTCGATCCAGCCCGCCGCGAACACGAGCCACGCCGCGATCAGAACGCCGGCGGGTTTGCGGTATCCAACTCGCCAGAGCGCCACCGTCGACGTTCCGCCGGGCAGCAGCCAGCACCACGCCGGGGCCAGAGTCAGCGCGGCAACCGCATCCGGCCGCCAGACGCAGGCGGTGATTGCCAGCAGCAACGACCCGGCGGCAACCGTACAGACAAATTCCATTGCCCTTCGGCGCGACTGCGGCTCATTCTGGACGGTCGTGGTCGGGTTGGGGGTTGCCGGAGTGGCCATGCCGTTAGTCTACCGTTCGCGGGGGGTAGAGGGAGCAGAGCGTTTGTCGTGAGTGACCGGATTGCAGCGAGAAACCCTTCGCACAACTTGCAGCATCCCGGAGTCGAACGACCAGCGATGGCCCCGTTGCACGCAAGACGTTCGATAGTGGCAAACCTGCGTCGCCACCCGACGGGGCCATCGCTCGACTGACTTGCAGGTGATGTCTCGCGACGTGGGACACTCGAGTCTGCGAGTCATGCAGCAGCCGCATGCAATCGCTCTGACCCCGCCACCCAACGTTGCGCGCCGTTTCCATCCGCTGTTTATTTGGTTTCCGCTGCGACCGCCTCTTCGACTCCCTCAAGCTCGCGCTTGATCGGGCGGTAGCCGTATTCGTTGAGCACGGCGATGACGGCCCGGTCGCTGTTCGAGCGGGCGACGGCGGCCAGGGCGCTCAAGCCTGCGTGCATAGACTCGACGGCGGCTTCGAGCTTCGAGCGTTGTTCGTCGACTTTGCCGTCGCGCTTCGCAATCCCGGCCAGGGCCAGCGCTTCGAGGACGTTGAAATACTCGTAGGCAAACTCGTAGCGGCGGGCGAAGTACAGCGTGTAGGCCCGTCCCCCTTCGGCCGAGCGCTGGTTGGCTCGGTACATTTCGTTCATCGCCGCCAGGTACAGGTCGCGAGCCTCGGCCCAGACCGGGTCGGGTAGCGTTTGTTCCCCGTGAGCGCCTTGTTGCGTGTAGAGACTCATCAGCATGTCTGGCGCAGGGACTGCGAAGCGCGTTGATTTTGTTTGCAATAAGGCAGTTGCCTTCTCGATCGCGGCGAAACCCTTCCAGACAGCATCGGTGGGGCCCTCGCCGCAGACTGGTGTCAACAAGTCGATGCACACCTGTCGCGGGGTGAGTTTGGTATCGAATGCCGCGCGTGAAATGTAGGTGGCTGTCAGGTCCATGTCGCCGATTTGTCCGTTGCAAAGAACCAACCCGTCAAACCCCGATGAGCTGACCTGCTTCAGGACAGTTTCGACGTCGATGATCGAAAGCTCAGGGAGAACGCCGTTTTCCGGGAGTGACGTGTCGAGTGCGAGGATCGGACGGCATCGCGATTTGCCGATCGACACCGACGCACACTGTGCCAGCGTTTTTGCCGCCCTCGACGGTGCGTAAGGGCCGAACTCACAGCGCCTGATCGCCCCCGGAACGACTTTGTCGATGGAACCCAGCAGCGCCGGCGTGAGCAAATCGCCACCGATGGCCAGGACCAGTCGCGGGTCGAAGCCCACGATTGTTCTTGACTTCCTTACCCGTTGCACGATGGCAACTCTTTGCACTAAATCGAGCAACGCCGCTTGATTGAATCCCTTGTCGCGATCGGCAGCGCTTCCCCTCGGGTCGACCAGCACATCGAGAGTGATTGTCGCGGCGTTACCCTGCTTCTTTTCCGTCTCGAGTCGCTCAAACAGGGCGCGGCCCTGATCGCTCCAGGAGAGGCGATTGACCGGGAGTGAAAGCTGCAACACATCGATCTTCGGATACATTTCGGCAATAGCCCGCAGTCGCGCTGCAACAAGAGTTCGCAACTTCGGGTCACTTGAATCCTGCTTGGGCCCAGGCTGAATCGCCAACAGTTCCGGGTACATCAACGCCTGCCCGTCACTCAGCGAGCCGGCGACTTCCAGCGGGAACAACAACGGGTCGATCTTCAACTCAGCGGTCATTCCCCGATCGCGGGCCGCGTCGATCAAGGCGGTCAAGTAAGCCGTTCCCGTGGCGTTAAGATTGCCATCCGATGCCTTGCCGGCGAAATCAGGATTTTCGAATCGCTTGGCGCCCCCAAACACGCCGCGCCCCGCCGTATCGCCGTCAACCGCGAACCGATTGCCGCGCTGCAGCACGCCCGCGGCGCCCTCGGCGGCGAAAAACGGTTGCCACGGCGCGACGGCGAACGAAATGTGGTTGAACTTGAGCTTGGCCAACTGCCCCAGAACGCGACGTTGCTCGTCGACGCCCCACGATTCGGGACCGGTCAACGATGCGTCCAGCGCCTGCCAGCCGCGCACCCGGATTGCCGGTTCGAGCACGATGTCGATCCCGTCCAGCTTCATTTCGGGGGCCGTGTTCGGATACACGTCGCCGAACAGAAACGACCGGATCCCGAAGTGGTGCCCCAGTTCATACGCAGCCCAGAGCGTCGCCACCGGGCTTCCCCCGCCGACAACGAGTGCCGGGCGATTTTTGAACTGGATGCTTTTGAGCAGATGCCCCTGGTCCGACAGCTTCGGCCAGTCGGCGGTGATCGCCTTCAGCGCGGGATTCGCGAACGGATTGCCGACGAGAATCAGCGCCCCGCCTCCGTCGGGAATCGCCTGGTCGATAACGACCTCAGCGTCGAACAGTTTGCGGAATTGTCCCGCCAGCTCGTCGGCCGTAAATCGCTCGAGCTTGGGGGCCTCCTTCCCAACGACCACGTGCACCTTCGGCCCGGCGTACCCCGTTGGCGATGAGAGCAACAGAACCATGACGAGCGCGGCTGCCGCCAACCATCGCCTAAGGAAGATTTGAACCACGAATGGCACGGATGACACGAATGTCACCGAATCCGAAATTGTGACAGTCCCGCATTTCGTATTCGTTTTATCCGTCCTATTCGTGGTTCGCTCCCGTCTTTTCAGATGACACCGCGCGTCGCGTTGCAGGAGTCCCATCACTTCGCCTCCTTCGCAAAGCAGAACAGCTTCTCACGGGTCCGGAAATAGATCCGCCCATCGGCGATGGCCGGGGTCGCCAGGCACGGTTCACCCAGATCGTTGGTCGCCAGCACGTTGAGTTTGGGGCCTTGCGCGAGGACCGCCACGAAGCCGTCGGCACCCGTCACGTAGATCTTGCCGTCTCCCGCCACGGGCGATCCGTAGTAGTCGCCGATGATTTTGATCCGCGACAGTTCCCAATGCTTGCTGCCGGTGGCGACGTCGAACGAACTCGACAGCCCCCCCTTTTTGACGACGAACAACTGGTCCCCCACGACCAGCGGCGAAGCGAGGTTCGAAGGGGCTTTGGTTTTGTTGAGGTTCCACAACAGATGCGTGGCTGTGACGTCTCCCTGGCCCCCCCCTTTGATCGCCTGGATGATCGATCCGCCGCCGACCATGTTCTCGGGCGATTGAAAGCCGGTATCGAGCTCGGCATCCTGCAGGACGCCGTCGTGATCTTTGTCCGAGCGGTCGAAGCGATCCCAGAACTCACTCGGGACCTCGGCACGCGTCAACAGGCCGTCCTGATTGGTGTCGAGCCACTCGAGCAGCGCGAACTTGAGCGTCCGTTTCTCGTCGCCGTAGCTCTGAACCGAAACATAAATCACACCGTCGCGCACGACCGGGCTGGTCATCAGCGTGCGAACCAGCGTGTTACAGGTCCAGCGTTCTTTGCCGTCGACGGGGTCGTAGCCTTTGAGCTTGCCGCTGCCGGCCACGACGAGGTCAGTTTGCCCGCCCGCCTCGCAGACGACCGGCACCGAATAGCCGGCGAGCATGTCGGGCCGCTCGGTTTTCCAGCGGAGTTTTCCCGTGGCGGCATCGACGGCATACAGCGCCGGGGCCAGGTCGTCATCCTGATTGAAGATCACCAGTTCGCCGTAAACGATGGGCGAAGCGCCGGCCCCCCAGTCCATCAGGTACGCCGGCTGCGGTATTCGAAAGCGCCAGACGTCGGCTCCATCAGCGGAATTCAGCGCCAGAATCCCCAGCGTGCTGAAGTAGACGTAAACCTGCCGGCCATCGCAGGCGGGGGTCGACGAGGCGTGGCTGTTGGGCGGCGTGATTCGCGGCAGCTTGCCGGTGTCGAATTCGCGGCGCCACAGGGGCGCCCCCGACGTGGCATCAAAGGCGAACACCCCCAGCTTCTGTTCGCCGACCATTGCCGTGGTGAACACGCGACCGCCGACCACAATCGGCGAACCGATGCCATCCCCCAGCTTCACCGACCAGGCGACGTTCTGCTCGTGCGAGAACTCGACCGGCAGCGCCTGCCCCGACGACGAGACGCCGCTGGCATTGGGTCCTCGAAACTGCGGCCAGTCTTCGGCCTCGAGCCGACCGACGCCGCCCGACCACCAGGCCGCAACGAGAAGGAACGGGATCCCGACTGAACGATGGACGCGCCGCATGGGTGTCTCTCCGGGGGGCATTCGCGAGCGTGGCGAACCGTATCGTACCGGTCGATTTGCCGCATGGCAAACGCGGCGGTGTGGTGATAACGGGTGCTGGTCATGAAGGCGTGAGCACCGTGCCGCGCGACCCCCCCCTGCCCCCCCTTGCAATAGTGTTCGGCTCGATTGTTGCACAGCGCGAGTTCTGACTGATGGCAGGTGCAAGGGGGTGCCTGCCGAGACGGCAGCACTGCCTGCCAAGTTGCCAATCTGGTTGGCGAATTCGGGCGTCGGAAGCGAGGGCGCACGAGGGAGCGACGTGGCATTTGAGCGCGGCATGGTTCATCACGCGCGCAGC